>JARFQE010000092.1 GCA_029287915.1 Arenicellales bacterium
AATGGTAGTTGCCATACCTACCGCTATGCCGGCCGAACCATTTACCAGCAGATTGGGCACCCGCGTTGGCATTACCAGAGGCTGGGTCTCGGTCTCATCATAGTTTGGACCAAAATCAACCGTTTCCCGGTCGAGATCTGCGAGCAACTCGTGAGCAATTCTTGACAGGCGGATTTCAGTGTAACGCATGGCCGCCGGAGAATCGCCATCAACTGAACCAAAGTTACCCTGTCCATCGATCAGCATATGACGCATGGAGAAAGGCTGCGCCATTCGTACGATGGTGTCATAGACTGCAGTATCGCCATGTGGGTGATATTTACCAATCACATCACCGACGACACGAGCTGACTTCTTGTAAGGCTTATTCCAGTCATTGTTGAGCTCATGCATAGCATAGAGCACACGTCGATGGACTGGCTTCAGACCATCCCTGACATCCGGTAAAGCGCGCCCGACGATTACACTCATCGCATAGTCCAGATAGGACTGGCGCATCTCCTGATCAAGATTACTGGGGATAGTTTCCCTGGCGAATGATTCCATGTAGTTTCCGCGTTTCATGAGCCGACAGATTGGCAAAATTAGGTATCCGCGGCCCCTTACGCGACACCCTCAAGGACTCTTATATGAACACCATTATTAACTGAAAGATTCTATCACGAGAAGCGGGACATATGCACACCTATAGGCAATAGAAAGATACCGCTAAGGTTTGTGTAGCCTATTGATGTCTGTGGCAAAAAGAGTGTCATCAGCGTATTGTGAAAATACTATGCACGCCTCGATGAAAACAGCATGAACAAAAAACTAATCATTGCATTGAAAATCTCACTGGCCTGTGCAATCTGTCTGTGCACTATCATTCTAATCGTCAAGATAATCGAATACTTTTAGTTCATCAGCCAGTTGCCGAGATTCGCCGGTTTGTCAGCTTTCTTTATTGCTGCAGTAGACAGGAATGATCGGATCTGCAGACAAAGTTTTCGACCCCCAAAGCTGGATTTAAGTGGTAGCCGTATCGCGCTGAGTAAATTTCCAGGCGCAGCAACTGGTCGCACAACAATGACACACCTTTGCTTTTCTCATCCATATCTCCAACATGCCCTCAGCGTGTAGTTTGTCGACTCTGCCCTGTCCTTGAGCTACACGGTTGCCATTTCTTCCAATGACTACCTATTTTCCGCGATGATGAAGAACTTCCACTTCTGCAGCAAGCATGATCCCAGGTGACGCTATCGACAAAATGACAGCAATAATTGGGACCGGGAATGGAGTGCATTATTGTTGTGACCTGCTGATTATTAAAATCACTTCAGTCAAGATAAACAAGTGAAAGAAAAATATGACGTCAGACATCAAGACAGGTAAAATTAACTGTTTGATTTTCATGAAACAGCTTCATGCTAATCGCCGGAATATTACTAGTTGGTGAAACAAATACTAGTTGGTGAAATAAACACCCTTTAAAAATGATTATGAAAAATAATATGAGCTAATTCAAAAAGAAACTGCTTTTTTGATTACACCATTACTATTGATTCTAAGACTATCTAAAACAGGAGACATTCAATGAGACTTATTCTATTAGGTGCCCCGGGTGCCGGTAAAGGTACTGTTGCGAAACTGTTGACTCAAATCGACGGTTCAGTACAAATTTCTACCGGTGACATCCTCCGTGGTGCAGTT
The DNA here is from genome assembly GCA_029287915.1 of Arenicellales bacterium. GTDB lineage: Bacteria > Pseudomonadota > Gammaproteobacteria > BMS3Bbin11 > BMS3Bbin11 > BMS3Bbin11. The sequence goes on from JARFQE010000092.1 coordinate 1,690, forward strand.
CGTGACGGCACTGATCTCGGAAAAGAAGCTGAAGGTTACATGAACCGCGGTGAACTGGTACCTGATTCACTAATAATGGGCATCATGGGTGAGCGCCTGCTTGAAGACGACTGCAAAAGCGGCTTCCTGCTAGACGGCTTTCCTCGCACCATTCCACAGGCAGAAGAACTGAAGACCTTGCTGGAAAAATTGAATATTGACCTGGATTTCGCAGTCAACCTGAATGTCCCCAAGGATGTCATACTTGACCGACTTACTACACGTCGTACCTGTTCCAACCCGGAATGCCAGGCGATTTACAACGTCAAGAGCATGCCAAGCAAGGTTGAAGGTATTTGTGATAAGTGCGGCAGCCCAACTATACAGCGTGATGATGAAACAGAAGAAGCAATTACCAAACGCCTCGATACATTTAACGAGCAGACCGCTCCGCTGGTAGATTTCTATAGAGATGAAGGCCTGCTGCTGGATGTGAATGCGACATCCAGCGATGTTGTTGTGAGCACCATTAAGGAAAAACTGGCCGGCTAGTTTTAGTCAGACTAGTTTTAGTCAGATTAAGCTTTAATTTAAAGGCCTCCTTCTGGAGGCCTTTTTTTCACCTTTCAGGCGACAAAGCTCTTCTCGAATCAATAAGCACTATATAGAAGCACTACCTCGTGCCTTAAACAATGGGACCTCACTTGGGGAATATGATTGCTCTCGCAGGCACTATGCAGATATGCTAGTTGCTATCCCAGCAGTACAACTATGCCGATACCTACTGCTAAAACGGCAATCGATTCGTAGACCAGCGCGGACAACTTTACCCTTGGCGGCGTATTCAACTCCGAACGGGCGACACCAATGTTCATTACATTAACACCTCAATTAGTTCACAATGTGTATACATAGTATAGAACATTAATTCGAAATTTACAAGGTATATACATATGATATACTTATAAATTCATCATTCTGATCCAGAAGAAATCCCCAATGGCAAAAACCAAGGTGTTGAATCTCCGCATCAGCCCGGAATTAAAGAAGAAAGCGAAGCAGGTTGCCGAAAATGATGGCAGGTCACTTTCTAACTGGATCAACCACCTGATCACAAGGGAAGTAAAAAAAGCAGAAAAAGGAGAAAAAACTGAAAACGATTAATCACTACCCAAGTTTTCAGTGTCAGACAGGCAAGCAGGAAGGGAGCAGCAGGAAGGGAGCAGCAAGAAGCCAAAGAAGCCACATATGGATGTATGGATAGCATTGGCGTTCCACACAGGATAATTTTTTCAGTCCCTGCAACTTATCTGTACATCACGGCTATGATTACCTTTAACCCTACACAATTTAAAGATGTACTTTTCTTTACAGTACAGACATTCGCCATCGCTTCATATATGGTAGATCCTGTAACAGCATAGCCTGATAATCACTACAATAAAAATATTTCAGAATATTGAGAAAATTCTGTAAATGTCACCGGTCATGTTTATTTTTTCCGACTCTCTCCTGAATCTGCTCCAGGCTGATGTGACGAACATCCATGCCTTTGACCAGGTAGATAACATATTCACAGATATTACTTGAATGATCACCGACTCTTTCCAGAGAACGTGCACACCAGTTTATTCGTAAAACATCTCTGATCTCCCTTGGATCCTCCATCATATGTGTCATCAGCATTCGAGACAGTCGTTCAAACTCCTGATCCACCTCGGGATCACGGGAAGCAATTTCTACTGCCATTTCAATATCCTTTCGGGCAAATGCATTGAGTGAATCATGCAGCATTTTGATGACGGTATCGCCAAGGTGAAGAATATCCGTGTAATAAGATCGAGGCTCATGGCTATTGGCCAGTTTTAGTGCAAAACGTCCTATTTTTTCTGCTTCATCACCTATACGCTCAAGATCAGTAATAGTTTTAATGACAGTAAGGATAAAACGCAGGTCACTGGCCGTGGGCTGTCTTCTTGCCAGGATGTCTGTACATTCCTTATCGATGTCAACCTCCAATTTATTTATCTTATAATCACCCGTGGCTACAACCTCGGCTTTTCCACTATCACCCTCTATTAGAGCTTCCAAAGCCAGGCGACATTGGCTTTCAACCATGCCCCCCATGGTCAGCACTTTATTTCCAATATCTTCAAGTTCCTCATTGTACTTGTGCGATATGTGCTGATCGATATGCAAATTTTCCATCTCTTAATTCCTCGGTAACTCAGCCAAAACGGCCAGTAATATAATTTTCAGTCAGCTCATGTTCGGGGTTAGTAAAAATTTGACTGGTCTCGCCGACCTCGATCAGTTTTCCAAGATGAAAATAGGCTGTACGCTGAGACACACGTGCAGCCTGCTGCATGGAATGCGTCACAATGGCAATGGTGTAATTACTTTTCAGCTCATCGATTAATTCTTCGATACGAGCTGTAGCAATTGGGTCAAGTGCTGAACACGGCTCATCCATCAATATCACCTCGGGATTCACTGCAATTGCACGGGCAATACAGAGTCGTTGTTGCTGGCCTCCGGATAATCCTGTTCCTGGCTTACTGAGCATATCCTTGACTTCATTTAATAACCCGGCACGGCTGAGGCTGCTCTCCACTATATCGTCCAATTCTGCCTTGTTGTGGGCAAGTCCATGAATACGGGGACCATAAGCGACATTTTCATAGATTGATTTTGGGAACGGATTGGGTTTCTGAAACACCATGCCAACCCGAGCACGCAGCAGAACAGTATCCTGAGAGCGATCATAGATGTCTTCACCGTCCAGCGTTATTTCTCCATTCACTCGACATATTGGAATTATATCGTTCATACGATTTAGACAGCGCAGAAAGGTTGACTTACCACAACCGGAAGGCCCGATCATCGAAATTACCTCATTTTTGCCTATGTCTAGAGAAACATCATAGATCGCCTGCTTTTCACCATAGAAGACATTTACACTACGGGCACTCATCTTCACATCTGCCGCATCGACAAACGGTTTTCCGATGGTCTCGTATTCTGCAGTCTTCGCTGACTCGCGTATATCACATTCACGAAGATTTTCGAGTTTGTCTTCAGTCATAATTTCTCTGTTTCCTCTTTCGCCCGACTTGATCTCTACAGGAGTATCGGCAGTTGCAGCAATTGTACCAGTCATCTTGTAAACCTCACTATCATAGTATGTATGCTGAGAAATATCTGACTAATTCTGATCATTTTTTCTCAAGACGTCTGCGTAAATAAATAGCCACTGCATTCATCAGTATGAGAAAACCCATTAGAACCATGATAGCCGCAGAGGTTTTTTCTATAAATCCACGTTCCGGGCTATCTGCCCACAGATAAATCTGCACAGGTAACACTGTTGATGGGTCTGTTATTCCAGAAGGGGTATCCATTATAAACGCGACCATGCCGATCATTAACAAAGGTGCCGATTCTCCAAGCGCCTGAGCCATTCCTATGATAGAACCTGTGAGAATGCCTGGCATAGCTACGGGCAATACATGGTGAAAGACAGTTTGTAGTCTAGAAGCCCCTACTCCCTGTGCTGCTTCTCGTATCGACGGTGACACTGACTGAATTGCTGCGCGAGAGGTAATAATAATTGTAGGTAGTGTCATCAGAGAAAGAACGATACCACCAACCAGTGGAGCAGAACGTGGCATGCCAAAAAAATTAATAAATACGGCAAGCCCCAGTAAGCCGAATACAATAGACGGCACTGCTGCCAGGTTATTAATATTGATCTCTATCAGGTCTGTGATGCGGTTGCGGGGAGCAAACTCCTCGAGATAAATAGCTGCCCCCACACCAACAGGAAAACTTAACATAAAGGTAACGATCAGAGTCAGAAAGGAACCCATCAGTGCTGACCTGATACCGGCCATTTCAGGTTCACGAGAATCTCCAGCGGTAAAGAATTGGGTATTGAATCGTGAATTGGTGCGTCCTTCCTTGCGCAGTACATCCAGCCATGCAATCTGTTTGTCCTTAATTCGTCGATCTAATTCATCAAGGCCAGCTTTAACATTGCCTTTTAAATAGCTATCGGCCTCCGAATGCGCTCTTAACCAGAATTTCTTTTTTTGACCAACAAGCTCGGGGTTGTCCATCACCTGGTCTCGCAGGTCATACTCGGCAGACAAGCTGACCAGACGATAAAGCATGCGTTTATCCTTGCGCCCTTTCGCGTCCGGAAAGGTATTGCGCAGACCGTCTTTTATCACGCTCAGGTAATCAGCTTTATATAATTCTTCTTTTTCGGGTGTCTCTGTAACACCCAGCAACTCGTTTGAAAGATCGAGCTCAATTTCGATAAAGTTCTGCTGAAATGCAGGCAGTCCCTTAATAACAATATCTACCAGCAGTATGCACAGGAACACGAAACCTGTCAGGACTGCAAGCCTGCCATACCATCTAAACCTCGCTTCCCTGTTGTAGCGTTTCTGCAGAGTCGCTCTGATTTTCTCAGTAGTGTCTATTGAATTATTGTTACTCATACTGCTCTCGATATCTCCTGACGACTACCAAGGCAATGACATTCAGTACCAGCGTAACAAAGAACAATGCTAGCCCGAGGGCGAATGCTGCCAATGTCTTCGGACTGTCAAATTCCTGGTCTCCGGTAAGCAGGGTAACAATCTGTACGGTCACCGTGGTTACTGCTTCAAAGGGATTCACTGTCAATTTGGCAGACAGTCCAGCCGCCATTACCACAATCATGGTTTCACCAATAGCACGCGAAACAGCTAGTAGTATACCCCCTACAATACCCGGTAAGGCAGCGGGGAAAAGTACCTTGACTACTGTCTCGCGCATGGTTGCACCCATCCCCAGCGATGCCTCTCGCATCGTATCCGGTACTGCTTTAATAATGTCGTCTGACAAGGACATAACAAACGGGATGATCATAATACCCATTACAATACCGACTGCCAGGGCACTTTCGGATGAGACATCCATGCCCAGTGATTCACCTATGTTTCGTATGAATGGTGCAACCGTCAATGCTGCAAAGAATCCGTAAACGACTGTGGGCACACCGGCAAGAACCTCCAGCACAGGTTTGGTCACACTACGGAAACGCATAGATGCAAATTCGGACATGTAAATAGCTGACATCAGGCCGATCGGTACCGCGATTAGCATCGCCACCAATGAAATCAGCAAGGTCCCGATAAATAACGGCAGGAAGCCGAATGAGCCGCTAGCTCCAACCTGATCGGTGCGGATTGCCATTTGCGGGCTCCATTCGAGGCCAAAAATAAAGTCGGTAATTGGAATAATTTCAAAAAAACGCAGGGCTTCAAGCAGAACTGAAAGGACGATGCCCAGGGTTGTCAGCACGGCAATAAAGGAACAGATAAAAAGGAGCGACTGGACCACATTCTCAACGTGATTTCTAGCTCGTAGTGATGGACTGATACGCCTTAATGCCAGCATGCCACCCATGACTGAGAGAATAATGACCAGGGTTGCTTTCAATATATGACTGGTGGACAACAGTGAATTGTAATAGCCCGCTGCTGTAACCTGGGCCTTATCTACATTAGTGGCATCAATGTGCCCCTTGGCATAGCTTACAAGCTGATTATAGTAAAGACCGATTTCACTCTTAGGCAACTGCTGAATTTCTGCAGGTAAACTTTCGACAACCATACCGCGAATGACACCAGGCTCAAAAGCAATCCACATTGCCAGTAAGATGATTGCAGGAATAGCGGCCCAGATTGCTGCCATATAGCCATAATGCTTTGGCAGGGAATGTAAAATCTTGATTCCACCTTTATTAGCTGCTAACAGTCGTGAGCGATAGCGCCCCATGATAAAGCTGATTGCAGCCAGTACTACCAATACCAGCACTGTCATCGATGATTGCATTATTCAACCCATGGTTAAAATAAAAAAGTTAAGATGTGCCACACAATGGTGGCACATGCTTAACCAAGGCTCAGAGATATATAATCCTGGCCATACTTACAGTGCCAGAGTCTTCAGATTTTTAATATCTGCCTGGACCTTTTCTAGTTCTTTTTTATTCAGAGGGATCAAGCCTTTTTCAGGAAGATAACCGTCGTCACCCATCGCTTTATCAGATGCAAAGGCTTCAGCATATTCCTGAATACCAGGTATTTTTCCCACGTGTGCTTTCTTGATGTAGAAGTATAACGGACGCGAGACAGGATAGTCACCACTAGCAATTGATTCAAAACTTGGTGCAACACCATCGATCTTTGAACCCTGTACCTTGTCACCGTTTTCTTCGAGGAAAGAGAAGCCAAACACACCCATAGCATTTGGGTTGGCAACCAGCTTCTGGACGATCAGGTTGTCGTTTTCGCCTGCTTCAATATAGGCACCGTCTTCACGTACTGCATAAGCAACGGCCTTGAAAATGTCCTTGCCTTTTGGCGCCTTACCTTTCTTCTTCTCCAGCTCATCATAAAGACCCGATGACAGACCCAGCTTATTCATCATGGCCAGGATATCGTCTTTCTTGTCAGCTTTCATGCCACGCAAGGTTTTCAGGTCATCAATTTTCTTCGCACCACCGCCGAGGGCAAGTTCTGCAAAGGCATCGCGCGTACCGGATGTTGGTGGTGGGCCCAGTACTTCGATCTTGATAGCAGGCAGGCTGGCATTGACGTCTTTCCAGGTCTTGTTTGGATTTTCGATGAGCTTACCATCGGCACCCGGTACCAGCTTGGCCAGCGCCATATATAGATCCTTTCGAGTCAGCTCCATTTGTACTGACTTCTTTGAGTTAGCCACCGCAATGCCATCATAGCCCACCAGTACTTCAACGATCTCTGTTACACCATTTTTCTGGCAATCGTCATATTCACTCTGCTTGATACGACGAGATGCATTCGTAATGTCGGGCGTCGCAGCACCAACACCTTTACAAAATAGCTTTAAACCACCACCGGAACCGGTCGATTCAATTTTTGGTGTTTTGAAGTTTGTTGAACGGCCCAAGCGCTCAGCAACAACAGTAGCAAATGGATACACAGTAGATGAACCTACAATATTTACCACATCACGCCCGGCGGCGTTGGCAATAGTGAAAGAACTTGCAGCAATGGCAATCGCCAGAACACTAGTCAATTTTCTGTTCATTTAAAATTAAACTCCTGATTATTGGTAAAAATCTTTCTGCGGGTAGTAAGAGAGGCAGGGACTGTCACCTGCATTCAGCAACGGCATTATAGGAGTCCTATGTTACAGAAATGTGACATTATCTCGAATCAGTGCTGAATCCTATGTAAAAAAATGAAGCCTGTGACGGTCAGCTAAAATATACCAGTTGCTATTGCTGGTATTGCCTACTATTCATTCACTAAAAAATGATTGCCGCTCCAGTTTTTTTACTGTCACTCAGTCAGGTAGACCTGCCCGTTTCAGGTTCTGCATCAACTGCTGTCGAATTGAGGCATCCTGGAAGGGAAAAGCATGGTCTAGCCTTGAGAGGGAAAAACCAGCATGGCTCAACAACAATTCGTCGACCTGCCATTGCGTTTCTTCTGGCTTTTGCAATTGCACAAGGGTCGCAATGAGCCACATGCGAGCCCGCATATGTGACGGGTTGATCTGCAAGCTTGTATTGAATGCGTCGATGGCTTTGGCGTAGTAGCCCTGGATATATAGAATTTCACCCTTGGTTTCATAATAAGATGCTGGTGAGATGGGATTAAGGCGCATAGCGACTTGCAACGCCTTTTCTGCTTCGGCCTGCCTGCCGGCATAGTTCAACGCCCATGCCAGTAAGGCGTAGCCATCAGCATAGTTCGGCGCAAATTCGATCGCACGCTCGGCCGCTGCTATGGCGTTAGCATGCTGTTCCCTGAACAGTGCAACCTGACCGGCGACGAAATGAATCTGCGGGATTGTCGGGTTGATTTGTGCAGCGGCATCAGAAAACTCGGCAGCCAATGCCAGCGAGCGCTCTGGTGAATTGGTCCAGCCGTCAAAGGCATCACGCGAATGAACCAGCGCCAGACTGGCTGTGGCCCGTGCGAATTCCGGATCAAGCTCGATGGCACGCTCGAAATACTCCCTGGCTAAACGGTTTGCATCGCGGTTGCGGTACCCATACTGTTGCTGGCCCCGCAGAAAAAGATCGTAAGCAGCGACATTGGTAGTAGGGTAACGACTGAAGATTTCACGTTCCCCGGGAGCGAGATGGATATGCAGCGCGGAGACCAGGGCACTGGCAATCCTGTCCTGGAACCTGAAGACGTCTTGTATTTCCCCTTCATATCTTTCTGCCCAGATTGTGCGTTCGGTGTCTGCCTCGATCAACTGTACATTCACCCGCACTCGCTCCTGCTGACGCTGCACGGCCCCCTTGACGACATAGTCTGCATTCAGCTCGCTGGATATCTGGCGGGTTTGGGCATCAGAATCCAGGTAGGCGAACACCGAGCCTTGTGCAATGACAGTGATGCCCGATAACTTTGACATGTCTGTAATCAGGTTGGTGGTGATGCCGTTGGCAAAATAATCCTGCGGTTTATCACCCAGGTTTTCGAAAGGGATGATCGCAATAGATGGCTTGCTTGCGATCGCCATATCATTGACTGGCGCTTGAGAATCGGGTGTGCGAAGCGTTTCAATCAGCCAGCCTGTGAAAGCAATAACAAGCAGCGCTGCCGCCGCACCCCAAAGTAATGTGTTGTGGTTCGTTACTGGTGTTTCGCTGCTCACACTATTATTTTTGGGTGCCTCGGGATCCTGTTTGTCAAACCATCTAACGCTGGCAATAAGCCGGTAACCGGTCTTCGGCACGGTTTCTATAATGCGTGGCTGGCGGGCGTTGTCATTAAATGTACGACGCAGTTTTGAGATGCTATTGGTCAGTGCATCTTCACCGACGATGCGACCCTCCCATACCTGTTCTTCCAGCTCGCTACGGCTGATAACACGCCCTGCATGGCAGGCGAAGTAAACCAGCAACTGCATAGTTCGAGGCTCCAGACGTGAAACCTTCTCGTTGCCGACGACACGCAGTGCCGACGGTTCAACCTGGTAATCGCCCACCATAAATGCGCTGACTTTGTTCAGTTGCTTTGCGTTGCCTGGCACTTTTCTGTCCAGTCTGAAGGTTTTGATGCGTAAGTTGGTGGCATTTCAACTTATTGATTAATAAGAGCTAATTTAAATATCGGATTACCGTTGGGTTTCCGTTAGGACTTTTCCGAATGATAACACTAAAACTGGAGCCAAAGGAGCAGCCGACGCATGGCAGCTTGTTTGTTTACAGCCAGGAGGAGTCAATGTTATGTCTACTAAGAAAACAAGTGATGAAATGATGACAGCAGCGAATGCACAAAGATCCACAAAACATTTCTACGGAATATTTGTGCTGGCCGTCTGTATTTTCGGCGGCATACAGACGGTCGATGCTGCTGACACACCGACATTGCACAAAACAGTGCAACAGGATGATATCGCGACATTGAAGAAAGTCATATCTGCTAGCGATAAACTGGATGTGCGGGACGAAAAAGGCCGTACAGCGCTGACCTTTGCTGCCGAGACTGGAAACAGTGAGGCTGTACATCTCTTGATTGCTGCTGGAGCATCGCCTGACGTGAAGGACTTCATGAGCCGAGCGCCACTGCATTACGCAGTACAGTCTCCTCAAGAAATCACTCGCATCCTGCTTGATGCCGGTGCCGATGTGGATATTCGAAATTCCGGCGGTGTGACACCAATTATGCAGGCAGCAGGGCAAGGCCGTCGCGATATTGTCAAGCTGTTGCTGGGTGCCGGTGCGCGAGTCGACTACAAGGACTACCAGGGTAATTCGGCAGAGGATTGGGCAAAGCGCAGTGGCGACGAGCAACTGACAGCAATGATCGCGCGTCGGATCAAGTCGTTACCGCCAGTCGAAACCGCAGCCAGCAGCGGTGAAAACTTCGCCGAGGATGTCTTTGTCGACGTTCATTTCCCACAGTGGTTCCAGCCAAGTTTCCTGAATTTTCGCGAAGACGTGGATGAGGCTGTCAGCAACGGTAAGCAGGGCATCCTGCTTTTTCTGAGTACGCGCCGTTGCAGTTACTGCAAAGCCTTTATTGACAATGTACTGGGGCAGAATGAAATGCGCCAGCGTGTACAACAATCGTTTGATGTTTTCGGGCTAGAAATTTTCGATGATGCCGAGATGGTCGATCCGGCGACCGGCAACAAGTTGCCGATCAGGGAATTCGTCACTGTCAACAAGGCATCATTCACACCGACACTGATTTTTTACGGTGCGGGCGGCAAGAATTTGCTGAAGATTGTAGGCTACTATCCAGAAGAAAAATTCACCCGGGTACTCGATTATCTCGAAGGGCAGCATTTTGAGCGCGAACCGCTGCGCAGCTACCTGGCTCGCACAGCTCCGCCAAAGGCTGACAAGCCCTCCATCATCACTGACGATAAATTATTCTCCCGCCCGCCCTACATGCTGGATCGCAGTGCATTCGCTGCGCAGAACCCATTGATGGTCGTGTTTGAAACACCCGGATGCAGCTCCTGTAAGCGGTTCCACAAACGGGTATTGTCAGACAAATCAGTTAGGCGCCTGATGAAGGAGTTCGAAACCGTCCAGCTGGATGCAAGCGATACGAGTAGCCGGATAAAAACACCGGACGGCAAGCTTATGACACCAGCACAATGGTACGAAAATCTGGATCTGTCATATAGCCCTGCAATTGTTTTCTTCGATGAAAACGGCAAAGAGGCTATGCGACTGGATTCAGAAACTCAGCGTTTTCGCATGGAAGGTTCATTGCAAATGGTACTGGAAGGGGCTTACAGGGAAGATGCGCAGTTACAGCGCTGGCGCTGGAAGAAAGCCTCGCAGGTGTTCAATCAAAACCAGAAGCAGTGAGTCAACACCCGATCAGTTCAGCTACTGTTGTTAAACATTCTATTTCATCGTAGTCATACGCAGGTTAAGGAGTCCCCTATAATGCCAGTCCGTACTATTTTTATTTTACTTGTAAGTCTCGCGACAGCAACACCATGTGTAGCAGATAGTACTGATGCACCATTTGGTTCAAGTAAATTTAAGACATTTGATGGCATAAAGAATAGTGAACAGCTCAAGGCGGTGTTTGATTTCAATTTTGAGGACCCCGATGGTGTAAATCGCGCCCTGATCCCAATCTCGTTCTTTATAAAAACAGTTCAGGAATACGGACCAGTATCATTCGAGCCCTACGATCTTATTGTTGTCTTGCATGGTTCAGAAGTTGTCGCTTTTGCCAGGCAAAATTACCATCAATATAAAGACATTGTAGACAGGTCTGCCAGCTTGGCAGAATCAGGTGTTAAGTTTGAGATATGCAGCGTTGCCGCAGGTGCGCTTGGTTTTGATGTTGATGATTTTCATGGCTTTGTCGATGTTGTGCCACTTGGTACCTATGCATTAGCTTATCACCAGGCACAAGGCTATGCTCTATTGCCGGGAGCCGCCACTGTGCCGAGTGATTTGATCAACTCGAACAACCGGCCTTTTTTAGCAACAAAACCTAACAGGTAATCCCACTCAAATGCCAACACCCCGCACTGATTTGAGTTGGCTAAATGAGGGAAAGTAAAACCGGTCGGATTCTATTGTAGGAATAAAATTTAAGTGGGACTAACTATGAAAGATCTGTTAATAGGTAAGTCAATGCGTTTCTTCTTTTTTGGTTCTAGCCTGGTTATTTGGTTAGGAATATATTTAACAGGCTTTGAAACTGTTCATTGGGTATCATATATTCCAGCTGTTTTCTTTATGTTTGCAGCGGTAACAGGAATATGCCCGGGCATAATATTTTCAAAAAAACTTTTTAAAGATAATGCTCAGTAATGAAAAAGATACGAGACATAACAGGACAATCTAGCAAGCTGCTTCGCACTCGACCGCCAAACAGCAGCGGCCTCTTAACTTAGCAGTAAGAACACATATGAGGAAAAGTCAATGACAGAATGTTGCGAATCTAATCTTAGTAAAGCACCTGGAAAGTACCGCTGTCCTATAAATGGTAAGGAATATGGTGCCGTTGGTGTCAAGACAATCTTGCATCATCTAGTCGAACCCTGGAAAAAAAACTTAACAAGTAATGATTATTTTTTCTGTTCTGATGCGGACTGCGATGTTATTTATTTCGGACAGGATGATTCCGTTATATACAGGAACGAACTGCGTACATCCGTTGGCATCAAAGAGCATAATCCTGATCGAATAATTTGTTATTGTTTCGGGGTTTCCTATGCAGTTGCAGAACAAAATAGTGGTGTAGTAAATTTTGTTAAGGATAAAACAAAACAAGCCGTCTGTTCTTGTGAAACAAGCAATCCCTCAGGTCGGTGTTGTCTAAAAGATTTCCCGAAACAGTAATTTCTAACAAGGCGTACGCGTGAACGCTAAGTTTCAAGTTAGCTGCGTAAAGACAGATGGACATAACAATACCCACAGCACTAAAAACGCTAGCCAGCTCCGGATCTGCAGCAAAGTCGATTACCGCATGGTGGCGAAAATCAAAGGGTGATTCCAGGGCGCTTATTGGTGAGCTCAAAGACAACCTTTTGTATCTTGATATGGTTGCTAACGATGGTGTACCGCTAGCTGATGTCGTAGACAATTTGTCCAATGTCGAATACAGGCGCTTGTCTAAAGAAGGATTCAATTTCAACAAACTGAAAAAATCAAAAATAGTTAGCTATCCCTCTCTCCGTGGAACCGATCTAGAAAAGTGGGGAGGCAAGGATACAGCGGACCTGGTTGAATCTATTTACGCTAAAGTCAACGAGATGAAAATACGCTTCCCGCATGTTGGGAGTAAAAAAAAATACCGATGGGGAGTAAGGGTGAACAATATTCGCAAAAGAATTTGGTTGTTATTGAAGCATGTTGGCAGCTAACAAGTCACTGCTCCGAACGTAACTACGCTGCGCTTTGTTTGCGGCACCCCTTATGGCAAAGTTTAATGACCGGAAAGTAACAATTCATATAGATGGCTCAGGTAACCGGACATGCTTTAGAACCCAACGTTTTTCGGTGTCAAGCAATTAAATCTGCGACTCAATAGGCATCAACCTCAGGAAACTGGTCACGAACCGCTTCCAGAAACTGGTATAGGGCTCAGTCGTCAGCGTTTTTTGTTTGTCATCAATGAGACCCGTCCAGGTGGTGTGCTCGTTGCCGTCATCATCC
>JARFQE010000062.1 GCA_029287915.1 Arenicellales bacterium
CGCTAACTGCCATGTCAATTGCATGCTCAAGTTCAGCGCGGGAGTGCGCCCCGGAAAATTCCATCTCACCGAGTTTTAACCATGGCACTGAACGCACATTATGTATCGCTGCCTCATCGGGCTGTTCGGCAATATTAATCATTAGCAACCTGCTAATCCTGCCCTCTTTCAGTAAATCACCTAATAAACTCATCATTGTTGCACAATGCGGACAGGCAGGAGCAATCAGTAACTTTGCTTCAGCTATATGATGTGTATTATCCATCAACGATATCTCATTCTTCAGCAAGCTCTTCTATTTCTGAATACCGGGAAAACATCAGGCAGATATTTTCAGGACGGTTCCGGGTAGTTAAAATGCCGGCAGTAAATCGAATTCCGGATGTTCGGGCAATCCATGAATAAAGGAAAGTACTTGTCTTCAAGCTCCTGAAGTGCATCGAAACCTTCCTTCCCATGTGAGACATTCTCCGATATCAGCTTTATTTCTTTTCCCGCAAATTCTGATATGACCTGCTCCGTCCTGATGCGCTCTCTTCTCAGGTTTTCAAATTTAATATACAGTAAATCAAAACATTTATTACCGGTAATTAGCAGGCCATCCGTAATCGGCTGTGCGTAGATGTCAATACCAATAAGGTCCAGGATATTGCTCTGAAACCATGTAAAGGGAACCATCAGTTCAGCTCCAATCTGACGCAGGATATTGTTCGAGTTCTCCGATTCCAGGTGCTTAGTGTGCAAGAAGTGCTGTTTAAATTCGTCACTGCCGAGCATACCATCGGATTGTGTGATCATCTTCAGCATTGCATTAAAGATACAATCAAAGCTCTCAAGGTCATTAACGGGGGGCTTGCCATTCTGTTCTTCAAAAAATATGTCAACGTTTGGTTTCAGAAAGCTGAAATTCTGAACCAGGGCACTAAACCAGCGTATGACCGGATCACGGGACAGGGTAATAATTTTCTGCCTGGGATTTCCAGGCAAGCGGCTCAGTTCAATCTGTTTCGATGCAATGATCTGTTCATTGAAAAGACCCAGTTCGTTTCTGAGGCGTTCTACTGGATACATCGGATTCAAAAACGATCTAATGTTATGTATCAGGTGCTGCTCACCAAGGTTATGCGTTTGCAGAGTCTCAATTCCTGCGCGATTGAGAGCATTATATATTGCCGTTGACCCGACCTTTGCCATCTGATGAATTATTATCATGGAGTTTATTGCCGTAAGTGATTGTTAAATAATGGTTTATAAAAGATGCGGGCCGGCTTCTTTCGACTGAGTATTCTACGTGTTTAGCTGCAAACAGTCATGCCAATAAATTTATGCTACTAATTAATTCAGCATGTTCACTGAGGAGGTATTATATTTCCCCGCTAGAACCCATGCCTTCCCGGTCTAAGCCACAACAAAGAAAACTGCTACAATCGGGTTTTTACTCATATAGATATCGGTAATATTAACATTGAAGATCGCATATTGGCTGCTGGGCATTTGCCTGCTGGTTTTCCTGATGGTAGTAATTGGTGGAGTAACCCGCCTTACTGGTTCTGGGCTGTCGATGGTTGAATGGAAGCCTGTTACAGGTTTCATTCCACCGTTTACACAATCAGACTGGCAAACCCTGTTTGACAGTTACCGACAGTATCCGGAATTCCTCAAGGTAAACCGCGGCATGGACCTGGCAGGATTCAAAGGCATCTTCTGGCTTGAATTCATTCACCGTGTACTCGGCAGACTGATCGGCCTGGCCTTTCTTCTGCCATTTCTTTTCTTCCTGATTCGCGGAATGATTCCAAAGAATCTGACTCCAAAGCTGATTGCGATGTTCATCCTCGGTGGCCTGCAGGGCTTGCTTGGCTGGTACATGGTCAAAAGCGGCCTGGTCAACGACCCGCACGTTAGCCAGTACCGCCTGACCGCTCACCTGATGCTGGCGGTCGCCATCTATTCTTATATTCTATGGACAGCGCTCGATCTTATTGCAGATGTAAAACCGGTTACCGGATTTACCACAGATATATTGAAGCTTCCGGGTAAGACCCTGATGCTGTTGATTTTTGTTATCGTCACCATGGTATCAGGCGGTTTTGTCGCCGGGCTAAAAGCTGGCCTTATATACAATACTTTCCCACTGATGGGTGACAGCCTGATTGCACCCGGTGTCTATGCCATGCAGCCCTGGTACCTGGCAATGCTGGAGGATGCGATAACGGTACAGTTCAATCACCGGTTGCTGGCGCTTACAACATTCTTCCTGATTATTGCTATCTACCTCTACCAGCTTCGTCTCAGCTTACCATCACGGACAAAAATGCTGTTTAACTTTGTATTGATTGCCAGCGTACTGCAGGTAAGCCTGGGCATAAGCACCCTTTTATTAAGAGTTCCTGTGGCGATTGCCGCCAGCCACCAGGCCGTAGCACTGGTATTGCTGACGATACTCATTTTGCTATTGCATCATTTAAAAAACATAAAACCTGTTTGAATCAAATGAAATAAATAAAAGGAACCAGGCACGCTCACCTGATGTCACTGTTTATAGATAACAACAGGATAAGCCCATGTTAATAAAGCGTTCACAAGACGTCATATTGCATTCCAATATAAAACCCTCTGAGATCACCAGCAAAGAGGTTTATCAATCCCGTCGTCGTTTTTTACAGGGTGGTGCTGCATTGGCCATTGGCGGCGGCCTGGGGCTGGGCTCAATGCTGCTAAACCAGAAAGTATCCCATGCCGCCAGTAAGTTCAGTAATCTGATTAAAAGTCCTTTCAGTTCTGATGAGACACAGACACCCTACAAGGACGTCACTACCTATAATAATTTTTACGAGTTTGGCACCAGCAAGGCCAGTCCGGCGGCGATGTCGAAAGACTTCAAGCCTGTGCCATGGAATGTAGAAGTCAGCGGCGAAGTAGAAAAACCGGTCACCCTGGGCCTGGAAGATATCCTTAAGCATTACCCGCTTGAAGAACGTATTTACCGCTTACGTTGTGTCGAAGCCTGGTCGATGGTCATTCCCTGGGTTGGGTTTCCGCTGGCCAGTTTGATCAAGGACCTGAAGCCAACGTCCAGGGCGAACTATGTTGCCTTTAAAACGCTGCATGACCCAGATCGCATGGCAGGTCAAAAAACTGAACTGTTTGGTAGCGGCCTGGACTGGCCTTATCGCGAAGGATTGCGCATGGATGAAGCAATGAATCCCTTAACTATGCTTGCTGT
>JARFQE010000068.1 GCA_029287915.1 Arenicellales bacterium
ACGCTGACGCGGCTTACGCACCAGCTGATTAACTGTTGGCATTCAATATTCTCCAGCCCAAAACAAGACACAGGCCGGTGAAAAATCTCCGGCCTGCGAAAAGAGGGGGAATTCTAGGGACATCAGCCCCCGCTGTCAAGACAGAATTTCATCCTTATTCGATCATGCTGATATTGCTGTCTCGTCACCTTCGGATACTTCTGTTTCAGTTGAGTTGGCACTACTGACGAACTGCTCCAGTGCCAGCTTCTCATCGGCTTCACGTTCTTTTCGGCGATGACGCTCCTGGTGATAAGCCAGGCCAGTACCAGCAGGAATCAGACGACCAACGATGACGTTCTCTTTCAGGCCACGTAAGGAATCCGTTTTTCCAATAATCGATGCCTCAGTCAGAACACGAGTCGTTTCCTGGAAGGAAGCAGCAGAAATGAACGACTCGGTGAGCAGAGATGCCTTGGTAATACCAAGCAGGTTCCTTTCTGCAGTGGCCAATTGCTTGCCTTCAGCCTTCATATTGTCATTCTCTTCCAGAAATGCCGTGCGCTCAAGCTGCTCACCTGGTAGAAGTCGGGTATCCCCTGGATCGATTATTGTGACCTTGCGCAGCATCTGGCGGATAATGACTTCAATATGCTTGTCATCAATCTTCACCCCCTGCAGTCGGTAAACATCCTGTACCTCAGAAACGATGTAATTTAGCAATTCAGGCACGCCTTTTAGTCGCAATATATCGGCTGCAATCGGTGGACCTTCTACCAGTATATCGCCTTTAATGACTGATTCACCTTCGACAACAGACAGTGGCCGACCCTTGGCAATCAGAAATTCATGGTTTTCACCCTCATCATCGGTAATAACCAGACGCTGTTTGCCTTTGGTTTCCTTGCCAAATGAAATAACTCCACCCACTTCAGCCAGGATTGCCGGCTCTTTAGGTTTACGTGCCTCAAACAATTCGGCAACACGAGGTAAGCCACCTGTAATATCACGGGTGGTTGAACCTTCACGTGGATTTTTGGCCAGTATGTCGCCGACACTAACTTTACTTCCATCATCAACCATCAAAATGGCATTGCCGGGCAGGAAGTATTTAGCGGGGATCTCTGTACCCGGGAAATTGAGCGGCTCACCTTTTTTATCCACCAGCATGATAGCAGGCTTTAGATCTGAGGCTGCTGCAGAACGTTGTGTCAGATCAGTGATCACATAACGGGTCAACCCGGTAATATCGTCAGACTGCTTCTTGAAGGTGACATCTTCGACCATATCGATAAAAGTAATCTTACCAGTCGCCTCAGAGACAATCGGATGAGTATGTGGATCCCATGCGGCAACTACATCACCAGACTTGATTTTCTGGCCATCCTTGATGGTCAGCTCAGCACCATAAGGAATCTTGTGCTTTTCACGATTCGCACCACGCTTATCCTGAACTACAAGCTCGCCAGAACGTGAAATTGTTACCAGATTACCCTTGGTGTTTTTCACGTATTTAACGTTCTGCAGATGGATAGTACCGCTATTCTTTACCTCGACACTGCTGATTGCAGCGGAACCTGTCGCCGCACCACCGATATGGAACGTACGCATAGTCAACTGTGTACCTGGCTCACCAATAGACTGAGCGGCAATGACACCAACAGCTTCACCGGTTGTGACCAGGTGACCACGGCCGAGATCGCGGCCATAGCATTTAGCACAGATTCCATAGCGAGTTTCACAGGTAACTGGGGAACGAACGAGCACTTCATTGATCGAATTCACATCAAGAAGTGCAATATCTTTTTCATTCAGCATCTTGCCCTTCTCGATCAGCACACCTTTTCCATCCGGGTCGTCTATATCTGCAACGACGACACGTCCAAGCACCAGATCTGACAATGGAACAACGACTTCACCACCTTCCACAAGGGTTTCTTTCACTACACCCTGCTCGGTACCGCAGTCATCTTCTACTACCACCAGATCCTGACACACGTCCACCAGTCGACGTGTTAGATATCCCGAGTTAGCCGTTTTCAGGGCTGTATCGGCCAATCCCTTGCGTGCGCCATGAGTCGATATGAAGTACTGCAGTACATTAAGGCCTTCACGGAAGTTAGCGGTAATCGGCGTCTCAATAATTGAACCATCCGGTTTGGCCATCAGTCCACGCATGCCGGATAGCTGCCTGATTTGTGCGTGGGAACCACGCGCGCCGGAATCAGCCATCATATAGATTGAGTTGAACGATTCCTGCTCAACGGTTTCACCAGCTTCATTACTGAAGGAGTCTGTACCGAGCTGGTCCATCATCTCATTCGCTACTTTCTCACTGGTATGGGTCCAGATATCTACCACCTTGTTGTAGCGCTCGCCGTTAGTCACCAGTCCTTCATTGAACTGCTGCTGGATGCTAAGAACTTCATTTTCAGCCTCGGACAGAATATCCGCCTTGCTGGCAGGCACAACCATATCATCAACACCGATGGAAATACCGGATTTAGCAGCCATCTTGAAGCCGGTGTACATCAGCTTATCTGCAAAGATTACTGTATCTTTGAGACCAGCCTGACGATAGCTTTGATTAATTACGGCAGAGATGGCCTTTTTCTTCATCACCTGATTGATGGCCGAAAATGGCAATGCAGCCGGTAAAATTTCAGACAGGATGGCACGACCAACAGTGGTGTCATAGATTTTGCTGACCTCCTGCTCATTACCATTTTCATCAACAACGGTCTCATAGATGCGTATTTTGGCAGAAGCATGCAGATCAACACTGCCAGAATCATAGGCAAGATGTGCTTCCTTGACGTTCGCGAAGATACTACCGTTACCTTTGGCATTAAGGTCCTCGCGAGTCATGAAGTAGAGACCGAGAACAATATCCTGGGATGGCACAATAATCGGTTCACCATTTGCCGGTGACAGAACATTATTGGTCGACATCATCAGGGTGCGCGCTTCCAGCTGTGCCTCGATTGAGAGCGGCACGTGCACGGCCATCTGGTCACCGTCAAAATCGGCATTATACGGTGCACAGACCAGCGGATGCAGCTGAATTGCCTTACCTTCAATCAGTACCGGTTCAAAGGCCTGGATACCGAGACGGTGAAGTGTCGGTGCGCGGTTCAACAGCACAGGATGTTCGCGAATGACCTCTTCCAGGATATCCCAGACTTCAGGGCCTTCTGTCTCGACCATCTTCTTGGCCTGTTTAATGGTGGTCGCCAGACCACGCAATTCAAGCTTGCTGAAAATAAAAGGTTTAAACAGTTCCAGTGCCATTTTTTTAGGCAGACCACACTGATGCAATTTCAGTGTTGGACCAACAACGATCACTGAACGACCGGAATAATCAACACGCTTGCCAAGCAGGTTCTGACGGAAGCGACCCTGTTTACCCTTGATCATATCTGCCAGAGACTTCAACTGTCGTTTGTTGGCACCGGTAATCGCCTTGCCGCGACGACCGTTATCCAGCAGTGCATCGACAGCTTCCTGAAGCATACGCTTTTCATTGCGGACAATGATATCCGGTGCATTTAGCTCCAGCAGTCGCTTGAGACGGTTATTACGATTGATTACGCGACGATAGAGATCATTTAGATCTGAGGTAGCAAAACGACCACCATCCAGTGGTACCAATGGACGCAGATCCGGCGGCAGAACCGGCAATATATCCAGAATCATCCATTCCGGCTTATTATCAGAGCTGATAAACGCCTCTATGACTTTCAGGCGCTTGGTAAGCTTCTTGATTTTGGTGACAGCATTGGTGCTTTCCAGCTCTTCACGCAATGATTCAGCGACTTCTTTCAGATCAATCCTTTTCAGTAGTGATCGGATAGCCTCAGCACCCATTGCAGCCTCGAATTCATCACCGTATTCTTCCAGCGCTTCGATATACTGCTCTTCCGTCATCAGGGCCTGCTCTTCAAGAGGCGTCATACCGGCGTCAATGATGATGTAGCCTTCAAAATACAGCACGCGCTCGATGTCACGAACTGTCATGTCCAGTACCAGGCCCATACGGGATGGCAGCGATTTCAGAAACCAGATATGTGCGCAGGGCGTGGCCAGATCGATATGTCCCATACGCTCACGACGCACCTTCGAATGGGTAACTTCAACACCACATTTTTCGCACACGACGCCGCGATGCTTGAGCCGCTTGTATTTTCCACACAGGCACTCATAGTCGCTGACCGGGCCAAACAACTTGGCACAGAACAGTCCATCACGTTCTGGTTTGAACGTTCTATAGTTAATGGTTTCCGGCTTCTTTACTTCGCCATATGACCATGAACGTATTTTTTCTGGTGATGCCAGACCAATCCGTATAGCATCAAAGTCTTCGTTTTTCTCTGCCTTATTGAAAAGATTGAATAAGTCTCTCAATGTCCTGTCTCCACGATGATTGTTATTTCACCGAAATAGGTTTGTGTTCTAACGATCAGTTGTTGTGTATCATCTCTACGTCCAGAGCCAGCGCACGTATTTCTTTCATTAATACGTTAAATGACTCTGGCATGCCAGCTTCCATCTGATGATTGCCCTTGACAATATTTTCATACATCTTGGAGCGTCCATTCACATCGTCTGACTTGACTGTTAGCATTTCCTGTAGCGTGTAGGCAGCACCGTAGGCTTCCAGTGCCCAGACTTCCATTTCACCGAAGCGCTGTCCACCAAACTGAGCCTTACCACCTAATGGCTGCTGAGTAACCAGGCTATACGGGCCAGTAGAACGAGCGTGCATTTTGTCATCAACCAGGTGGTTCAGTTTTAAAATGTACATATAACCAACAGTCGTCGGACGATCAAATTTTTCACCGGTACGTCCATCAATCAACTGAGCCTGTCCCGACGCTGGCAGATCAGCCAGTTTCAGCATTTGCTTGATTTCTACTTCGGTTGCACCATCAAACACCGGTGTTGCCATCGGCACACCCCTGGTCAGGTTTGCTGCGAGCTCCAGTACTTCTTCATCAGACAGTGATTTGATTTCTTCCTGCTTACCACTGCTGTTATATATTTTTTCCAGAAATTTGCGGATCTTACTGACACTTTCCTGCTTTCGCAGCATCGCTTTGATCTTGTTGCCCAATCCTCTCGCTGCCCAGCCGAGATGCATTTCCAGTACCTGACCGACATTCATTCGTGACGGAACGCCAAGAGGGTTAAGAACAATATCTACCGGTGTACCATCTTCCAAGTATGGCATATCTTCAACCGGGACAATGCGGGAAATGACACCCTTGTTGCCATGACGCCCAGCCATCTTGTCGCCAGGTTGCAGACGACGCTTGACAGCAACAAAGACTTTAACCATCTTCAGCACGCCGGGCGCCAGGTCATCACCAGCAGTGATTTTGCCCTGTTTTTCTTCCAGCAGATCATCAAAGAATTTCTTTTGCTGATCTACTTGCTCACGAATCTGCTCGATGCTCTTGTTGATACTTTCAGTACGCATACGCACTTCAAACCACTTTGCCTTAGGCAGATCGTTGAGGTAATCAGCAGTCACTTTACTACCTGACTTGAGACCCTTCGGGCCACCCTCTGCAACCTTGCCAGTCAATAACTTGGCAATACGGTCATAGGCGTCGGACTCGACAATACGGAACTGATCACTCATATCTTTCTTTACTGCAGCGATCTGCTCGTTTTCAATTGCCTGGGTGCGCAGATCCTTTTCCACCCCATCACGGGTGAAAACCTGAACATCAATGACAGTACCGCTGCCCGAAGGCATACGCAGCGAGGTATCTTTTACATCCGAGGCTTTTTCACCGAAAATGGCTCTCAGTAGCTTCTCTTCCGGGGTCAGCTGAGTTTCACCTTTTGGAGTCACCTTACCGACCAGAATATCACCAGCATTAACCTCGGCACCAATGTAAACTATGCCGGATTCATCCAACTTGGACAGGGCTGCCTCACCAACATTAGGAATATCACGAGTAATCTCTTCAGATCCAAGCTTGATATCACGGGCGACTGATGTCCGTTCTTCTATATGAATACTGGTGAACAAATCCTGTTCAACAACACGCTCTGATATTAGAATCGAATCCTCGAAGTTATAACCGTTCCATGGCATAAAGGCGATGAAGATATTCTGCCCCAGTGCCAGTTCGCCAATATCAGTTGACGGACCATCTGCCAGCACATCGCCCATAGCAATTGTGTCGCCAACTTTTACCAATGGGCGCTGATTGATCGTTGTGTTCTGGTTGGAACGTGAATACTTGACCAGATTGTAGATATCTACACCTGAATCACCTTCCGAGGCTTCTTTATCATTGACCCTGACGACGATACGGCTGGAATCGGCCGAATCCACTATACCACCTCGTCGGGCAACCACAGTCACTCCGGAATCAACCGCTACGGTACGCTCAATACCGGTACCTACCAGCGGTTTTTCACTGCGGATCACGGGTACCGCCTGGCGTTGCATGTTCGAGCCCATCAAAGCACGGTTGGCATCATCGTGCTCGAGGAATGGAATCAACGACGCAGCGACAGAAACAATCTGAGACGGTGCAACGTCTATATAGGATACATCACCCTGGTTCGCCAGGGTAAACTCGTTACGGTGACGACAGGAGATTAATTTATCGGTGAACTTACCGTTCTTATCCGTTACGGCATTGGCCTGCGCAATAACAAAATTACCTTCCTCAATAGCCGAGAGATAAACGATTTCATCAGTAACACGGCCATTTTCAACCTTGCGGTATGGGGTCTCGAGGAATCCATAGTCATTGGTTCGGGCATATATCGCCAGAGAATTGATCAAACCAATATTAGGTCCTTCCGGTGTTTCAATTGGACATACACGTCCATAATGTGTCGGATGCACGTCACGAACTTCAAAACCGGCACGCTCGCGAGTCAGACCGCCAGGCCCCAACGCTGAAACACGTCGTTTATGCGTTATCTCAGACAATGGATTGGTTTGATCCATAAACTGAGAAAGCTGGCTGGAGCCAAAAAACTCTTTAACGACAGCAGACACCGGCTTGGCATTTATCAGATCCTGCGGCGTCAGCCCCTCTGATTCAACCATACTGAGCCTGTCTTTGACCGCGCGCTCAACACGCACCAGCCCAATACGAAACTGATTCTCGACCAGTTCGCCAACAGAACGGACACGGCGGTTGCCAAGGTTATCAATATCATCGGTCTTGCCGTTGCCGTTCTTCAGATCGACCAGGGTAGTCAACACTTCAACAATATCTTCCTTGCTCAGCGTCCCATCACCGACATCAGAGTCTCTAAGTAGTCTGCGGTTGAATTTCATTCGACCTACTGCAGACAGATCATAACGATCTGGGTTGAAGAACAGGTTCTCAAACAAATTCTGCGATGCATCTTTTGTTGGTGGCTCACCAGGGCGCATCATACGATAGATTTCTACCTGACCTTCAAGCTGGTTGCGGCTCGAATCAATACGCATAGTTTCGGATATGAAAGGTCCTCGATCGAGGTCATTGGTATAGAGGGTCTTTAATTCCTTCACCCCGTGCTTGCGCAGCGCCTCAAGTACCTCTTCGCTGACAATGGAATTCGCCTCATAGAGGACTTCACCAGTATCAGGATCTATGAAATCCTCTGCCATAGTGCGCCCAATCAGAAACTCTTCCGGGACTGGCAGGGTCTTGATTCGCGCCTTTGTCAGTTCTCGGATATGGCGCGCTGTAATTCTATGGCCAGCTTCTACCAGAACACCGCCTTTCGGTGTTTTAATATCAAATTCCAGATCCTGTCCTCGTAGACGATCTGGCACCAGGGCCATCTTGATATCACTCTTTCCGAGTTTGAAAGTATCTGTATCATAGAAAATTTCCAGAATTTCCTGTGACGTATAGCCCAGTGCACGCAGTAGTACCGTTGCTGGTAATTTGCGTCGACGGTCGATACGAACATAGACCAGATCCTTGGGATCGAATTCAAAATCCAGCCACGAACCACGGTAAGGAATTACACGGGCAGAAAACAGCAGTTTGCCTGATGAATGAGTTTTACCGCCATCATCACCGAAGAAAACACCGGGTGAACGGTGCAACTGAGAGACAATCACACGCTCGGTTCCATTAATAACGAAGGAACCGTTATCTGTCATCAGCGGGATTTCACCAAGATATACTTCCTGTTCACGAACATCGCGGATAGTACGATTGGATTTCTTGCTTTCCTTATCATAAATAACAAGACGCAGAGTAACTCGTATTGGTGCAGAATAGATTTGCCCACGCTGCTGACATTCCTTGACATCAAATGCAGGAGTACAAAGACGGTACTTGACAAATTCCAGGTGCACATCTCCGTTATAGCTAATAACAGGAAAAACCGAGTTAAATGCAGCCTGAAGACCCCTGTTCAGGCGTTCATCAGGATCTGTATTGGTTTGCAGGAACTTGTAGTAAGACTCTTTCTGGGTCGTCAGCAGGTCAGGCGTCTCGAGTATACTCGGGCGCTTGCTAAAACTGTTCCGAATTCGCTTCTTTTCTGCAAATGAATAAGCCATCTATCGTCCTCGATGTATTTGACGTAATCAGAGCGGGCGCCATGTCTAATAATAACGCAGCGCTCTACAAACAACTAAAGGCCGGCGGCTCTCGCCACCAGCCAGTAATACTGACATCCACAAATGGATGTGCAAAAACTTACTTCAGCTCGACGCTTGCGCCGGCTTCTTCAAGCTGCTTTTTCAGCTCTTCAGCTTCTGCCTTTTCCGCACCTTCTTTAACTGGTGCCGGGGCAGACTCAACCAGACCCTTGGCTTCTTTCAGACCAAGACCTGTTGCAGCACGAACGGCCTTAATAACCGCAACCTTGTTGTCGCCAAAGCTGCTTAGAATGACATCAAAGTCAGACTTTTCTTCAGCCGCGCCACCTGCGTCGCCACCACCAGCAGCAGGTGCAGCAGCAACAGCTGCTGCTGCAGTAACGCCGAATTTTTCTTCCATTTCGGTAATCAGCTCGGAGAGGTCCAGTACAGACATCTCGGCGATTGCATCAATAATTTCCTGTTTTGTTAGTGCCATTTGAAATCTCCTGATTTCCTAAAAATTAATAATAAAATTAACTAGTTGTTAAGTGCCTTGTTTAGCTGTCTTTGCTATCACGAACAGCGGCAAGTGTGCGTACAAAGGTCCCGGGGACTGCATTGAGCGTAGCAACAAAGGTCTGTACAGGTGCCTTCATTGTACCCATCAGTTTTGCCAGTAGCTCTTCTCGTCCAGGAAGTTTCGCCAGTGCGGTAATTTCACCTTCATCAAGGATTTTGCCAGACATCGCGCCGACCCTGATGATCAGTTCGTCATTGTCTTTGGCAAAATTCTTTAATACCTTTGCGCAGGCAACCGGATCTTCCGATATTGCGTAGGCCAATGGTCCGGCCATATGTTCCTGCAGGCATTCAAAGGATGAACCATCGACTGCACGCTTTGCCAGCGAGTTCTTGACCACACGCAGATAGACGCCGGATTCTCTTGCACTATTGCGCAATTCCGTCATCGCTGAGACAGTCAAACCTCGATACTCGGCCAGTATTGTTGCCTGTGCGCCATTAATAACTTCTGACACTTCAGCGACAACTGCCTTTTTCTCGTCGATGTTGAGACTCATATTGAGTACAATCTCCTATTTTGTGGCACCCGCACAGGAAATCCTGATAACGGGAAAACCATCTACGCAGGCAATTAAGCCATTGTGTTTCTCACACTGACACCTGCGGTCTTTGACAATCCGGTAATAAGAACGCTAATTCCTTAACCGGCCCTATCAACTACAAGACGGATATTTGAAGAAAAATCAGACTTGTAGCCTGGTACTAACAGCACCAGATTCTTTCATGATCAAATACTTAATGACGCTCTGTCTACTCGGATACCTGGACCCATCGTGGTAGAGACAGTCATATGTTTGATGTACTGGCCTTTCGCAGAGGAAGGCTTTGCCTTATTCAATGCTTCCAGCAATGAATTGATATTTTCAATCAGGGCGGCAGTCTCGAAACTTGCCTTGCCGACTGAACAATGAATGATGCCAGCCTTGTCATTGCGGAACTGCACCTGTCCGGCCTTGGCATTACTGACTGCCTTGCCAACATCTGCTGAGACAGTTCCTACCTTGGGGTTAGGCATCAATCCACGCGGACCAAGGACAGGACCCAAGGCACCGACAACGCGCATCGCATCAGGCGCAGCGATCACGATATCAAAGTCGATATCGCCTTTTTTCATACTTTCCGCCAGGTCATCCATACCAACAACATCAGCACCCGCTGTTTTAGCAGCTTCTGCCTGGTCGCCATCAGCGAATACTGCAATGCGTACTGTCTTGCCAGTACCCTGAGGCATTACCGTCGCACCGCGAACATTTTGATCTGATTTACGGGCATCAATACCCAGGTTGATAGCAACATCAACAGACTCTTCAAACTTAGCTGTAGCACACTCTTTCAGTACATCTAGCGCAGCGTCCAGTGCATGCTCCTGTCCCGGGGTCAGTTTTTCTTCAATAGCCTGACGGCGTTTGCTTATCTTGTTAGCCATCTCAAACTTCCTCCGTCTCTATACCCATGCTACGGGCACTGCCAGCAATTATGCGAACAGCATTGTCCATATCATGTGCGCTTAGATCCGCCATTTTGATCGTGGCAATTTCTTCCAGTTGCGCACGACTGACCTTGCCGACCTTCTCCATATGCGGCTGCCCGGAACCACTCTTGATACCGGCAGCCTTTTTCAGCAAAATTGATGCAGGAGGTGTCTTTTTTATAAAGCTAAATGTTTTATCAGCATATACGGTAATGATTACTGGGACCGGCATACCCTGCTCCATGCCCTGTGTTTCTGCATTGAATGCTTTACAGAACTCCATGATATTCAAACCATGCTGACCGAGAGCAGGCCCTACGGGTGGACTGGGATTAGCCTGTCCTGCGGGAACCTGCAACTTGATATAGGCTTCAATTTTCTTCGCCATGATATTGATGCTCCATAGTCGGGTGCAAACGCCTTTCGGCTCCCCGGGTTAACAGCCCTGCCGACAAAAATCGACTGACTGTAAAAAAATTTTGTCTTTAACTAACTCTTTTCAACCTGACTAAAATCAAGCTCTACTGGTGTTGATCGACCAAAAATCGATACGGCAACACGCATCTTGTTCTTTTCGTAATTAACATCTTCAACAGTGCCATTGAAATCGAGAAATGGTCCATCGATAACACGCACCATCTCACCTGCAACAAATGAGTACTTCGGCTTTGGTTTTTCGGTACTGTCCTTCATACGGCCAACAATCTCATTGACCTCTGCCTCTGTAATCGGTGTCGGCTCGTTGCCAGAGCCTCCGATAAAACCTGAAACCTTGGGCACATTTTTGACCAGATGCCAGGTATCGTCGTTCATCTACATTTCTAACAGCACGTATCCCGGGAAAAACTTACGCTCAGTTGTACGCCTGTCTCTTATACACATCTCCGAGCCCACGAGACCACGG
>JARFQE010000072.1 GCA_029287915.1 Arenicellales bacterium
GCTGGTCCTGCCAGATCATAAGGCTTTGCAGCCAGACATCGGCCAGTAGCTTGCCCTGCAGATACTTTTCATCAAAATAGAGCTGCCGAATCCATGATTGGCCGCTATCTTCGCTTTGCGCTTCATGTAATTTCTGTTTGACCACGATCAACTCATTGCGCCGCTTGCGGGTCGCGGTACGGAATTCAGGTTTACGCTGTGAGCCTGTAAAATGAGAAAAATCGTATACCGCAAGCCTGTCTGCTGTATTGCTATTTCGTCCGGCAATGATCAGGTAAGAATTAGAAAATTCAAGCATACTGTTATTTTGATTGCAGGTCTGCCAGAAAAGATATTCGTCAAAGTCACTGTTTAGTGCACGCAGATAATCGCGTGATACTGAACCGCGTAGATGCAACGACGCTTCAGGCTGTTTCAGGAATTCTTCATGCAATACCACCCGGGGAATCTTGTAATCGGGGAAAGGAGCCAGAAACACGTTGCTGTTTAATCCTGCCTCGGCAAGAATGCTTCGCCATTCAGCATTATCGTAGGTACGAATACCGGCACTTTCTGGGTAGCGATGTATTCCTATATAGGGAACACCGTAGTGATCCTCTGTTGCGCCCATTAGATACTTGAGGCCGATGCGGTTTTCGATTGCCGTAATTATCACGCCATCAGGTTTAAGACTACGCTGAACGGCGGCGATTATCTCCAGTACAGCCGCACGATCATCCACCGCATGCGGGCAAAAACGTTTGGCGTATTCAAACACACCGATCAGGAACACCGCGTCATAGGAATTCTCCGGTAGCCTCAGGTGATTGAAGTTGCTATTGATAATATTGATATTGTCCAGCTCTCGGCAGCGTGAGTGGGCGATACTGGCACGCCTTGGACTGCCTTCAACGGCGTCGACATTCATTCCCTGTTCGGCCAGATAACGGGAGATAGCACCGCAGCCGCAACCCAGTTCAAGGACCTGCTCAAGACCGGACAAATCGAGCGCCCGCAGCAGATTCGCACGCTTCGAGGTCAGATGATATTCTGATGGCCAGTCACGAATATGGCTTTCAAGCTCTACCGAGGTGGAACTGGTGTCCTTGGCGCCTTCTATAACTTCCAGCACATAGTCTTCTTCAATATCGCCATCAGAATAGGCAAATGTCTGTTCGATATCTGATCCCGGCAAATGCCATAGGCCCGAGTCTGCCTGCTCGAGTTTGTTTTCAGTTATTAAGTTTGAAACTGTCATAAATTTTGTCCTGTCAGAAGCAACAGGAAGATAACATAATAAGAAGTATTACGTATTCTGATTTAGTACGACAGTTTTCCAAAAACTGTAAGCGCCGATACCAATATCAAGATTATAAGCTTGCCGATCGGCCTCTGAAGTGGAATATTAGGCCTCCAGATAAATTCAAGCTAAAAATTGGAGCCCTTATGTCGTCGGAACTGCGCGAAATTCGTATCAACCCTATCGTACCTAGTGAATCAGTACTGGTCGCTACCGCACGCGGCAATCGCCCGAAAAAAGCTGAACAACTGGCGCCACGGGATTCGCGTCCACATGTCGCAAGCTGCCCATTCTGTCGCGGCAATGAAGACAAGACTCCTCCAGCGATACAGTCGCTACCGGATCAACAGAGCTGGGAAATTCGAATTGTCGAAAACCTCTATCCTGTGCTCGGTGATGATCGCGAGCAACCGGATCTCAACATCGGACTACAACAGACCATAGATGGCTATGGCCGCCACGAGGTGGTCATTGACAACAGCAACCATGGAATCGCATTGCATGAAATGACAGATAGCCATATCGCTCTTTTGTTCAGGACATACCGGGACCGCATGCGGGTATTGTACGAATCGGATAACAGGCTACGCTATGTACTGGCCTTCAAAAACTTTGGCCCTGCTGCCGGTGCCAGCATACCGCATACGCATTCACAGATGATCGCGCTGCCTGTAGTGCCGGATAATGTACAGGCAGAAGTTGATCACTCACATCAGTATTATGAAAAACATCATAACTGTGTTTTCTGCTCATTGATCGATGAAGCACTGACCTTTGAAACACGAATCTATGATCGTGAATCGGGCGAAGTTAAACGGCAGATCGACGTTGGCCAGTACGTCATTGAACGCGGCAATAAATTTATCGCCATCAAGCCTTTTGCCAGTCGTTACGAGTGGGAAATCCATATCCTGCCGCTCACCCACCAGGCTGATTTCAAGGATGCTACAGATGAAGACCTGGAAGATTTTGCCATGGTACTAAATCGGACTATGGCAAGGCTGGATGCAGTACTCGGTGGCGTACAGTACAACTATTTTCTGCATTCAATCCCCCATGACCGCAGGTTTGAAGACAATATACCGAGCTATCACTGGCATCTTGAAATCACACCAAGAACGTCAATCCCGACAGGTTTCGAGCTCGGCTCCGGTTTATTCGTAAATACCATCAGTCCAGAACAAGCGGCACAGCAGTTGAGGGATGCCGAGATCTAAACTCCCTGTATTAAGTGTCAGGTTTAAGGAATCAGGATTTACCTAAATCGCGAACGTAAAACCTGATACTAAACCTCATAACTCCACCAGGCCTTTCAACACCATATCGGTAAAGCTGACGATGCCTACCACCTTGCCGTTTTCCACCACCGGTGCCCGGGACAGGCCAAAGCGGTCAAACAAACGTGCCGCATAGCGAATATCCATATTGGGATCAACGGTTACTATTGGTTTTGTCATGACTTCATAGACATTGACCCGCGCCGGCGACCTGTCCAACGCCAGCACCTTGCGCGCGATATCTGAAATCAGCACCATGCCATACTCATCATGTTCATCACGTTTTTCCACAATCAGTGACTTGTTCTCCCTGTACTTCATGGCTTTCATTGCTTCATTTACACTCATCATGCCATCAATAATGTCATATTTTTTTTTCATCACGTCGCGCACTTCAACCTTACTTCTTTCATCAGTCATAATTGTTCCTCCACGGCCTCTGACAGCTCAGCAATCTGTTTGGTTACACCCATGGCATCTTCAACATCAAGCTGAAAGGCAATACCTGATCCCGGGTTTTCTTCGAATTCGGCAACTTCTGCAATTTTCTCGATTATAGTTCGGCTCATATGCTCTTCAACCAGAAATAACAGGACGTCCCGTTGCGTTTCCAGTGACAGACCGAAGAATGTTGTAGATTCTTCCAGACCCTCGCCGCGGGCATTATTTATGACCGTAGCCCCGGTTGCACCGGCTTCCCTGGCGGCTTCCATGACGTCATCGGTCTTCCTGTCCTCAACGAATGTGATGATCAGTTTAAAGTGCATCGTTAATCTCCTTCTAGATATTTTTATTTCTCTTACTGCGTAATTCTGATAGCTGTGCATAGGCCATGACGCTGATGATCGGGAACATGCAGGCAAATGCGATAAGCCCGAACCCATCTATCAGAACGCTGCGCCCTGGTATGTTTTCAGCGAGCCCGAGCCCCAGTGCGGCAACCAGTGGCACGGTCACGGTTGAAGTCGTCACTCCTCCCGAGTCATAGGCAAGCGGTATGATCATGCGTGGGGCAAACCAGGTCTGGATAACAACAATGATGTAGCACGCGATGATGAAGTATTCCAGGGGGTAGCCGCTAATGATGCGAAATGTACCAAGCGCAATACCGGTAGCCGAACCGATGGCAACAGCAATTCGCAGGCCCCAGATACTAATTGTACCAGCAGATATTTCCTCGGCCTTCATCGCAACTGCCAGCAATGACGGCTCGGCGATGGCGGTACTGAACCCAATCATGAATGCAAACAGGTAGACGTAGTAGTAATCGGTCCAGTCGAGCGCTTCAATGACATCCTCTGCACCAGCAATGAATTCAGACGCGGTCAGCTGCGCCGCCATCAGCTTGCCGATCGGGAACAGTGCCATCTCGAGTCCGAGCAGGAACAGCGCCAGGCCAATCAGCACGAAACCGAAACCGGCTATCAGGCGCTCCGGGTGTTTCACAGGACGGCGTATTACGAACATCTGGAAAAATATGATCAGCAGGACAATTGGCATCACGTCCCGTACAGTTTCAAGCAAGGTGTTAATGAATTCCCTGAATATCCCGGCACTGTCTGTCTGCTGAATGGCCTCCGCAGCAGCACGTGTCTGTACTGGATCACATAATGGCGTGTCCCATAGCCAGCCGGCCTCGCCAATCATTCCGTAGAGCAGGACAAAGATTATTGGCAGCAATGATGCAAAGGCAATCAGGCCGAAACCATCGAGCATCGGGTTGCGCCCCTTGATAGAGGAAGCAAGACCGACACCCAGTGCCGTGACCAGCGGCACGGTAATCGTCGAAGTAGTCACTCCACCCGAGTCATAGGCGATGCCAATAATGGTCTGGGGTGAAAAGGCCGTCATGATCACTACCAGCAAATAGCCGGCAATGATCAGATACTGTATTGGCCAGCCCTTGAGGATGCGCATGACCCCGAGCATAATGGCAAGCCCCACTGAGATGGCAACGCTCAGACGGAGACCCAGCGCATAATTCTCCATCGATTCCTGGTTATTGCTGATGACACAGCCTTCCGCGGCTATCTCGGACGCCTCTTCTGCCACCGCAATCAGTGCCGGTTCGGCAACAGTGGTGCCGAAGCCAAGGGCAAGAGCAAAGGATAGCAAACCGAAAACACTACCTTTGCGGGCAAAGTCGTGCGCCATGCTGCCACCAATCGGAAACAGCCCGGTTTCCAGGCCGAATACGAAGAACGTAAGGCCAAGGACAACTATTACGACACCGACCAGCAGAGTGAATATGCCCTCCAGCGGCTGCTGCAGTATTAGCAACTGAAAAAAAGCGATGACGAGGAATACCGGCGCAAGATCGCGCAGGCTATTGAGTGAGGCGGAAAAAAAGGTACGCAGGATTTTATTCAATTTTTAACATTCAGCCTGTCGGTCCTGTCCAGTTTCCAGCTGCAGCTGCATTGCAACATCTACTATGCCAGCTTCTCTAAATGGCTCTCCTGTCTGCACAAAACCCAGTTTACGATAGATATCACTGGCCTTCTGCTGTGATGACAATTTTCCTTAGCATGGCCCTGTTGCTGGGCGGCATCAATCAGTATGCTCAGAATCTCTTGGCCAATCCCGTGCCGCAGCAGGAAGATAATACGAGCAGTCGGCAGCTGTAAGGTATTTTAACTTTACCCTTTATTGCTGTTCATTGCCCGTTATTGCTCGGCCTGTATTCTGCGCAAGGTTTTCACTTCGAGGTCAGCTTCATCGGCAAGCTGTAAAGCCCTCTGCAATCGTGCGGGGGCAGAGCGACCTGAACAGCCGTGCTCTGGATCACCATCAAAAGCAACTAGCATGGCAGCTATCAGGGCCTTGTTATCGAGCTTTTTTGCTGTCAAATAGGATTGTATTGCGAGAACGTCTTCCGCTACTTCTATTGCCAGCGTGCGATGGTTCTGCCATAACTCGGCAACATTGCCACCGACAACCAGCCCGGCAATGTTGGTAGTAAGGATGTAAAGATTTTTTCTTACCAGTTCAAACAGTAAATTCTCCATTGAGTCAATTCTGTCTACCGGGATGGCAAGGGCTTCAAGTGCCTGGTACAGGAGTTCGGCGTGTGGCCCGAATACAGGTGAGGCAACTACTGGTTTTACATCCATGCCCGGTTTTTTTTCGAACCAGACAGAGATGACCGTGGGCTTTTGAATATCGTGCTGTTGCCAGTCTCGTGGCAATAGCTCGTTTTGTACCAGGCACAGTCTATCGCGCCACTTTTCTGGCACAGCTTCGAGTGCGGGTTGTAAATCTTTTTCAGCGACCGTTAATAACACTGCTTCAGGATCCGGATACTGTGTCGCGATCTGGTCAATATCATCGTTGCGATTAACAGGCACCACAGGATGGCCTGAACGTAATAATCCACGTGCAAAAACGCCACCAATTTCACCAATTCCAATGATCACTACAGGTTTTTTCATTTCTTTCTGTCCCGTTTGCAGAAGCCTGCTGGTATTTTTTTACGATTATATCTGTCGATCTTCTACCAATCACGTAAAATAACGCCTTATTATCTGAACAATCACTGAAACTCGTCATCGCGCAATACGTAGCCCATATGCAAAATTCAGCGTGCTCACATTATTCATAGTGGCTTCAGGCATGTGCCTGATAAGCGATTATTTGTACCAAATAATCCCGGACAGATTTATATTTAGTTAATACGCAATACAGGATTTGTAATGAACATACTCGTCATTGGTGGAGGTGGGCGCGAACATGCCCTGGCCTGGAAACTGTCCCAAACACCTGTAGCTGAAAAAGTTTTCGTTGCCCCCGGCAATGCCGGTACTGATGCTGAGCCGGGACTCGAGAATGTCCCCATTGATGCGAACGACATTTCTGCGCTGGTTGAATTCGCTACGAAAAATAAAATCGACCTGACAGTTGTTGGCCCGGAACAACCATTAGTAGCGGGAATAGTTGACCGCTTTTATGATGCCGGCCTGCGCTGTTTTGGTCCCAGTGCTGAAGCTGCTGAGCTGGAAGGATCAAAACGTTTTAGCAAGGACTTTCTTGCCCGCTTTAATATACCGACTGCAGCCTATGGATCTTTTACTGAAATCGATCCTGCAATTGACTACATCCGCCAGCAAGGGGCGCCGATAGTCGTCAAAGCAGACGGTCTGGCAGCCGGCAAGGGTGTGATACTGGCTGAAACTGAACAACAGGCAATTACCGCCGTTCGTGACATGCTGGCCGGTAATGCTTTTGGTGATGCTGGAAATCGGATCGTCATCGAAGAATTTCTGCAGGGTGAAGAAGCGAGTTTCATCTGCATGGTTGATGGTGATCATGTACTACCTCTGGCCACTTCACAGGACCATAAAGCGCGTGATAATGGCGATACCGGTCCTAATACCGGTGGCATGGGTGCCTATTCACCGGCACCAGTAGTCACTGATGAAATGCATCAACGCATTATGGATGAAGTCATACTACCTACAGTAGAGGGCATGAAGATACTGGGCAGACCCTATACCGGTTTTCTCTACGCCGGCGTCATGATCGGTGCTGACGGCACGCCCAATGTACTCGAATTCAATTGCCGCTTTGGTGATCCCGAGACGCAACCTATTATGATGCGTCTGCAGTCTGACCTTGCCTGGTTATGCGACATGGCACTGGATGGTAAGCTGAACGAGGTTTCTGCCCAATGGGATGAACGAAAATCACTGGGCGTAGTGCTGGCTGCCGGTGGCTATCCTGGCAGTTATAGAAGTGGAGATGTGATTGGCTCGTTACCGGAAAACACCGCTGACATGCATATCTTCCATGCAGGGACAGCATACAAAGACGGCAAGCAGGTGACAAGTGGTGGTCGGGTACTTTGCGTAACCGCACTCGGAAACAGTGTAACCGATGCACAGAAACGTGCCTATGAAACTGTTAAGCTGATTCACTGGGACAATATTTATTACCGAACCGACATTGGCCATCGCGCAGTCTCGCGGGAGGCTCAAAACTGAACAGAACGGTCATCAGCCAGGCCGACTGCTGTCTGCATTCTGGCGGCATCATCGCCTATCCCACCGAGTCCTGCTACGGTCTTGGCTGTGATCCGCGCAACAACAACGCAATCAGGTCACTGCTCGGGCTCAAGCACCGGCACTGGCGAAAGGGTCTGATACTTATTGCCGCCACAGTGAATCAGCTTGATCCATACATCAACAGGACACAGCTCGACATGGATAAAATCGAGGCCAGCTGGCCCGGGCCAACCACCTGGATAATCCCTGCAGCAGAAGGTGTCAGCCATTATCTGCGAGGCAATCATGACGGTATTGCAGTGCGAGTCACTGACCACCCACTTGCCAGCCTGTTATGTCGAACTTTTCGGGCACCGATAGTGTCGACCAGTGCCAATCCTGAAGGCCAGCCACCTGCGCTGTCAGCGAATGGAGTACGACGATATTTCGGTGATGAGGTCGATCTTATCGTTGAAGGGGCACTGGGCGAACTGGACAGACCAACACCGATTTATGATGGGGTGACAGGGAAAAACCTGCGAGCCTGATCGATTTATACGGTTGCTGCAGTTACAGGTTGCAGCACTAAAACTTACATCTTCTCGAGATCAAGTATCCCAGCAGGCTTGTCTTCCACTTTAGACGCCAGGTCACGCAGCGCTGCCTGCAGGGCTTCCTCAATGACCGGGTGATAAAAAGGCATCTTAAGTAGATCAAACACTGTCAGGTCCTGCTGTATGCACCAGGCCAGTAGATGTGCCAGGTTTTCGCCTTTTATACAAAACAGGCTCGCTCCCAATAATTTTCCGGTCTTTTTATCACCATATACACGAATCAGGCCACGGTTTTTTGTCATTATCAGGGCACGGCCTACGGGTGCCATTTTGATCTGGCCAATGACGGTACTTTCGTGATCCAGTTCAGACCAGCTTGCCCCGACTGTACAGATATTCGGGTCGCTAAAAATTATGGCTATCGGGGTCTTGCGACGGTATGCCTGGATACCTTCCCTGGCTGCGTTTAGTCCTGCGATGCGACCTTCATCGCCCGCTTCGTGCATGATGGGCCGGTTGCCAGACACATCTCCGGCAAGGAAAACCGGCTGGTCGCCACACTGCATGGTATTCGGGTTATGTACTGGCACCCCGTACTGGTCCAGTTCTATGCCCAGGTTTTCAAGTTTCATCCCCGCTACGTTGGGCCTGCGCCCCATGCTTACCAGCAATTTATCCACCAGCACGGTGTTATCACAGGCAGTTACCCGTAGCTTGCCATCTTCCTCACAGATATCTGCCGGCTGCCCCAGCCAGAGGGGGATTTCGCGCCCGATAGTTTCAACAACAGATTTAAGTATCTCGGGATCCTCTATACCGCAGATCTGCTCAACCGCATCCACACCAGTGACATCGACATCCAGCCGTGCCAGTGCCTGGCCAATCTCCAGGCCAACCACTCCCAGTCCGATGACAGCGATTGAATCGGGTAAGCTCTGCAGTTCAAACAGGGTATCTGTTGTGATGATGCGATCAGAAAAATCCTGCAGTGCCTTAGGGATCACAGGCGTGGATCCACTGGAGATGATTACGCTGCTGTAATTAACAGTATCGTCTCCCACGCGCAATTGCCCGGGTTTGACGAATTCAGCCTGGCCATGAATGATGTGACCTTTTAGCCGCTTGTCATTATTTCCATGAACCCGCTCAACAAAAGAGTCACGCAATTCACGAACAAATTCCATCACCTCCTCTTTGTCTACCGACAGTTCATCACCACCGTCAATCCCTTCCCGTTCAAGTACCTTGCGGCGATAATAATCCTCTGCAGCCTGGATCAGCACTTTTGATGGCATACAGCCTACCCTGGCACAGGTGGTTCCAAGTTCACCGTTTTGTACAATCAGATAGCTTTTACGGTTCTGGATAACCTGGGACAGCGCGTACAGGCCTGCTGTTCCCGCTCCAATAATAACGACATCGACATTGTGTTCCATAGCAAACTCCCGCAATCTAGATGTGCCTGCTCAGACAGGCTGGCGTGTCATATAGATAAAACAGCATTATTTTTCTTTAGACGAGTTCTTCTGTTCACTCGATGGGCCGGTCGTCTGCGCCTCAACTTCATTTATCCCGGCTTCGACCTTGCGAATATCACCCAGATAGTAGCGCTTTTGTGCGTGCATGGTTTCGTCCAGTTCATAAACAAGAGGAATACCGGTGGGCATATTAACCTTGGCAATATCATCATCAGAGATGTTCTCAATATATTTCATCAATGCGCGCAGACTGTTGCCGTGCGCACAGATCATCACCTGTTTGCCAGCCTCAATGTCCGGGCGAATCTTGCTTTCCCAGTATTCCAGTACACGATCCAGCGTGTCATGCAACGATTCAGTATTTGGTAATTTTTCACCCAGTCCGCTATAGCGAGCATCATACATAGGATGACGGGGATCTGCCTTGCTCAGCTCAGGCGGCCTGACTTCAAAACCACGCCGCCATTTCTGAACCTGCTCCTCGCCATAGTTCCGCATCACTTCCTTTTTATCCATGCCCTGCAGGGCCCCATAATGGCGTTCGTTCAACACCCAGTTTTTTTCCAATGGGACCCACATTAGATCCATATTGTCGAGAATGATCCACGTGGTACGTATTGAACGTTTGAGCAGAGAAGTGTACACCTGGTCGAAGACGAAGCCGGCGTCCTTGAGCAGCTTGGCGGCTTCGATAGCTTCCTCAATACCGCGATCAGTCAGATCAACATCCGTCCAGCCGGTAAAGCGATTTTCCAGATTCCACATGCTCTGCCCGTGACGGACAAGTACTAACCTTTTCATGAATATATTCTCTCTTGTCAATTCAGAGGAAAGGCAAAGGATTTAAATCACAGTGTTTAAATTAAAAAACATCCCTATTCCCCCTTTCCTCTTTTTACGTTTCAAAACGGAACAGAAGACTATGCTAAACGGAACTATAGTTCAAACCATTATATAGCCGCTTCAGCCCTGTTGTCGCCGTGCCAGATCCAGCCAGGTTTCAATAACGCTATCAGGATTCAGTGACAGGCTACTAATCCCTTCATCAACCAGCCAGGCAGCCAGGTCCGGATAATCAGAGGGTCCCTGTCCACATATACCAACATACTTCTTGTGCTTATGGCATGCCTTGATCACCATCGATAACATCTTACGAATTGCCGGGTCACGTTCATCGAATAAATGCGATACCAGGCCTGAATCACGGTCCAGCCCGAGGGTTAACTGTGTCAGGTCGTTGGAACCAATCGAAAAGCCGTCAAAGTATTGTAAAAATTCTTCTGCCAGAACAACATTAGACGGCAGTTCGCACATCATTAATATTCTAAGCCCGTTTTCTCCGCGTTTCAGGCCATTTTCTGCCAGCAGTTCTATAATGGTTCTGGCTTCATCAAGGGTACGGACAAATGGCACCATTACCTCAATATTAACCAGCCCCATATCATCTCTAACGGCCTTCACGGCCTGGCATTCCATGGCAAAACTCTCTCTAAACTGTTCCGAAAGATAGCGTGACGTGCCACGATAACCGATCAT
This sequence comes from Arenicellales bacterium, assembly GCA_029287915.1. GTDB lineage: Bacteria > Pseudomonadota > Gammaproteobacteria > BMS3Bbin11 > BMS3Bbin11 > BMS3Bbin11. The sequence goes on from JARFQE010000072.1 coordinate 11,104, forward strand.
CGGGTTTTCCTCATCGGGTTCGTAAAGATCACCGCCCAGCAGGCTGATATATTCATTACTCTTGAAATCCGACAGACGCACAATGACGGGTTCTGGGGAAAATGCAGCAGCAATAGTTGAAATGCCTTCTTTCAGTTTACTGATATAGAATTCGATCGGCCCATCATAGCCGGCTATTCTTTCAGCGATTTGCTGCTGCAGAGACTCCTGTAGTCGACTGTAGTCAATGAGTGCCTGAGGATGAACACCAATCATTACATTAATAATGAATTCCAGTCTTGCCAGACCAACGCCCTGATTCGGAAGGTTGGAGAAATCAAATGCGCGGGTAGGATTACCAACATTCATCATCAGTTTTACTGGCAGCTCCGGCAGATTATCCACGGCATGTCTTTCAACTTCGAATGGCAGGATACAGTCATAAATACTGCCGGTATCACCTTCCGCGCAGGAGACGGTGACTTCCAGTCCCGTCTTAATCTTATTAGTTGCATCACCACAACCAACGACGGCAGGAATATCCAGTTCGCGAGCTATAATTGCAGCGTGGCAGGTGCGTCCTCCTCGGTTAGTAACAATCGCTGCTGCGCGCTTCATTATCGGTTCCCAGTCCGGGTCGGTCATGTCTGTTACCAGTACATCGCCGGGCTGTACATCTTCCATTCTGGATGGATCTCGGATAACACGAGCGACACCACTACCTATACGTCTACCGATTGCTCTTCCGCTTGTTAATACACTGCTCTTTTGCTGTAAATGATAACGCTCAATAACTGCCTGACTTGTTTCCATGCTACGAACGGTTTCAGGTCTTGCCTGTACGATATAGAGCTTACCATCCTCACCATCTAGCGCCCATTCAATGTCCATAGCTCTGCCATAGTGCTGCTCAATGTCCATAGCATGCCTTGCCAGTGTCTCTACCTGCACATCACTAATGCAGAAACGCGCGCGGTCGTGCTCTTCAACCTCGACAGTTCGTACAGATTTTCCGTGTTCTGAGGCACCGGTAAAAATCATCTTGATTGCCTTGTCACCGCGCTGGCGGCTTATAATCGCCTGATGGCCTGATGCAAGAGATGGCTTATAGACAAAAAACTCATCTGGGTTAACCGCTCCCTGAACCACAGTTTCTCCTAGGCCCCATGCACCGGTAATGAAGACGACATCACGAAAGCCGCTTTCCGTATCAAGAGTAAAAAGCACACCTGAACTGCCAATATCACTTCGTATCATGCGCTGGATACCGGCCGACAATGCGACGGCTTCGTGCTCAAAACCCTGGTGTATACGATAGGCTATTGCACGATTATTAAACAGCGAGGCAAATACATGACGTGTGGCATTAAGCACATTACCAATACCTCGAATACTCAGATAGGTTTCCTGCTGGCCGGCAAAAGAAGCCTCGGGTAGATCCTCCGCAGTGGCGGAGGAACGAACGGCAACAGCGACATTACTACCATACTGTTGCTCCATATGATGATAGGCCTTACTGATCTCTTCCTGTAACCGCAGCCCCAGTGGTGCATCAATTAACCAGCGACGGATTTCGTTGCCAGTCTCGGCCAGCGCGTTGACATCATTGACATCAAGCCCCTGCAGTAGCTGGCTAATTTTTTTATCCAGCCCGTTCTCGGAAAGAAATTCGCGATATGCCTGTGCGGTAGTAGCGAAACCGCCGGGGACTTTTACCCCTGCGGCTGACAGGCCATTAATCATTTCACCGAGCGATGCATTTTTGCCGCCTACGATAGCAACATCTGCATTGCCAACTTCTTCAAGACCAACGACCAGCTTATTCATTGCCTTGTCTCTTTGCTTAATTGTAAGTTTTATTCTTTAAAACACAGTCAGCGGCATCTGAGAATTACGAACCACATTCAACCAATAGCAGGAGGGCCATCACGCCCACGACGACTCACGGGCTTATCTTTAACAGAGGGTGATAGAGGTGTTTCTATCTGAACAACTTCAGCTAACCTGCTACGTTTGCTATCCTCATCACCGCCACTATTGTCCTCACCACCTGCTCTCTGGGCCATTTTTTGTTCGCCCCTTTTAGATGGAGCACGTTTTTCAGCTGCCTTAATTGCAGAACTCCTGGAAGGTCTAGTTTTGCTTGGTTTTCTATCTTGATCTCGTCTGTCCGACTTTTTCGAAGACGACGCACCGGCCGGTTTCAATTTTGCCAGCATCTCAGGTTCAATTTTACCGGGCGGGATAGGTTTGCCTATATATTCTTCAATATCCATTAAATAATAAGCTGTATCTTCACAGGCAAATGATATCGCGTCACCTGATGCACCGGCTCTTGCGGTTCGGCCGATTCGGTGAACATAATCTTCTGCATCCTGTGGCAAATCGTAATTTATTACATGGGAAACTGCGGGAATATGTAAGCCTCTGGCCGCTACATCGGTTGCCACCAGAATGCCTATTTTGTCGTCCTTGAAATCCTGTAGCAATCTTTCACGCTTTGGTTGAGGAACATCTCCAGAGATAATCCCGCATTTAAATCCATTCGCACGCAAACTGTTATAGATTTTCTCAGCAACCCATTTCATGTTGACAAAAATAAGTGTGCGCGTTGGTTCATGTTGCTTTAGCAAGCCCACCAGCAATGGTAATTTTTCCTCATTTCCAGGATGGTAGACTATTTGGGTAATCTTGTCGGCCGTTACTGTTTCACTCTCAATCTTTACTTCTATCGGCTCATTCATATGTTCGTAGGCCAGCTCCTCGACACGATGGCTCAGTGTTGCCGAGAACAGCAGGCTGAGGCGATCAGCCGGTGCCGTCATACGATTCAGCAAATAACGGATGTCTTTGATAAACCCCATATCAAACATGCGATCGGCTTCGTCCAGAATGAGTACATCTAGACGGTCAAGCTTGTATAGACCCTGCTTAAAGTAGTCGATCAGACGCCCAGGAGTACCAACAAGGATGTCTACCCCTTTTTCCAGCATCTTGCGCTGGGCGTCATAACCAGTGCCACCATAAACCAGACCCAGCTTGAGGCCTGTATAACTACCTATGATGCTGGCATCCTTTTTTATTTGAATCGCCAGTTCCCGGGTTGGAGCGAGTATCAATACCCTCGGCTGGTTCTTTTTTCTCTCCGCATCTGGTTCATTGCTTAACAGATGCTGATAGGCAGCAAGTAGAAAAGCCATCGTTTTACCGGTACCAGTCTGTGCCTGTCCGGCAACATCCCTGCCCGCAAGGGCGTGTGGCAGGGTTTCTGCCTGTATCGGTGTGCAGAATTCGAAACCGGCTTCAGTCAAGCCCTTCAGCAGCGACTCATTGAGCTTGAAATCACTGAATTTTTTATCTGTAAGATGTGTAGTAGTCATATAAATGCAATGTTATCAGGAAATAGCTCGAAGGTGGACTTGCATTGGCGCGATGTTTGGGCTGAAATAGAAATTAGTTAATTTTAAAATCAAATAACATATCAAATAACATTACGAGGAAAGCAATGAGCAATTCCATTATTCAGGTCACAGACGATGATTTCGAAGAAGTCGTGCTGAGATCATCTGAACCGGTTCTGGTCGATTACTGGGCAGAATGGTGTGGTCCGTGCAAGGTTATCACTCCATTACTGGACGAAATAGCCGCCGAATACGGAGACAAGATAAAGGTTGCCAAGCTAAACATCGATGATAATCCTGCCACACCACCAAAATATGGAATACGTGGAATCCCGACATTGATGTTGTTCAAGGATGGAAACGTGGAAGCAACAAAAGTCGGTGCCATGTCGAAATCACAATTAACAGCATTTATCGATGCGAATAGCTAAAACAACTCTCTGCACATTTATCACACTACACGACAGAGAGTTACTACAACACTATAAATTTCGCTAATAGGCGAAGGGCGTTAAGAAATCATAAAAAAGCAGGATACCCTGTTGTTTTAACCGGCATTGATTTCCATTTCGCCTTTGTGTCATAGCCGTTTGACAATAATACCGTCAATCATTTAACAGCAAATTGAACATTAAATACTTTACCTCTGTCCGCCAGAGTGCTAGTCTTATAAAAAATAAGGATAATCCTTAGAAAAAGTATCCGCTCATCTCGAGCACCCTCAATAGCAGTAATTCAGTACTAAAAGTACCAAATAAAAACTATTTCGCCGAAAACACTCGGCTTTTCACTTAATCAATTCCTTGACACGCGTCCGTCATAAACTCTCAGCTATGAACCAACCTCAATCAATCCACCTTACTGAAATTAAAAGCATGACACCTACCGATCTGGTAGAACATGCCGCTGAACTTAAACTGAACAACATCTCCCGCATGCGCAAACAGGATCAGATATTTGCGATCCTAAAGGCAGAGTCAAAGCGTGGTACAAAAATAGCGGGTGAAGGTGTGGTAGAAATCCTGCAGGATGGCTTTGGTTTCCTGCGTTCAGCCGACAGTTCCTATCTCGCGGGACCAGATGATATATATGTATCACCGAGCCAGATTCGCCGCTTCAACCTGCGCACCGGTGATACAATTACCGGTCAGATAAGACCTCCCAAGGATTCCGAGCGTTATTTTGCCCTGCTCAAGGTTGAGACCATCAATGGCCAGCATCCGGACGAGGCCAAGAACAAGATATTATTTGAAAACCTGACGCCCCTGCATCCCAATGAAAGGCTGCCGCTGGAGCGCGAGAACGGCTCCGCTGAGGACATCACCAGTAGAATTATTGACCTCGTTGCGCCTATTGGTAAAGGCCAGCGCGGTTTGATTGTTTCATCGCCAAAAAGCGGAAAAACGGTTATGTTACAACAGATTGCCCACGCCATTGCCGCCAACAGCCCTGATGTTGAAATCATTGTCTTGCTGATCGATGAACGTCCGGAAGAAGTTACTGAAATGCAGCGCAATATCCGTGGTGAAGTTATCGCGTCAACCTTCGATGAACCGGCCTCACGTCACGTACAGGTAGCTGAAATGGTGATCGAAAAAGCCAAGCGACTGGTTGAACATAAACGTGATGTAGTCATTCTGCTGGATTCCATTACCCGTCTGGCTCGTGCCTATAACACGGTAGCACCATCATCCGGTAAGGTGCTGACCGGTGGCGTCGACGCCAATGCACTTCAACGTCCAAAGCGTTTCTTCGGTGCCGCTAGAAATATTGAGGAAGGCGGCAGCCTGACCATACTCGCCACCGCCCTGATAGAGACTGGTTCAAAGATGGATGACGTCATCTATGAAGAATTCAAGGGTACTGGCAACATGGAAATCCATCTCGATCGACGTATTGCCGAGCGACGTATCTTTCCAACCATCATCATCAACAAGTCTGGCACACGCCGCGAAGAACTATTGACCGACCCTGACGAACTTCAGAAAATCTGGTTGCTACGAAACCTGCTGCACCCGATGGATGATGTAGAAGCCGTTATATTCATGATCGACAAAATGAAAGCAACCAAAAATAATGCCGAGTTCTTCAATTCGATGAAGGGATGACTCAGCATTACCGCTATACACTTGAGTTTTTGACAGAATTTGTTATTATTCGCGCCCTTTTTCAGCAACCAGGCAAATACACCGAAACCGGCAGAGTGACAAGACAATGAAGGAAAATACACATCCCGAATACAAAACCATGCAGGTAAGCTGCACATGTGGCAATACATTCGAAACGCGTTCCACCATCGGCCATGATCTCAATGTCGAAGTGTGTTCCCAGTGCCACCCGTTCTATACCGGTAAACAGAAGATACTCGATACCGCTGGTCGTGTAAGCAAATTCAAGGATAAATATAACCGCGGCAAAAAATAAACCTGGCTTTGCTACTCTATGCAAAGGGCGCCAGCTGGTGCCCTTTTTTTAATTCTAAAATGAAAAACTACTATATTCAGCATGAAGCTTTCGACCTGTATTGAGGCTGCGGCCAGGCAGCTCGAGAGCGCCGGAGTTTTTTTCGGTCATGGAACCGATAATGCCTGGGATGAGGCTGCCTGGCTGGTTCTTCATGCATTAGATATTGCCGTTGATGAAGAAGCCGATCTGAACCTTACCGTTGACACCTCACAACAGGAAGTAATTAACACACTGCTAAAGCAGCGTATTGAATCCCGCAAACCAGCTGCCTATCTGACCGGAACCGCCTGGTTTGCCGGTCTACCGTTCCATACTGCTGAAGGTGTAATTGTTCCCCGCTCTCACATTAGTGTCTTTCTGCTTGAAAATGGTCGCCCCTGGATCAAACCCGGTTCCGTGAAACGTATCCTTGATCTCTGTACAGGAAGTGGATGTATTGCCATTGCTGCCGCTATGGCGTTTCCGGAAGCTGATGTTGATGCAACAGATATTGATCCGCTGGCACTGTCTTTGGCCGAAAAAAATATCAGGCAATATAAATTCGAAAACCGCATTCAATTGATAGCGTCTGATATCTATCAGAACCTGTCATCAGAATACGACCTGATCCTCACCAATCCGCCCTATGTTCCATCCGGCGAAATCAGCGGCTTCCCCTCCGAATATCAGCACGAACCCGCTGCAGCCTTCGACGGCGGCCCAGATGGTCTCGACCTGGTACACAAAATCCTCAATGAAGCATCGAGTTTCCTGTCTGCAGAAGGTCATCTTATCGCAGAAGTAGGAGAAAGCTGGACTACACTGGAAAATGCCTACCCTCAAGTAGCCTTTAACTGGCTGGAAACAGGTGTTCAAAATTCAGGCCTTTTTATATTAGGTCGTCAGGAATTGGACCGGCATTTCAATAGCTGAAAATTGTTGAATTACTTTAAAAGCCTGGCCTCAAATATATATCAAGAGGTGATCAACTAGACTTTCTAATCAGCTGCTAACTTTTCTGCATACAGAGAATACCCTGATCAGCGAGATACCGAGAATCCATATCAGCCAATGAATATTGCTGTCGTCATGATCCACTCACACGGTGCTGATACAGTCAGATGCCAGAAAGTGACAAGAACACCGATGGCTTATACGCTCAATGCATCATGCAGTAACAGTAGATTATTCATGGCTAACGCTGCCAGTCACTTGCCCTGTACAGGAGTGCACCCGGCGACACCAGTAAACTTGCCTGATGTCAGCAGGACAGGATCTTCTGTAATGAATGGCGCGGTGGTTTCTACTGACGATATGTTTGCACAGCTTACATGAGCAACTCTTTCTAATAGTTATTATCAGGCGCAGTAGTGAAAATCATACTGCTGATAATAACAGCTATTCAGGCGTTGACTTCGCTTTTCCACCCAGACAACATGCGCCAAATCCAGGCTTCTGATACCTGTTCACCGGTCTGTACATAATGCAGGGCATTGCGGTTGTTGAGTACCCATGAAATCTCGTTTCTTTCCCCCTCGCGGGAGCAGAACAATATCTGATCCCCGGGCTTAAGCTGAAAATCTTCATCAGGTAATGTTATCAGCCTGTAGCCACTTTCTATCTCCTCATCCACCCGCGATATCATCAACACCATCACCTGCAGCTTTTTCTGCCGGTCAAGATGATTTTTGTTCAAGTCTCCTACCAAAACTTCTTGTCCTTGCTGCAGTGCATTGAACACAGCAGGAGCTTCCTCTTTATTGATCTCTATCCCCCAGGTGTCCGGTGTTGTTTCACCTACAATGGCAATCATCCGGCTGATAAGTTCACAGGCCCATTGATTTCCATGAGTTTTTGCCTGCTGAAGGAAGGTTGCCAGCAATGGTGCCAGAATAACCGATAGAATTTCGTGTGCAATGATGTCACTAGGTTCCATGACTATATCCAGCGATGCGTTCTGAAAAAGTTTTTCATTACCACCGTAATTCTGCCTCGCTACGGTGAATACCTCCTCATTTTGCTCCTTTGCTGTATAGATTATAGACAGGTTATTGGTATCATTATCGGTTCCTGCGACAATTCCTACTGCATCGGCAATTCCTGCATTTCTTAACGTAACTGCTTCTGTACCACGTCCTTTTATACTTCCTTCTGGTGGATTGGTTAGTTCATGGTCCGATTCAATTATTCGAGTTGTTACACCTTCGAAAGTAAGGAACCGGTGTACTGCCTTACCAAAACGCCCATAACCACACAGCAACCACAGGCCACGTGGCGGGGTTACTGGGTCAAGCAGCCGAGTTCCAGGAACACCTGTCAGCCACTGGTTGATTAGATAACTACTGGGCGAATGCAGTGCCATCGCAAGGCGTGAAGCAAAACTTTCGAATGGATTGATAATATAATCGGTCCTGAATGACCGCATATTGGCCTCGGTATCCAGTGATTCCGAACGGCAGATTACACTAACTGTTTTATTCAACAAGCGACAGGTAATTGCAATTTTCAGATTGACATGGTCTGAGTCAGTCAATGCGACAACGCCTTTACAATTTTCATGAAAAAGGCCTGCCTCAATGAGAACATTGCTGTTTGACGCATCAGCAAGCAATGCCGGTACAAACTGTGGTATTTCAGCCATCAACAGCTCGTCAATTCTGTCACTATTTTTATCAATGACTACCGTGCGAAAGCCTCTACTATTGAGCGAATGGACGAGCAGGCGGGCTGTCTCCCCATAACCACAGATCATGTAAAAGTTTTCAGTAAGTTTGCTAACGCTTCTAGTAAACCGCCCTTCTTCTATTGCACGTTTGAGCATACTGTTCTGCACCAGTGCAAGTATAGAACCAATGGCATATACCCATCCAACGACTGATAGGTAAATTGTGGCTGTAGCCCACATTCGTTGTGCTACCGAGAAGGGCTGGGGTAGCTCACCAAAACCTATCGTCGTTGCCATGTAACTGACAAAATATATCGCATCGAAGAAATTCATATGCCAGCGCTGACCATTTTCATCGATACCAGGTATCAGCACAAAACCAAGTATTGAGATGGAGTAAGTCGCTATCAGTACCAGCAAAGGTACCCGCATTCGACGCAGAACGAGAGATGTAACCTTGGTCATAGGAATTAAACTCGGCGTATTCGGAGTGCTTCTGTTACTTCCTCAACAATATGGTTTCCACGACCAGCAGAACTACTGATGTTATATTCGCAAGTAATGCACCGGCAGAGAGTGAAACCACTATTCCGAGTACATCATTTCCCATATCAAGAACGTACAATCCTATACCCCAGGCGGCGGCGGCGGCTATTAAATGCAGGTCTGCAACCAACGATGTCGCCAGTAAAACAGCACCAATATGAGTTCGATCACCGAACTTAAGCACTGTGGCGACCAGGTTAACCACGATCGCAACATAAAGTTCATAGACATTGTGATGTAATGGATCATTTATATCACCGACAAAAAAACCAAAATTTACTGTAAGTGCGAGTACAATAAAGAAGGCAAAAACAACTTTTTCCAGATTCATTATTAATCCTGCTCTTATTAAGTTCAGGAAACATTGTGATCTCTTACAGCTGAGGGATCAAGCCCCGGTTTTATTATCGATGCACCGGTCCAGAAGCCTATGACATTGCAAAATGAATTACAGTCGGAGGAAAAGTCAAAAATGGAAAGTGAACATACTCTGACGCTCAACATAAACAGTCTTGTCACTCCCCTCTATAAAAGCCGGGTGTGGATCCGTCTGTTTGCTGCCTGCCTAATATTTTATGGCGCCCTAAGTACTGTTACCGGTGTTGCTGTGTTGGTTGCCTGGATACCAATGTGGATAGGAGTACTACTATTTCTAACCAGCCGGTCGATTACAAGGGCCTATAGAGAAAGTGATGAACAGGCCTTTATGCAGATGATTTCGCGCCTGAAAACGATATTTACTATCCTCGGTTTTTCTTCTGTTGCACTGGTAATTGCCAGCATATATTTCGTGAAATATGCGATCGAGAAATCTCTATTCTAGGTGTCTTTTAACTTATGCAATATTGAACCTGTGCTAGAAAAACAACGGTATATGACACAACTGAATTCCATGTGGAGAATTCTCTCTCATGGTAGCAAATACCAATAGAAGTTCATCATGATGCACTAAGCGAAGATGCGCGCGCATCAATTGCGACCCTGTTTCATCACATGACCATAAGCGCTGTAACCGTCGTCAGCATACTAGCTCTTGGTACATATAGTTAGTGAACCCCATAAGCAGTAAATATAAGAACATATTTTTCCATCAAAATGGTGGCTTTGTCTGTATTACGGGTTTCACAGGATAAAAACATATTTTTTACGCTATGGATCCGACATCCAGGCAGATCATGCACTGGATCAGAACAAGAATACATGTCTCCTGGCGTCAGAACGCTATGAAACGAAAGCTAAGCAGGCTTTTATACCCGTTGATGTTTCTAAATACCGCTGTTTATCGGAAATTAGCAGTTTCTAGCAGATAAACGAGATAAATTTGGGCTATATAAGCTAAAAAGAACCTTAAATGAACTAGAAGGCAATAAATAGATGAACCATAAGGAACGACGTCGCCCAAGGCTGATACGTGCTAATAGCCATTTGCGCAACAAATGGCTTGCTACTGTATCTATTCTTATTTTTATATCTGTCTTACTGCTTTGGAGCTTATCATCTACACCGGATTACCTTGTTAAACTATTTATTGAAAATGATTCAAAATCAGCATTCAGTCTGCTAATTGTTATTTATTCGTTGATCTCTATCCAGGCAATTTTACTTATAAATGCAGGGATGGAGGTTATTCAGGCTGCCCGTAAAGTCCAGCAGAGTGGTCACTTCCCTGCTCCGGATATGCATGTTGTTTGTGATACATGGCTCGTCAGTGGCTCGCGGGCAATGTTCATCTCCTACCTGCTGACGGCTGCAGCAATTCTACTGTTTATCTGCAGTGGCTCCGTATCCTATTATTTTCATAACCTGGTATTACAGCTACTCGGGCCCGGTAGCTAGGTCCAGGATCCAGCTATGTGAACATAGACACATTTCTGAAAACCGATAGCTGAAAATTATTTTTCACCTCGACGATCACATTGATGCAAATACTTTTTCCGCAGCATCAAGGGTGATATCAATTTCCTCCTGACCATGTGCTGACGATACAAAACCGGCCTCAAATGATGAAGGTGCAAGATTTACACCCTGCTCCAGCATGCCATGGAAAAATTTATTGAATCGCTCCACATCACAGGCCATTACATCGGCAAAGTGGCTTACTCTTTCCTTGTCAGTGAAAAACAGCCCGAACATTCCTCCTACCTGATTAAATGTCACTGCTATGCCAGCTGCGCTGGCTCGCTGCTGTATACCCGATACCAGCTTATATGCAGTCTCTGAGAGGCGGTCATAAAAACCTTCTGCCTGTATATTCTCCAGCATTGCCAGACCTGCAGACATGGCAACTGGATTGCCCGACAATGTTCCTGCCTGATATACCGGCCCATCTGGCGCAATTTGGTCCATTAGCTCTGTACTTCCACCAAACGCACCAACCGGGAATCCTCCACCTATCACTTTACCTAATGTTGTCAGATCTGGTGACACTGAGTAGTGCATCTGTGCGCCTCCTAGTGCGATACGAAAACCGGTCATCACCTCATCAAAGATAAGTACTGTTCCATGTTCGTCGCAAAGCTTACGTAAGCCCTCAAGAAATCCCGCTTCAGGCGGCACACAATTCATATTTCCGGCCACGGGCTCCACGATGATGCAGGCTATATCCTTTCCCTCTGTCGCCATGACATCGGCAACCTGTTGCAAGTTATTGTATTCCAGCGTCAATGTCAGGCTAGCCAGGGCTGCTGGCACCCCTGGAGAAGTCGGCACACCCATTGTTAGTGCTCCGGAACCAGCCTTCACCAGTAATGAATCTGAATGGCCATGATAACAACCTTCAAACTTTATCAATTTGTCTCTATTAGTGGCGCCACGAGCCAGACGAATAGCGCTCATCGTTGCTTCTGTACCGGAATTAACCATCCTGACCTTTTCGATTGAAGGTACAAGTTCACAAACAAGATCCGCCATCCTTGTTTCCAGTACTGTAGGTGCTCCGTATCCCAGACCGGCTTCAAGCTGTTTTTTTACTGCACTTATAACTGAAGGATGAGAATGTCCAAGTATCATTGGGCCCCAGGAACCGACATAATCAATATACTCGCGCCCTTGCTCATCCCATAGCCTGGCGCCTGAGCCCCGCTTGAAAAATACTGGCGCTCCCCCTACTGACTTGAATGCCCGTACCGGCGAATTCACTCCACCGGGAATGTGTTTCGAGGCCTGCAGGAAAAGTTCTTCATTGTTCATCTTTATGTCATCCTGTTTGTTTACATATTTTACTCACCATGAGCGGGGATATAGCATAATCACATAAACTTTTTCGCTCAGTTCAGCAAGTAGAGGGTCGTGTTCGAATTCATTCGAAGATACAGTGGCAGTAGAACTGTAGCTGTGCGAATCGCCGCACCTGCCTATCGTTCGGCACCAACCAGTCCGGTTAAGTTTAATACACTGTAAAATAAATTTGCGCCATTTCCTACCACCCTTATGCATTGTTCATATTGTTGGCAATGTTAAATAATGCACAAATTTCCTTGCTACTGAGATAGGGATCAGTTGCACAGAACACACCACTGATCACCGCAACGGCGCTGGCGCCGGATGATATCAGAATCCCGGCATTTTCTGTCATAATTCCGCCAATGGCGACTATTGGTTGCTCAAACTGTTGTTTAGCCTGTTGAAGTATATCGATATCGGCAGCTACAGCCTCAGGCTTTGTCTGCGAAGAAAAAAATCGGCCGAAGGCAAGATAATCGGCACCTTCACCGGCAACCTGCCGAGCCCTTTCCAGGCTGTTATAGCATGAAGCCCCGATCAGCAGACCCGGATAGCGGCTTTTTGTTTCGCTTATTGCTGCATCGTCTCTGCCGCAATGTACACCATCTGCATTTACCTGCATTGCGAGTTCAGCATCATCGTTTATGATAAAAACGGTCGAGCTATGGCGACACATTCCACGCAGCTCTGTGGCCTGTTGCAACCGCTTTTCCTTATCATTGCTTTTATCTCGGTATTGCAATACCCGGCATCCACCCTCCAGCACCTGACCGACTTTTTCAACAAGTTCAGCATCATCTATAGTACCTGTGTCTGCAATGGCATATAGACCCCGGATATCAAACGCAAGGGGATGCATGATTAGATTCCTGTCTTCAAATCTGTTTCTGAGCAAAGCCGGCGCGGGATATGCTGCCCATTTCCAGGTTTAAATCCGTCCTGCAGGCAATCCATAACAAATTGTTGTGCCTGTTCGAGTGCCTGCTCCATCTCCAGTCCGTGTGCTATGCCCGCCGCAATGGCTGAAGCAAGGGTGCAACCTGAACCATGATACTCATACTGCAGACGCTGCCATACCCATTCCTTTAACTTTCTACCCTTGCGGTAGTAGCGATTAATCACCTGATCGGAATCTGCGTGAGTACCGGTAATCAAACAGTCACAATGACTGTCGGCATCATATAACAGGGCGGCACATTCATCGATATCCAATGTGTCGAGCAGAGCTGTGCCGGCAAGCGCGACGGTCTCAGGTATGTTCGGACATATCAGTGTTGCAATGGGTAGCAAAAGCTCTATGATTGCCTTAGTAAGTGAGTGTTCACTTAAACTACTACCACTGTTACTGCTCAATACAGGATCTACGATGATCTGAATATCTGGTCTCTGGCTTAACATGCTGGAAACCACTGATACGATATCTCCACTCCCCAGCATGCCAGTTTTCACAACTGATGGCTTCATATCATCCAGCACTGCCTGCATTTGTGCACGGATTAAATCTAGCTCTACCAGCTGAAAATTTTTAACCGCCGTGGTGTCCTGAACTGTTAAGGCGGTTACCACCGGTGCAGCATGACATCCCAGGGCTGCCAGTGTCTGTATATCTGCGCCCAGGCCCGCACCACCAGACGGGTCCATGCCACCGATAACCATAACCACAGGGGGACAGGAGTTTCGTTTATTCATGAATTATTTAATGCAATCTTTCTTCTTCCAGGTTTAAAATTCCGCACTGCACGTATCAATTTCTGATGCTGTTCGTTGCTGATTTTACCGGCATACTGAATTGCTATGTAGGCTTCCACCACTGGCAACACCAGCTCCCGCAAATCTGGCCGCAACAATAACACTCGCCGTGCAAAAGCTCGCGGCCCTTCAGAGTTAGACCTGACAATTCCAATTCGTGATAGACGCTGACAGTATATTTGATACTGTCTTACAGCCGGATCTAAAACTTTTTTCCTGCGAAACAGTATCCACGCCTGAATAATAACAACCAGAGATACCAGGGCAACCAGCAGGATTATCAGAATTCTGACATTTGCCTGTTTGAAGCCAAACCATTTCAGCATGCTGATCTGGTTTTTTGATCCAAAGCCAATAACCCATTTATACCAGCGCGTGTTTACACCGTCCCAGAATAATTTAAAATTTTTCAATGAACGACTGAGTATGGACAATGTTAAGACTGTCTGCAGTTGCTGTTGCGAAAGATTTCCCAGCTCCTGTCCCTGTTCTATCAACTGACGGATTGCTGATATCCCATATTCAATCCTCTCCGGTGCAACTGCAGAGGTGGGATCAATCCTGACCCATCCACTTTCATCAAGCCACACTTCTGACCACGCATGAGCATCACTCTGTCGTACAATTAAATAGTTACCCTGCTCATTCCATTCTCCTCCCTGATAACCGATAACTACTCGGGCAGGGACACCCGCCAGCCGCATCATCATGGTAAATGATGATGCATAATGCTCACAGTAGCCTGCACGTGTATCAAGCATAAAGTTTTCTATCGGATGCTCGCCAAGCAATGGCGGTTGCAGGTTATAGATAAAATCATTATTGCGATAGTAGGCAAGTACTTTATTGATATAGTCTCTGTCACTGGCAGACTGCCGGTATAAGTGCTTTGCAAGCTCGGTGACCCGCTCCCCAGTGACAGCGCTTACATCCATATTTATTGCCAGCTCGGACTCTGACATGTCTATAAATTTATAGACTAGTGCAGATTTAATGTGATTTTGCTGTCGCTCATGCATCACTGAGTCGCTACGCAACGTCTGTCCTGATCCCCATCTCAATCCTGCCCGCTTGCTAATCGGTATATCGAGAGCAAAAATCCATTTTTTATTTGTTGCTTCCTGCAATATTGTGTATTCAATAACATCATTATCAGAATACTTCACAAGCGAGCCTGTGGATTTTCCATCCTTGTTTTCCTTCCAGGTTCCCTGCTGATAGTTTTCCAGCACCAGGCCACGCCAGTATCGTTGTTGTGCTGTTGGCAGCGGCGCTAAAAACTCTACCCTGAATGCTATTTTTTCACTCAGGTTTAATTCATTAATAGTGCCGGGTTTCATCGTATCCGACATGCCGGTGAGCCCAGAGTGGCTGTCGCCAGGCAAACCAAACAATCCGCCCTGCAGTCGTGGAAATAGAACAAACAGTAATATTGCGACAGGTAAACCTACCAATACCAGCGAGGCGGCCCGCTTTAGCATACCCAGTAAATCACTTCTGTCCCTGTGGTTTAAGTACATCATTACTGTGAAAAGAATAATTACAACTGCTAATAAATAGAATCCTAACCAGAGTGACTGTGAATAGAGGAAGCTAGTCATGACAATAAACAGGCAGAGAAACACAACAAGCATATAATCACGCAGACTTTTCAGCTCAAGAAATTTCAGCATCGTCAATGCTATCAGCATGGCAACTCCTGCATCGCGGCCCAGCAAGGTCTGGTAATGCAGAAACAGAAGAAAAATTACAATGATGAGAATGCTGATACGAACAAAGCGCCCCGGCTGATGGACATTTGCAGTGATGATCTTATATCTCCATGTCAGCACAACAATGGCAAGTAAAGCAAACCAGGCAGGCAATCTACCTGTGTGCGGGCTAATTGACAGAAAGAAGGCACAAATCAATGACAACAATGCCTGCCTGTCGGGCGGTAACTCCTGTCCGCTGCTGATATGAAATTTGTTAGTTAAAAAACTCAAAATATTTCAATAGAGTGCCAGGAAATTTAAACATTTTGTCACCTGTCTTTCATCATTCGACGGCTCAAGTTTGTAGCCAGGCATATCAAGACCAAATCGAATGCCCTGTGCGCCGGCTTCAATTATCCACCTTGTTAACAGACTGATCCGCTGCTCTTTATCACCATGCGCATCGTCCCAGCTAAAGATCATTTGTGGCATATCACCACCATGAAACTCTTTGCTGTGTAATCCCTTGCCTCTTGCATAGGTCTTCCAGTCGATGTGCTGCGGTGAGTCACCATTACGAAACTGACGCAATCCCGAGAAATCATCATTATTACTCCTGCTTTGGCCAGGTTTTGCACTATTGCCAGTATATCTGGCAGGAAAATCCTGCCACTCTGCAGGCGCTGGATATACCAGTGATTTCCTTTCTAGCTCAGCAGGCTTACACCAAGAAAACAAAAGGCCGAGAGGAAAGCGAGTATTCACTTGCACCGGCGGCAATGGATACCAGCCCCGCTCTTTTACTGTCGTGCTACATTCAATATTCAATGATTCATAAGCAGAAAAATCCCTGCGCCTGCTTTGTTCACCTTTTATTTCGATTCCAATATCAAAGCGATCACGTTTTGTACGATTGCTGAGAATAAGTGTATAGGTAAGCGTTTTGCCTGCAAAAACAGGTCGGCAATCGCCATAAGAAATGCAAAGACCATCCAGATTCCGTTGGGTATACAGCATTGAGGCCAGTACCGTTGAGAATAATGTAAAGCTCATTAAGTAGGCCAGCGAATTATTGTAGTTTACTGCTACAAGCAACATGGCAAGAAGAACTATCGAAAAGATAAAACCGTGCCGGGTAGGTAACATGTAAAGGTTTTTTCTTGAGAGGCAGTATTCCTCCATTTCTACACTCTACTATTAACACTATCTAATAATTTGATTCATACGGAAAACCATCATTGACGATATGTATGTGAGTTTTTTACTAATCCTCACTGTACGGGGGTTATTTCTAGTAACCTGTGAGCTGGATTCAATCCTATGTTTACATGACCTTCCTGCTCCATGGACAGTGAAAACCGGTGTCCGATTGTTGCTGGCAGGATATCCTGAATATCTTCTGGCATTACATATTCTCTGCCAGCAAGAAGTGCCCATGCCCGCCCACCATTTAACAGATCCAGCGCAGCCCTCGGTGAAATACCATTACTGAACTCCGGCGAATTTCGCGATTGTTCTATTAAGTCCTGAACATAATCCAGCAGTGCTGGCCGGGTCTTTACCAGCTTAACTTTCTGCTGCCAGCCAATAAGCTCGGTCCTGCTAATTATTGGCTCAGCTTTCGCCAGAAATTCTCGCCGGTCTTCTTTTTCCATTAATAAGCGCTCAGATTTCCGGTCCGGATAGCCAAGACTGATTCTCATAAAAAAACGATCTAGCTGTGATTCAGGTAATGGAAATGTTCCTGTTTGTTCGAGAGGATTTTGAGTTGCTATGACGAAAAAAGGCTCGGGTAAAGCATAGGTTTCTCCCTCAACACTTACCTGACGTTCTTCCATAGCCTCGAGTAATGCACTCTGTGCCTTTGGTGAAGCCCTGTTGATCTCGTCAGCCAGCACGACACTGGAAAATATTGGACCCTTGTGAAAACGAAAACTGCTGTCCGCTGTTTCAAATACAGAGACACCGGTAATATCTGCCGGAAGCATGTCGCTAGTAAACTGGATCCTGCTAAAATCCAGTCCGAGGGCTGTTGCCAGCGTATGTGCAAGCAGAGTCTTTCCCATGCCAGGCAGGTCTTCGATCAAAAGGTGACCTCTAGCGAGTATACAACACAGACATAATTCTATTTGTTTTTCCTTACCAAGAACTATTTCGTTAAGAAATTTTCTAATTTCATTAAACCGTGTATTCATATTTGTTCTCGAAAATAGTTCATATTAATAGCAAGATTATGTTTCAATTGAGGCGTGGAGACTTAATAGGTAGATGTCCTGTCGGATAGTAACAAACGAGACTAGCAGCGGTTATTTAATGTAAACACACTTACTGATAATAAAAAAAGAATGAAAGTCATTATTCTCAAGTATATACAAATTATTGTGGTAAGCATCACATTAAGTGCCTGTGCGACCAACCCAACGGGAAATATTTCGTCAGCAGAACAGAATCCTGATTCTATCACCGCTGTAAACCTGGACCCCTATGAACAAATAAACAGAAAAATATTCAAGTTTAATGAAGAATTTGACGACAAAATTCTAATACCTTTTGCAAAGGGTTATCGTAAATATCTTCCCAGGCCTGTCAGAATTGCTATCTATAATTTTTTCTCCAATACGGCAGAAGGGAGAAACCTGGTCAATAGTCTACTACAGGGAAAATTACATAATGCCGTCGACACCTTCAGTCGATTATTTATCAATTCTACATTTGGTTTATTTGGCCTTATTGATATAGCAACGCAATCCGGCCTGGAACGCCACGTTGAAGACATCGGACAGACCCTTGCAGTCTGGGGTGCTGGATTTGGACCGTACATTGTCATTCCAATACTTGGACCTTCCAGTGGTCGCGATTCTCTTGGTCTCATTAGTTATTTTACCTATGAGGATCCTCTTGGTTATCTGAAAGACAGTACCGCTCGCTTTGCACTATTGACTCTGGACCTGGTTGATACTCGCTCTCGTTATCTGCGTGCATCATCAGTTTTCGACTTCGCCTCTGTTGACCCGTATCTGTTTGCCAGAGAAAGTTATTTCCAACAACGGCGGGATTTTATATATGATGGCTTAGCGCCGATTGAAGATTACAATACCCAATAGCCAGTATTACAAACGTGCGACAATTATATCCAGAAATCAGACCTAACCAGAGCTGGAATCTACAACGTGGAATTCACCAGATTTATATTGAAGAATGCGGTAATCCTGACGGTATTCCGATTATTTTTCTCCATGGAGGTCCTGGTACCGGTTGTTTTCCAGCACATCGTCGTTTTTTCAACCCCGAAATTTTTCGTATAATTCTTTTCGACCAACGTGGTTGTGGTCAATCGATACCTCATTGTTGCATTGAAGAGAACACAACTTGGCACCTGGTAGATGATATCGAGGCCATTCGACAGTTTCTAAATATAAATAAAATTATTCTATTCGGCGGCTCATGGGGATCATCGCTTGCACTCGCCTACGCGCAAAGCTTTCCAGACGTTGTTGCTGCTATGATTCTTAGAGGGGTCTTTCTGTGCCGCGATGAGGAAATTCAGTGGTTCTATCAGTCGGGTACAAAGCAATTCTACCCCGATTACTGGCAGGACCTGATCTCGCTGGTTGAAAAAGATCAACAGCATGACATTGTCAGTGCTTATCATCGAATGCTCAATTCTGAAAACGAAATAACCAGAATGGCAGCCGCCAGGGCATGGGTGTTGTGGGAAAACCGTTGTTCTGAATTGACGTTCCATAAAGTTTCAGATGATAAAGAGCACAATAGTCCTGCAGCGCTTGCCATGGCAACTATAGAAAACCATTATTTCATCAACAACTCTTTTTTCTCCCCAAATCAACTTCTTGAAAATATTGATCGTCTTGCTGGCATCCCGTCAATTATTGTTCATGGACGTTATGACACTATATGTCCACTGCAAAACGCATGGCAATTACATCAGGCCTGGAAAGGTTCAGAACTTAACATTATTCCTGCCACCGGGCATTCCGCTTTTGAAGCAGGAAATATAGATGCCCTGATCAAAGCCACTGACCACTTTTCATCATCGCTAAAAGGCAAAATTTAGTATGGCAATTTTTGCTATTGGTGATGTCCAGGGCTGTTACAAGTCTCTTCGTAAATTGATCAAACACACGGGCTATAAGACTGCAACTGATAAACTATGGTTTTGTGGCGATCTGGTCAATCGCGGCCCGCAATCAGCGGACGTTCTACGTTATGTCATGGATCTCGGTGACTCGGCAAAGTGCGTACTCGGTAACCATGACCTGAACCTTCTAGCGGTAGCAAATGGTAGCCGGGCAAGCAAGATAGCTGACACGCTGGATGATATTCTCGATGCCCCGGATAGTCTTGAAATGCTGAACTGGCTTCGCCAGCAACCATTGTTTCATCGATCAAAGGAGTATCGTGTCTGTATAGTACATGCTGGTATTTACCCTACCTGGTCAATCAGCAAGACTGAAAAACTGGCACAGGAAGTACAGAAGGTTCTACGTAAAGGTGATTACAAGACCTTTCTGGAAAAAATGTATGGCAACTATCCTGCTTACTGGGACAAAGATCTTCAGGGCTGGGACAGGCTGCGCTTTATTACCAATGTTTTGACCCGTATGCGCTATCTTGATTCATCTGGTGCACTTGAACTTGATATAAAATGTCCTCCTGGTAAGCAACCGGCAGGCTTCCACCCCTGGTACTCCGTTGAATGCAAACGTAAGACGTCCTGGAAGGTATTTTATGGTCATTGGTCTACGCTGGGACTACATTGGCAAAATAATGCAATATGCCTCGACTCAGGCTGTCTCTGGGGAGGAGAACTAACAGCAGCACGTATTGATATTCCAGAACTCCAGTTTATCTCACAAACATGCCGAAGCACGCGTAACTTATTGAATAATAAGGATAATTAACGATTCTATTAATCTAAAAAGACCGCAACGGAAAGTTGTTTTCAATTGTAGTAAAAATAAAACAACCCGTCATAAGATCCAATTTTCTGTACGCTGTATTGTCAACGCGATGTGTGTCCTGAAAGATCTCTAAATAATTAGACATCCAGGTTCGCTGAGAAGGCATTATCTTCGATAAATTTTCTTCTTGGTTCTACAATCTCACCCATCAGTATGGAAAACGTCTCATCCGCGGCTACACCATCTTCAACTGTTACCTGGAGCAGCCTCCTAACCTCCGGATTCATAGTAGTTTCCCACAATTGGTCTGGATTCATTTCACCGAGCCCCTTATAACGCTGAATTGCCACACCTTTTCTTGCCTGGGTCATCATCCAGTTTAATGCCTCTGAAAATTCACTGACTGCCTGCACCTTTTCTCGGATACTAATTGTTGCGTCTGCTTCAAGTAAACCCTCCAGCGTCTTACCAAGCGAGACCAGTGTCTGATACTCTGCTGACTTGAATAATGCTGTATCAAAACGTGTGCTACTACTCATTCCATGTTTTGATCTGGTAATAATCATTTCATACTCACCATTTGCACTGGATACAAGCTGGCCAGAATACGTGACATCCCCTTCTTTTATATTTGTGCCTCCGTAAATCAACGCATCCAGAAATTCCTGCATACTAGACCTATCTTTAAAATCAGCTTCGCCGATCTCAGGTATTTTAATCATCAAGTTTAACAAATCAGGGTCATAGCGCTGAGATAGTCTGGATATAATAGCCTGGGCTGCTATATAGTCTCTGGATAATTTCTCAAGAGCTTTTCCTGTTATCACTTCTCTATCATTACCTGGCGATAAAACTGCATCTTGAAGTGCCTGACGGAGAAGATGTTCCTGTAACTCTGCATCATCTTTTATATATTTTTCTTTTTTGCCTTTAGTCAGTTTATACAATGGCGGCTGTGCAATATATATATGGCCAGCTTCAACCAGTTCTTTCATCTGACGATAAAAAAATGTTAACAATAAAGTTCTAATGTGTGAGCCATCGACATCGGCATCAGTCATGATAATAATACGGTGGTAGCGCAGTTTTGATTCATCAAAATCATCCTTGCCAATTCCAGTACCGAGGGCCTTGATCAAGGTCCCAACTTCGTCAGATGATAGCATTTTGTCGAAACGTGCTTTTTCTACATTCAAAATCTTGCCTTTCAAAGGCAGAATTGCCTGGAACTTTCTATCTCTGGCCTGTTTTGCTGAGCCGCCAGCAGAGTCCCCTTCCACCAGATATATCTCACACAGAGATGGGTCCTTTTCCTGACAGTCAGCAAGCTTTCCTGGCAGACCTGATATCTCCAGTGCTCCTTTGCGCCGCGTCATATCGCGGGCTTTCCGTGCCGCATCGCGTGCTCTAGCAGAATCTACTATCTTCTGAGTAATGGCTCTACCGTCCGCTGGATTCTCCAGCAAAAACTCACTGAGCTTCTCGCTAACCAGAGAATCAACAACACCTTTAACTTCCGACGACACCAGCTTATCTTTTGTTTGTGAAGAAAACTTTGGATCTGGAACTTTCACTGACAGTACTGCAATTAATCCTTCTCGGGCATCATCACCAGATATATTCACCTTGGCCTTCTTTGCCATACCTGTTGAATCTATGTATTGATTCAGGGTGCGTGTCAGTGCTGCCCTGAATCCTGATAAATGCGCCCCGCCATCTCTTTGAGGAATATTATTGGTATAACAAAATATATTTTCCTGATAGGTATCAGTCCATAGCATCGAAAGCTCAAGCTGAATCCCATCTCTTTCTCCGCTTATTTCTATAATCTTATTATGTAATGTTGTTTTATTCTGGCTAAGATGTTCGACAAATGAACTTATGCCCCCTTTATATTCAAAGGTCTCTTCAGCATTAGTTCTTTCATCGCGCAGAATGATGCATGCGCCTGAATTAAGAAATGACAGCTCACGCAGACGTTTAGCGAGCATCTTGTAATGAATATTTGTATCTGAAAATATTTGACTATTGGCTTTAAAGCGAATTATTGTCCCTGTTTTATCGCTGTTGCCGGTCTCTTTCAACGGCGCATCTGGTACACCATACCTATAACGCTGTTGATAGATCTTGCCACCTCTATGGATGGTCAGGTCTAAACTTTCTGACAGCGCATTTACAACTGAAACGCCTACACCATGCAGGCCACCAGAGACCTTATATGAATTCTGATCAAACTTACCCCCGGCGTGCAGAACGGTCATGATTACTTCTGCTGCTGACTTCCCCTCTTCTTTTAATATACCTGTTGGTATGCCACGACCATTATCTTCTACTGAAACAGAGTCATCAGGATGAATTGTTACCGTTACATCCTTGCAATGACCGGCGAGGATTTCATCAATCGAATTATCGACAACCTCAAATACCATGTGGTGAAGACCTGTGCCATCATCAGTATCACCGATATACATACCAGGCCGTTTTCGGACCGCATCAAGGCCTTTAAGTACTTTGATACTGTCTGAATTATATTCTTTATTATCTGTCATGTTTCCCTGCAATCCATAGTTTGCCAAACAGAGCAATTTTAACATTGTTATGGTTTGAAATCAGAATAATAAATAGGATCCTGAAAGGAGTTACACTAGTATTAAAAAAAGACACAAACACGATAGATGTTTCACGTGAAACATTAACAGTGCGGTGGTTATCTATTCTGATTAAGATGGAATAATTGGATTGAGATGGTGAATCTTCAAAAGCAAGCTGCTAAATAAGTGACTATAAGATTTGTTTGTGAAATCCATTGAATCTATCTGGTGTTATGAAGCTGATTACGATTACAGACGCATTGGCATAACAATATACACTGTTTCTGTATCACCAGGTGCCCTCAATGTTCCGCTACTGTTTGAATCACTTAGTAATATTTCGACCTTTTCTGAAGTAATCACGTTTAACGCTTCGAGCATATAACCAACGTTAAATCCGATTTCAATATCGTCGCCGGTATATTCAATCTTTATTTCATCAAAGGCTTCTTCCTGATCTGGATTATTTGAAGAAACACTCATCTTATTTTTAGAAACAATTAATCTTACCCCTCTAAACTTCTCATTAGTAAGAATTGCGGCTCTATTTAATGTGCTCTGTAGCTCGTTCCTGTCTACCAGCAGTGATTTATCCTGGTTTTTTGGGATTACTTTTTCATAATCAGGAAAGCGGCCATCGATTAACTTAGATGTAAAAATGACTGAATCTAGTTCAACTCGCATGTGGTTAGGATTGAAACTGACACTAATTTCATCATCAACATCATCCATAATGCGATTTAGCTCTATGATGGCTTTTCGAGGGACAATTGCCTGTATGTCAGAATCAGATGTTCTTGAGCTTAATTGTATTTCAGTTTTAGCAAGCCTGTGGCCATCTGTTGCTACAGTCGTCATATTTTCCTTATCGGAAACCAGTAGTAATCCATTTAGATAAAAACGAACATCCTGCTGAGCCATTGCAAATGAAGTGCGTGTTAGAGCCTGTTTAAATACACTGGCAGGTAATTTCCAGGTCTGGTCCCATTTCTCTGTCTCAATCTTTGGGAAATCATCAACGGGTAATGTTTGAACAGTAAATCTACTTCGACCTGATCGTATAATGGCTTTACTATTATCCTCAGCAGCTATTGTAATTTCAGCATCTACAGGTAGTGCACGAGTTATATCAAATAATTTTCTTGCATTAATTGATATTTCACCAGCTTCACCCTTTGCTTCTTCACAATGTGTAATTACTTCAACTTCCAGGTCAGTGCCGGTAAGGCTTAGTCTATTCTTTCCATCAAATTGAATTAGAACATTTGAAAGAATTGGTAGTGTCTGGCGTTTTTCCACAACACTACTTACATATGTTAACGGTTTAAGTAGTGCTCCTCTGGATAATTTTATATTCATAGTATTACCTTATTTTTATATATGATTTACTTCTCTTACTTTTATAGCACGCGTTTGCTGTGTAAAATCCAATTTTTTTATTATAAATCAATAACTTATAAAAAATATATACCTGTTAATAACTGCTTGATCAAGAAAGAATAATTTGTGAATTTATGTGTATAAGTCGCCAATCATATGCAAGTTATCAGTTTATACCCAATTTATTCTTCAACTGCTGAGAATTTTCAACAGGTTTTCATAGTCTTCATTCAACTGCGGGATCTCGCTAGTGAGCTCAGATACTTTTTTCACTGCATGAATGACTGTTGTATGGTCTCTGCCACCAAAGGCATCACCGATTTCAGGCAATGAATGATTGGTTAACTCTTTTGATAAGGTCATCGCAATCTGCCTCGGTCGGGTAATATTTCTTGTTCGTTTTTTTGATCGAATATCAGAGACCCGTATTTTGAAATATTCAGCAACTGTTTTTTGTATATTATCAAGGCTAATCATACGTTGCTGAAAACCAACGATATCTTTCAGGGCTTCTTTTGCCAGATCAAGGTCTATATCTCTTCCAGTAAAACGCATGCTGGCGATGACACGGTTCAGACCACCTTCAAGTTCACGCACGTTAGAACGGATTTGCCTTGAGATAAAAAATGCGACTTCCTGAGGAAGATCAATGCCAATTTCTGAAGCTTTAGTAATAAGTATGGCAACACGCGTTTCCAGCTCTGGTGGTTCGATAGGCACAGTTAGACCGGAACCAAATCGTGAGACCAGTCGCTCTTCCAGACCCTCAATTTCCTGTGGCATTCTATCACTGGTCATTATAATTTGGCGATTAAGGTCTAGCAGAGAGTTAAAGGTATGAAAGAATTCTTCCTGTGACTGGTTTTTTCGTGCAAAGAAATGGATATCGTCAATCAGTAATGTATCCACTGAGCGATAATGAAGTTTGAAGTCATCGATGGTTCCATGCTGCAGGGCTTTAACAAAACCCTGAACAAAGAATTCAGACCGGACATATGCGACATTGGCAGTGGGTTGATGTTGAAGGATAAGATTCCCCGCTGATTGCATCAGGTGAGTTTTACCAACACCTGATCCACCGTAGATAAAAAGTGGATTGTAGCTTTGACCTGGATTCTCACCTACCTGTAACGCGGCAGCTCGCGCCAGCTGATTGGACTTTCCAGCGACATGACTATGAAATGCAAACTTGGGATTCAATGCTGTAGAAAATTCCAGCCGCACTTTCTTTCTGCTACTGGCACTGTTTCCAGACGTGCTCCTTGGATTCTTTTTTGTTGGTGATTTTTCAATACCACCTGGATCTCTACTGCCAATCCGAAGTATTACTTCAAAATCATTTTTGCCTATGGAGCTTGCGATCTCAGTTATACGATCTAAGTAATGAGCATCAACCCATTCTTTGACAAAACGATTTGGCGCAAGTAGATATAATCTGTTGTGATCCTTTTCAGCCTGTAGAGGCCGGATCCAGGTGTTAAAGTGGTTACTAGACAGCTCTCCCTCCAGATGCAGAAGGCAGTCATTCCAAAAGCTTTTTCTAGGCAATGTACTTCCCTGATTAACACAATATAATCAAATAGTTATATTGTTATATTGTTTTATAATATTGCTTCTAGCTGAATAAGTTAGAGCAAGTGGAACCGTGTAGTTTAACGAATAGAATTAGAGTTATCCACAGGCAATTTGATAAATCTTTTGTTCGGTAATAACATTAAAAATATAATTTTCAGTTGACATGGAAGCCAACAAAAAGTACATTCTCCGCCCTTTTATATCATCACCGATATCCTTTTTCATTGTGGCCCAGGTAATGGACTTCGGACTAGTTAAATTCAAAGATAGATATCATGAAAAGAACTTTTCAGCCAAGTGTTTTAAAGCGTAAGCGTCGCCATGGTTTTCGTGCAAGAATGAAAACCCGAAGTGGTCGTGCAATTATTAATGCTCGTCGTGCCAGAGGCCGTGCTTCACTAAGCGCCTGATAGTCACGATGCCTTCGTGTCCGAGGTTTATGACAAATCCTGTAGACTGCTTGATAAGGCAGACTTTGCACACTTGTTCAATAAAGGACTTCGGAATCATGGAAAATTCTTCCTGGTTATTTTCTGTATAAGTAAACCTGGCACTGCAAGACTGGGTATAGCGGTCTCACGTAAAGTTTCTAAAAAAGCTGTTGTGAGAAACCGGATAAAGAGACAAATCAGGGAATCCTTCAGGTTAAACAAGAACTTACTCAGCGGTATGGATTGCGTGGTAGTTGCAAAGATCTCTGCAGCGACAGCGGAAAAGCAAGCCCTTCGCTCATCACTTGATGCAAACTGGCGGAAAATTTCAAAAAATGCGTAATATTCCCGTAGGCATACTGAAATTTTACAAGCGCTGGATAAGCCCATTGCTTGGGCAACACTGCCGTTTCTACCCCACTTGCTCAGAATATGCAGCAACAGCAATTTCTGAATATGGTGTATTTCGTGGTGGATGGATGTCGATACACAGAGTATTTCGTTGCAACCCGTGGAATGAAGGCGGCATTGATTATGTGCCCTGTAAGCACAAGGAACATTTAGATGGATAATCAGAGATTGATACTTTTTGTTGTACTGGGGTTCCTGTTTCTTATGCTGTGGCAGTCATGGGTAGAATACAGTTCACCACCGCAACCGACGCAGATATCCCGCGATAATAAAGTGAATGGCGATATTGCTGATAAAGGCACAATTCCAGAAACACCGACCATAACATCGGACTCCCCAACTCTGGGGCTGGATTCTGCATCGCAAGCATTAAATCAGACCGCTAAAGGTGAGCCGGTGTTAGTTGAAACTGACACCTTGAAAGTTGAACTGAATACCAATGGTGCTGGTATCAATAAGGTCTGGTTGAAAAAATATAGCGTGGACATCGACCATCCGGATGAATTATTTCAACTGATGAATGATACTGGCGAAGATATTTATATGGCCCAGGGTGGGCTGCTGGTGCAGAACAGGGAGTTTCCCACGCACAAAACATTGTATACCAGTTCCAACAAGTCATACCGTCTCGCTGATGGTAAAGATGTACTTGATGTAGAGTTTGTATGGAATTCAGCAGACGGAATTACATACAAGAAAATATATAGATTCCATCGTGATAGTTACATCGTCGATATCACTTACAAGGTATTCAACACCAGTTCAAAAACATGGGTAGGCTATCAGTACAACCAGTTCAAAAGAACACCGCTCGAAGCACAGAGCTCTTTTAATCCGGCAACCATGGTACCAAGTTACACTGGGGGTGCTATATATGACAGGGATGAGAAATACAGAAAGATCAGTTTTTCTGATATGCAGGATGAAAACCTGTCAATTTTGACAACAAATGGCTGGGTAGGAATGCTACAGCACTATTTTGTTGGCGCATGGTTGCTTGAAGATGACAGTAAATATGAGATTTTCACTAATAAGCTGGCACACAACAAATATTTCCTTGGATCTAAATCATTAGATCCAGTAAGCATTCAGCCAGGCATGGCCGGTGAACTTTCGACGCGTCTATTTATTGGGCCTAAAGAGACAAAAAGACTTACAGAAGCAGCTCCAGGGCTGGAACTTACTGTTGACTATGGTTGGCTAACAGCTATTTCATCACCACTTTACTGGTTGCTGGATAAGATCCATTCAATCGTGGGCAACTGGGGTTGGGCGATCATTATTCTAACCATATTGATAAAACTTGCCTTTTATCCACTATCAGCAGCAAGCCATAAATCAATGGCGAACATGAGGAAAATGACGCCAAGGATTAAAACCCTCAAAGAGCGTTATGGTGACGATAAACAAAAGCTGAATCAGGCAATGATGAAGCTGTATAAAGAAGAAAAGATTAATCCTCTTGGCGGTTGTCTGCCGGTGTTGATACAGATACCTGTTTTTATTGCATTGTACTGGGCCCTGCTTGAGAGTGTGGAGTTGAGGCAGGCTCCATGGATATTATGGATAAAAGATCTTTCGGCACCGGATCCTTATTTTATTCTACCAGTACTAATGGGTGCATCGATGCTGGCACAGCAAATGCTCAGTGTAGTTGCCATGGATCCAATGCAAAAGAAGATAATGATGGCGATGCCTGTGGTTTTCACATTTTTCTTCCTGTTCTTCCCATCAGGTCTGGTTTTATACTGGACAGTAAATAATCTACTGACTATTGCCCAGCAGTACACGATCAATAAAAAAATGGGCGTATAAAAATATCCTGGCAGATCATTGACAATAAAAAACTCAGACACCATAGCCGCGATTGCTACTCCCCGTGGTAACGCGGGTGTTGGCGTTATAAGAGTCTCAGGTTCTGGCACCAGTAATATCATGCGGCGTCTGAGCTCAGCCAGGCTGGAACCCCGAACAGCAACACTCACTGGAATCATAGATCATCAACAGCATCTGATCGACCAGGTATTACTTATTTTTTTCCCCGCGCCTCATTCATTTACTGGAGAAGATGTACTTGAAATACAGGGTCATGGGGGGACTGTGGTTCTGGACATGCTTCTCGAACATGTTCTTTCACTGGGCTGCCGCCAGGCCAGAGCTGGTGAGTTTTCCGAACGCGCATTTCTAAATGGAAAAATAGACCTTGCACAGGCCGAAGCCATTGCTGATGTTATTGAAAGCCAGACACGATCAGCTGTACGCGGTGCAATGCGTTCACTGCAAGGTGATTTTTCAAAAGCAATTCATCAGTTAGTTGATAATCTCATACATCTGCGAATGTTAGCGGAAGCGCATATGGATTTCCCCGATGAAGAAATTGATGAAATTCCGAGCATGGAGTTTGAGCAAAAACTCATAGCACTGCAACGTGAATTGAATAAGTTGCATGAGATTGCAAATCAAGGAAACCTGCTAAGAGATGGTTTTCATCTCGTACTTGCAGGCAGACCAAACGCCGGCAAATCAAGCCTGTTGAATGTATTGACCAAAAACGATACAGCTATTGTCAGTGATCAGGCTGGTACTACCCGAGACATCATCAGGGACAGGCTAGATCTTGATGGCATTGTTATTGATGTTACTGATACAGCAGGTTTAAGAAAGACGACAGACGTTATTGAGTCAGAAGGTGTCAGACGTGCTCGAAAAGAGCTTGCTAAGGCAGATAGAGTTTTGCTGTTAATTGATGAAGCAGAATATGACAGGGATGTCAGAGATGAATTGCTTGAGTATATTGCTGATGAAACACCGGTAACGATTTTAAGAAACAAAATTGATCTTGTTGAAAAAAAGTCGAAGGTTATTTCAGAAGGCGACCAGTGTGAAATTATGTTATCTGTTAAAACGGGCACGGGTCTAGATCTAATGTTCCAGCATCTCAGAGAAGTGACGTCCGCAGAGTCTTTACCAGAAGGAGTTTTTACTGCAAGACGCAGGCATATTGAAGCACTGCAAAAGGCAAAAAATGCGCTTTCAAATGCAGCACAAAACCTATCACCTGTCGTCCAGCTTGAGCTACTTGCAGAAGATTGTCGACAGGCGCAAAATTCATTGAATGAAATCACTGGCGAATTTAGTTCTGAGGACCTGCTCGGGAGAATCTTCAGTTCATTCTGTATAGGAAAATAAATATTCAGTGTCTACAGCTTTGCAGGTGAAGGAGATAGTCTGCTGCGCAAAAATTATCTTGCAATCACGATCACACTAGCAGATATCATGCTGAAAGGATCAAAATGATACAGTCGATATTAACGCAACGGTCTTCTGATTCAGATTATGTGTCTTGACACATTCCAGTTATTCAACCTTTACAGCACAGTTATTTAATCCATGTTCCATATCGCCCTTTACGAACCTCTTATAGCACCAAATACAGGGAACATCATCCGCCTGGCAGCAAACAATGGCTGCCATCTTCACCTGATCGAGCCACTGGGATTTCAGCTTGACAATAAACAATTAAGGCGTGCAGGGCTGGATTATCATGACCTGGCAAATGTTTCCCTGCATAATAACTATGCAGCGTTTCTGGAGTCGATGGGCGGGCAAAGAATTCTGGCCTGTACCACAAGAGGAAATCGTCACTATAATCAAATTGAATATAAAAAAGATGACGTACTGCTTTTTGGTTCGGAAACCAGCGGCTTACCTGAGGCTGTACACCAGAGTTTAGAAAATGCGCATCGAATACGAATTCCAATGCGCCCGGGAAGCCGAAGTCTTAATCTGTCCAATGCGGTAGCAATTGTTAGTTACGAAGGCTGGCGCCAACTTGGTTTTACTGGTGGGGAATAGATTAAGGATAATCAAATATCACACTGTGATTTTCTTTCATTATGAAGCCATATTATTCAGATAAATCTGGTTTCTTTACAAAAAACCGGCATAAAATCTATTCGTCAGGCAGGTTGTTTAAGCACAGCCAGAAAGACAATTCCAATCAACAGTAATGCTGGTAATTCATTAAACCAGCGGTAGAACACATCAGTTCTGTTATTTTTATCATCACGAAAATCGATCATAAAAACTCCACAGATAATGTGATAGATGACAAGTAAACAAACCAGAGCGATTTTTATCGTTAGCCAGGTGCCACTGAAGCCATAACCCAGCCACAGCCATAAGCCAAAAACGATTGTTAGAATGGCCCACGGAGTGACAAAGAAAAAAAGTTTACGCTCCATTATCTTGAGGCGCTCGCTGGTTGCTTTATCTTCAGTCATAGCATGATGTACAAAAAGCCGAGGCAGATAGAACAGCCCGGCAAACCAGCTGACCATAAAAAAAAGATGCAGGGCCTTGATCCATAACACGGCTTATCTCCTCTCAGCAGGCAGCATTGCTGTAATTCGTTTTCGCATGTCATCGATATTGATAACACCGCGATGACGATATTCTATCTGTCCACGTGGTGAAATAAGTAGCGTAACCGGAATTACATCAACATTAAAGTTATTTGCAACAGCCGAATCAATATCTATTGCTATAGGATAGGGTATTTTATAACGCTGTTGAAAAGCAATAACATGATCCGGTCTATCATGAGACATCGCTATTCCAATTAGCTGTACTCCTTGTGCTGAAAACTCCTGATAAAGATCTACAAGATCAGAGATTTCTTTTCTACATGGCGCGCAGGTTGTTGCCCAGAAATTCAACAGGATGGTACTACCTTTCAGCTCGTCAAGCGTCTGTATTTTTCCATTCAGCAATGTGAACTCAACATCAGGCAGCTGCTTGGCCTTTTCGCTAATGTAGAAATAGACATTTACTATGATCAGCATGGCAAATGCGATGAACAGTAACAGCATTTTAATGGGTTTGTTCATTCTTTAATGTCTGTCCTCGCTATTTTTACCCATTATAGAGGCCTCTGCTGCCTGTTTCAGTTTTGCGGTAGAAACTGCTCCCGTCAAGCGTTGCTGGCCAATGAAGAAAGTTGGTGTTCCTGTGACCCCTGCTTGTAATGCCATGCTCATATTCAACCGCAGTGTCTTTTCAATTTCTACATCGTTCCAGGCATTATCGACTACTTCATTACTGACGCCACAGGCTTGAGCAATCTCTCTCAAGACTGCATCACTTCCAATATTTCTACCTGCCACGAAATATTGCTCGTACAGCGCCCGGTTCAATTTATAGAATATTTCACGCCCCTCTTTTTTTACTGCTTCGGCCAGCAGTAGGGCCTGATGTGAATTGGCCAACAGACTTGGAGGAGCCAGATTAATTCCTTCTTCCTGTGCCATCTCTACCAGTCCATCCATCATGCCCTGCCACTGTTGATCAGAATAGTCCAGCGAATCAACCGTTGCACCCTGCGCTGGTGTAGCAGGGTGGATTTCAATAAAACGGAAATTAACCAGCACCTCGTAGTCTTGCCTAAGGTGTTGCAGCCTCAGATCACCGATAAAGCAGAATGGACATATATAATCGGTGAATAGGGTCAATCGTATTTGCGGTTTTTTCTGGCCATTATTGATATCAAGGGAAGTCATTTATCACTCTATTTATCGTTGATTCAGGTAAACAACAGCTGTATTTCAGACAGGAAAGCAAAGCCTTTATCTGTTGCATGTATATTATCTCCTTGCTGAACCAGTAAGCCTTTCTTTTTCGCCCCTTCAATACCAGGTAAGACAATAGCGCTGTGCAAACCTGTATGATGAGAAAATTGCTTCAGTGTAAAGCCCTTCCTTAGTCGTAAAACATTAATCATGTATTCAACTACCAGGTCATTCTGCTGTAGTTTACGCTCACCAATAAAGGCTTCCAATGTCCCAGCAGTTTCCATGTAGTGCCTCGGTAGACGTGGTCTGGAGAAACGCACTACACTAGACTGATCACTTATCTTTGAATGCGCACCGGCGCCAATGCCAACATAATCACCAAACTCCCAGTAGTTCACATTATGGCGGCATTGATTGCCACTTTTGGCATAGGCCGAAACCTCGTAGCGTTCTAGTCCAGCAGCCGCTGCCTCTGTCACCAGAGCATCCTGCATATCTGCCAGCAAATCATCATCGGGCAGGCCTTTCGGTGGTAAATGCATGAACGGAGTATTTGCTTCTATTGTTAATTGGTATAGAGACAAGTGAGGTGGCAGGTAACTGAGGGCAGTCTTCAGGTCTCGTTGGGCAGCCAGCATATCCTGACCCGGCAGGCCGAACATCAGATCGATGTTATAGCTATCGTATTGACACGCTATAACGGATTGAACGGCACGATGCGCCTGATCGACATCATGTATCCGCCCTAGCAGCTGCAGGTTTTTATCTGCAAAACTTTGCACACCCAGTGAAATCCTTGATACTCCTGCATCACGAAAGTCCTGAAATTTTTGCATTTCAATGCTACCCGGGTTTGCTTCAAGCGTTACTTCATGACCAGGAATACAGAGAATTCGCGCCCTGATTGCTGATAGGATTTTTGCTACTGCCTGAGGTGATAACAAACTGGGCGTGCCACCGCCAAAGAATATTGTTGATATGCGCCTGCCCCAGACTCGTGGCAGAAGTTGCTCAAGATCAAGAATAAGAGCAGCTAAATACTCTTCTTCAGGTATCCCTTCTTCTGCTGCCTGATGAGAATTGAAATCGCAATAGGGACATTTCCGTACACACCAGGGAACATGTATATAGAGAGAAAGGGGAATCGCTTCTTTAGCGATCATGGCTATTTGTTCAGGTGTTGTAGTGAGCTGCGAGATAGGCAAGCATCTGGCGTAAAGCCTTGCCGCGGTGACTCAGGCTGTTCTTGTCTTCAGCACTTAATTGCGCTGCACTACAGCCTCGCTCAGGAACATAAAAAACTGGATCGTAACCAAAGCCACTTTCACCCCGCGCGGCTTCCAGTATTTTGCCTTCCCATGCCCCCTGGGTGATAACAGGCACAGGGTCATTAGCATGCCTGAGATAAACCATCACACATTGAAAGCGGGCCGTTCGCCTGTCATCAGGCACATTATCAAGCTCCCTCAGCAGGCGTTGAATATTACTCTCATCATCACCGGCATAACGCGCGGAATGGATGCCAGGTTCACCGTTCAGGGCATCCACTTCAATACCTGAATCATCAGATAGTGCAGGAAACCCCGTATGGGCCGCCGCATTGCGTGCTTTTATTATGGCATTTTCGACAAAAGTGAGCCCATTTTCTATCGCTTCAGGGGTATCAAATTCAGATTGTGCGACAATATCCACATCCACGCCTGAGAAAATTTTTCTTATCTCATTCAATTTGCCGATGTTTCCTGTTGCCAGCACGATTCGCCTTTGCATTAGACCTCTGCCTCAAGGGCCTGCTTCTGATGACTGACAATTTCAGCAATGCCAGTTTTTGCAAGCTCTGTCATCGCCATCATTTCATCCATTGAAAACGTTTTTCCCTCAGCCGTCCCCTGAATTTCGATGAATTGGCCATTTTCATCCATTACAACATTCATATCGGTCTCGGCGTTACTGTCTTCAGCATAATCAAGATCCAGTACGGGTACACCCTGATAAATGCCTACCGATATCGATGCGACCAGATTCCGGATTGGGTTTTGTTTTAATAATCCTTGCTGAATCAGGTTATTGATTGCATCACACAATGCAACACAGGCACCGGTAATGGAAGCTGTCCGTGTACCGCCATCGGCCTGTATGACATCACAATCCAGTGTAATGGTTCGTTCGCCCAACGCCTCTAGATCGACAGCAGCGCGTAATGATCGCCCTATTAAACGCTGGATTTCCAGGGTGCGCCCGCCTTGCTTACCGCGCGCGGCCTCACGTCCCATCCGGGTATTGGTGGAACGAGGCAGCATGCCATATTCGGCCGTAACCCAGCCTCTTCCCTTACCTTTCAAGAAGCGCGGAACCTTTTCTTCCACTGTAGCCGTGCAGAGCACTCGAGTATGGCCGAATTCGACCAGAACCGAGCCTTCTGCATGCCTTGTAAAGTTTCGGGTAAATTTAATATCCCGCATTTCATCGGGGGCACGATTACTAGGGCGCATAGGTTGTCGTTTTAGATTAATGTTGAAAGAATAAATCGCGTTAATAATAACGCCTGGGTGTGGGTATTAGATTATAAGCTAAACAGTCTAGAGTCCAAAAACCCGCAATCTGAAATCCTACTTTCCTTCTTCCCATTGCTTAACGAACGACTCGACTTCATTGATGATCGAGTCGAGGTCTTCACTAGCATATGCTCCAGCAGGTAACTTCGATTTACTGGACTGATTCTTTTGCATCCTGTTGCTGCGGGCATTACTTCTAATTCCTTTTTCGGCTTCGCGGGCAGCTCGCCACAGGGCATTGTCAGTTAACTCACGGATATGTTCATGCTGCATGCTTCTGCCAGGGCCTGATTTGTCATCCCAGGCAAATGCGACAACCGTAACATTATCACACTGATCTGGGTGTCTTTTTTCTATCGTTTCAAGCATTGTATCTGTTGCTTCTTCCAGATTTTCTTCATACAGATACTCTGAAACTTCATCAATCGCCATGCCATGCCAGACACCATCAGAACAGAGAAGCAAGCGATCACCATACTGAAGCGCAATCTCCGGGCCAAGCGATATCTTTGGACGTGACGGTCCGCCAATACAGTTATATAGTCCTTTTTTAGCAGATACATCATGCACCCCACCTTTTGCCTGATCTGACCCAGTATGGTCCAGCGTGCGCGTCAATTGAGCCCCATTACGAAATAGATACAGCCTGCTATCTCCGGCATGTGCCCAATAGGCATAGCCATTTTGTATCAGACAGAGTACTGCAGTTGTTCTTGGGTCTATATCTTTTTCAGATTTTTTTGTATAGCGATTAATTGCACGGTGAGAATGTTGCAGGATCAGTGCAAGAAACAGAGAAGGTTCTTCAATAACCGGTGTCCTGACTTTTAAAAAGGCATTGGAAGCTGTATCAACAAGAATATCCGCAGCAATATCACCGCCAGCATGACCGCCAAGACCATCAGCGAGGATCAGCAGCACCGAATCGCTCCCTTCAAGACAGGCTGCCCGGTCCTGATTGTAATCCCTTGTGCCTTTTTCAGTGGATATTGAGTATCTATATTGCATCAGTTTTTTCCACCGCTTCTAAGCACTGGTTTATTGAAAAATGTCATAATCTTAGACGGTGATGCAGTTTCTACATCCAGCATTTCCATAAATTCTTCTATCGTCTGCGGACGTTCTGTCAAATCCATTTTCATCGCTGAATTTATCGCCTCCAGTAAAGATGAAGAATACTTTTTCTTCTCAAATGAGCGGATCATCGACTCCAGCTTATCTTTTTTTACCCTTTCGATAGCAGATGGAGGGGGTTTACCCGTAATACAGGAGTACATTGTAGCTCCAATGGCATAAATATCTGACCAGGGACCGATATTGCCATGGTTATGTTGTTCGATTGGCGCAAACCCCTGGGTAAGGGTATGTCCTTTTACCTCGAGATTAGCTTCCCCCTTCATGTGCTTGACAGCTCCAAAATCAATTATCAGAGGATGTCCTCCGCTGCGTAACAGAATATTGGCCGGTTTAATGTCAAGATGCAGAATGTGATTCTTGTGCAGCTCACTCATCCCTGACATCACTTCAGGAAAAACTGTGCGTAAAAATTTTTCAGAAAGCCCGCCATTCTTACGCTTGACGTACCATCGCATATCTCGACCTACTTCGAAATCCATCACCATATAAACGGTGTTATTTGCGCGAAAAATATGGGTTACATGAACTACATTATGATGGTTGATCTTGGCCAGCGCACTACCTTCGTTGAAAAATCGTTTTATTCCCAATCCAAATGCGCGAGAAGCTTCCTCAGTGATGGTCTCAACACGTCCGGTATCGATACGTTTTGCATATTTCACCGGGAAAAATTCTTTTATTACAACACGGTTCCTTGTAGGAAGATGAGTTGCCAGATAGACAATACTAAACCCACCTTCAGAGATTGGCTTTTCGATCAGGTATTCAGGCAGACGATAACCTTTTGGAAGGGAATTTACCTGTAATCTTTCATTTTTTACCATCGGTTTTCCATTTTATTTCAGGAAATATGTCAGTGTATACATTTATTGCTGTGTAAATACTTTATTACCTGGTTCATCTATACCTATCTATATGAATAGTAGTAAATTTCTTCGCTTTTAGACAGTAGATATCTAGTGTTTTTAACATTCAGGATCATGGCGCCAACAAGAGCAGACAATAATAATTGAGTTGGTATTTTACAAGTACTCGGCAACGCTGAAGGCTTTGAGCTCAAATGCTACTCATGAATATAAAGATGCGCTCTTTATTCATACAGGTAAAATCGCTACCATGCAAATCCATCTACCAACTATATAAAAGAATAATAGCATGACAGCAAGTATGACGGCCTTTTCAAGCAGCGATATATCTACTAACTGGGGTCAGTTGACCTGGGAAATTCGCTCAGTCAACCATCGTTACCTGGACATTAGCCTGCGCTTGCCTGAACCTCTGCGCAGGATCGAAGAAGACATCAGGGAAAAAATCAATACCCGGCTAGCACGTGGCAAGATAGACTGCTACCTCCGCTTTCAGATTGACCGCAATGAACCAGGTGCCATGTCCATTAACAACAAGCTGGTTGATAGAATCGCTGAAATGTCAAATGAATTAGAAAAACGCCTGCATGAGAGCTCAAGCATTGGGGTAACTGATATTCTTAACTGGCCTGGTGTCATCACCGATGAAGGGATAGATTACGAAACACTTGCAACTGATGCTGTCAAATTGCTCGATGACACACTGGAAGGGCTAATCAGAAATCGCCAGCGTGAAGGTGATCGGCTGGCAATGATGGTGAAGGAGCGGCTAAATGGTATCGAGGAGCAAGTTGATATCGTTCGTTCAATACTTCCCGAAGTAATGGCCGCTTTCAGGAAAAGACTGGAGCAGCGCCTCAGCGATTTTAAAGACTCTCTTGATCCAGTGCGCCTGGAGCAGGAGCTCGTCATCTTTGCCAGTAAATCGGATGTTGCTGAAGAACTCGATCGTCTGCAGTCTCATATCACCGAGGCCAGGCGTGCTCTGACCTCTGATAGACCCGTTGGTCGTCGACTGGATTTCCTGATGCAGGAGATGAACCGTGAAGCGAATACCCTCGGTTCGAAATCCTCAGACATACGTATCACGAACGTTTCGATCGAATTGAAAGTATTGATAGAGCAGATAAGAGAACAGATCCAGAATATTGAGTAATAATATGAAACCAGTAATCCTTATTCTCTCCGGTCCTTCCGGTGCCGGAAAGACCACTCTGTCGCATGCCCTGATAACAGCAGTCCCTGATTGCGTAATAGCAGTTTCACATACCACCCGTGCACCGAGGACTGGCGAGAAGGAAGGCGAAGATTATTTTTTTGTCAGCGAAGCAGAGTTTCATCGCCTGGTCAAAAGTGGAGAAATGCTGGAATACGCCGAGGTATATGGCAACCTCTATGGCACATCCCGAAACAGCATAGAACAGGCCCTGAGCAAGGGAAAAAATATCGTTCTGGACATCGACTGGCAGGGTGCACGCCGCATCAAATCAATCTATCCGGATGCTATTAGTGTGTATATTCTACCACCGGCAGAACAAGAGTCCGAAAACCGTTTGATCTCTCGTCAGCAGGATTCTGGTGAAACAATTAAAGCAAGAATGGCGACGTACAAAGAGCAAATGTCTCATCAAAGCGAATATGACCATGTAATCATCAACGACAGGCTCTCTGAGGCAACCAGTGAACTAGTAAGAATTCTGCACTTTGGTTAGACTCCAGCACTGTTTATACGTTAGAATCGTTTGTTTCTCTGAATATTAAAGTTACGGGTAGATTGTTAAATGGCACGAATTACTGTTGAAGACTGTCTGGAAAATGTTGATAACCGATTTAATCTTGTCCTCATTGCAGCCAAACGCGCGCGGCAACTTACAGAAGGCCATCAATCCGAACTGGACGTTGAAAACGATAAGAATACCGTACTTGCGCTACGCGAGATCGCAGCCGGCCTTGTCAACAGCGACATACTCATTGATGAGCCTGAACCGGAAGAAACAGCTGAGGATCTGTTTCTCACAGATGAAACCGGTGCTGAAGTCACCGGGGAAAATGATCAGGATATAGCAGTAAATGCTGATTCCATCGCTAAGGAAACGCCACCCGCTGACGCATGAGCCTGTTCCGTCCTATGGGCCGGGGCGGGATCTTAAGTTTCAGGATATTGAGGATCTGCTCGAGACATACTTGAGCAAGCGAGAAATCGCTAGTATCTACCGCGCCTATAATTTTGGCTTCCAGGCCCACGCCGGACAACGACGTGCTAGTGGTGAAGCCTACATCTCACATCCAGTTGAAGTTGCCAGAATACTTGCTGGTCTGCACATGGACAGCAAAACCATTTCAGCAGCCATCCTGCATGATGTCATTGAAGATACACCCACCGCAAAAAAACAACTGGCCAGGGGTTTTGGTAGTGAAGTAGCAGAACTGGTTGATGGGGTAAGTAAACTCAGCAAAATAAGTTTTACTGACCAGGCTGAAGTGCAGGCAGAAAACTTCAGAAAGATGCTGATGGCAATGACGAAGGATATCCGTGTCATTATGATCAAGCTGGCCGACCGATTACACAATATGCGTACATTGGGGGTCATGCGTGATGAAAAACGCAAGCGTATTGCCAGGGAAACCCTGGAAATATATGCCCCCATCGCCAGCCGTCTGGGCCTCCAGAGTTTCAAACACGAGCTTGAAGATCTGAGTTTCAAGGCCCTTCACCCTAAACGCTATGTTACCCTGGAAAAGGCCGTCAAACAGCGCAGGGGCAACCGTAAAGGGTTACTAAAAAAAATAGAAAACTCTATCGATAAGAGAATGCGACAGGATGGTCTGGCTGGCAAAATAACCAGTCGTGAAAAGCATCTTTATGGTATTTACAGAAAGATGAAACAAAAGGACCTGTCATTCGATGAGGTCTTTGATGTTTATGCGATACGCATAGTGACCAACTCAATTGATAATTGCTATCGTATTCTTGGCGCTCTGCATAGTCTGTATGCGCCAATACCGGGTCGATTCAAAGACTATATAGCCATTCCAAAAGCTAACGGTTATCAGTCACTGCACACGGTTATGGTCTCTCCCTATGGCGTCCCAATTGAGGCACAGATCCGTACTGTCGAGATGGACCAGGTAGCCGAAGCGGGTATTGCAGCACATTGGCTGTATAAATCCGGCAAGGTGCAGAAAGAAACCAGCAACTGGATCAGTGGCTTGCTGGATCTACAGAAGCAGGCAGGGAATTCAAAAGAATTTCTGGAAAACGTCAAAATAGACCTGTTCCCGGAGGAAGTTTATGTTTTTACCCCGAAGGGTGAGATCACTGTTCTGCCGCGTGGTTCATGCCCGGTAGATTTCGCCTATGCCGTCCATACTGATATCGGCAATACCTGTGTTGCAGCACGTGTAAATAACCATTATGTACCACTACAAACACAATTGCGTAATGGCAATACGATAGAAATAACCACCGACAAAAGATCCATACCGGATCCGGGCTGGTTAAATTTTGTAGCAACAGCCAAGGCACGCTCAAGTATCAGGCATCATCTGAAACATCTACAAAAACGCAAGGCAAGAAAACTAGGTAAAGATCTTCTCAACAAAGCACTTCATGCATTTTCTCTATCGCTCAGCACTGTAGACGAGAAACGTATTGAGGCATTACTTGATGAGCTAAAATTTAAAACCAGAGAACAGCTTTATGAAGATATTGGCCTTGGCAATCGCATGGCTCCATTAGTAGCACGACAACTCGCGCCATTACTGGATGAGCCTAACGACAGTGACAAACCTCTGGGTCCGCGCAACAAGGGGGTTCGACCACTCGGCATAGCCAGTGACGAAGGAATGGTCATACACCTGGCAAAGTGTTGTTATCCTGTCCCCGGCGATCGTATTCAGGGTATTGCTACATCTGGACGAGGAATCGTTATCCACCGTCCGGAATGTCCCAACATAAGTGAATTTCGTAACAGGCCTGAGCGGCTGATAGATGTTCAGTGGGAGCCTGATGCTGATAGTCTGTTTCAGGTTATGATCCATATAGACACCATTAACCGACGCGGGGTACTGGCAACACTGGCTTCAACTCTTTCTGATGCCAACTGCAATATTGATCATGTTGATATGGATGACCGTGATGGCAACACCAGCTCACTGGAATTTCTTATTAGTATTAAAAACATAGAACATCTGGAAAAAGTCCTAAAGAAAATTCGCACCATGGATGTTGTACTCAGTGCTGATCGAAAATATATATAGTTAGAAAAATGCAGTGTTAAGCTTCATGTTTAATAACTACAAGCAACAAGTCATATACTTTTACAGGAAGAATTAAATGTCAGGTAACGGCAATCGTCAGGTCATTTCTACCACCAATGCCCCGCAGGCAATTGGCACTTATTCACAGGCTATCAGAACGGCAAAAACAGTATATCTTTCTGGCCAGATTCCACTGGTTCCTGAAACCATGGAAATTATCAGTGACGATATTTCTGATCAGATCCATCAGGTGTTCAAGAATCTTTCAGCTGTTGCAACAGCTGCTAGTGGAAGCCTGAATGATATTGTAAAACTTAATGTTTACCTCACAGACCTAAGCCATTTCCCGCTAGTCAATGAAATCATGGCTGAGTATTTTAATGAACCCTATCCAGCACGTGCTGCGATCGGTGTTGCTGCTCTACCCAAAGATGCGTCTGTTGAGATGGATGCAATTCTCGAAATAGACTAACCTGGCTGGGAAATTTCAATAATGTGGCGGCAACTCAACAGTGCTGTCGTCATGGGTCTGTGCTTCACGTATATCTTCGACAAGTTCCTTTAAGCGTACAATCTCTCTCTTCATCAATTCAATTTCAGATTGCTGCCTGACAACGGTCAGGTTAATCTCATCCAGATTGCCTTCCTGAAATGCCAGTCTGGTTTGAAGATCAATGATCATTTGCTGCATTTTTCGTTCTTCCATTTCGTTCATGAGGAATTACACCTGATAGTTTAGGGTCGATTGTAGTCTACTATTTGATCACTGAAGAGGTAGAGTTTTAAAACTTTGATCATTGTCCAAAATCAATAAATGGCTTCAATGATATATATAAAACGAAGAGAATAATTATCAGGTAGGCAATAAACTGCAGGGGATTATCAAGTATTCTGTCGATGAAGCTCTGCTGTTCACCTTTTTGCCGGCGTTCATTATACTTTTCTCGTGCCTGCTGACGGCGTTGATGCTGATAAGCGCTCAGTAATTTCTGTGCCTGTGCAAGCTGGTTCTTGTCAGTTAGCCAGATTGCTCCAGCTGAGATAAACCAGTTGCCAGCGGGAGTTTCATAATAAGAAATTTTATTTTTATCCAGTAATTTGCAAATCTCTTCCAGCTCATCTTCCGGCACACCACGTAGTGACATCAGGCGAATTGCCATGTAACAAATACCCTTAAAAGGTTTTATTATCGCACCTAAGACCGAGTATATCTAAAGAGTATTATAATAAACTCCAGTTTCGTATGACTAACGCCAAAAATATGATTTCCTGTGTTACTCGAGATTGAACATGGGTTCAGCCATGCTGATGAAATGCCCACAGAGTGCAATGTCCCTTTTTTCAGGCTTAACGATCGTAACAAATTCCTCATGACACTTTAATATAGACCCAACCCTGCTTCAGTCGGTCTACTATTTGATCAAGTGCAGATGGTGCAATCCCTGCTTCAGGTACCAGTTTAACCTTGATACCGAGATCCTGCAGGCGTTTGATGGCACGGCTACAGGCCAGTATTGAAAGATTATCGTATTTTTCTGTGAGCTCGGTGATGCGCGCTGCAAAAGGGGTTGTGTCTACTCTTAGTAAATCCAGACCCCTGGCATTGGCAATAATTTCAAGATCAAGCTGATTACCACTAGCAGCGCGTGCTACTAGGGTCTTACCTATTTGAATTCAGGTTTTACGTAAAACGTAACACATAAATCGCAAGGCACTATTTCATTTTATCCTTTAGCCCTCGCATCCATATATGCCTGCTCAGAAATCTTATGATAGCTGATGACCTTGTCACGATAGGACTTGAATGATTCGTAGACTTTAGCGGAAAAGGGATCCCTGTCAGCCAGTTCTTCAACCACCTGGTCAGACAGCTTTTTCAGTTCCGATAAAACATCGTCCGGGAATTTCTTTAAATCCACATTGTGCTTATTTACCAGTGTCTGTAAGGCATCGTTATTTCGTGTCGTGTATTCGGCCAGCATGTCCTGATTGGCGACACGGCAGGCATTCATAACAATTACCTGCAGATCGGCAGGCAAGCTCTTCAGAGCCTTCTTGTTGATGATGGCTTCAAGCGTTGTGCCCGGTTCATGCCAGCCGGGGTAGTAGTAATGCTTTGCCGCTTTATAAAAGCCAAAGGCCAGGTCATTATAAGGTCCAACCCACTCCGTCGCATCGATAGTGCCTGATTGCAGGGCAGTAAACAGTTCACCTCCCGGCAAGTTAACAGGTGTGCCACCTGCTCTCTTTAATACTTCTCCTCCGAGACCCGGGATACGCATCTTAAGGCCTTTCAGATCACCGACATTGTTTATTTCCTTATTGAACCAGCCCCCCATCTGTACACCAGTATTACCGATGGCTGAAGGGACCAGGCCAAACTGGTCGTATAACTCTGTCCACAGTTCCATGCCACCGCCATGGTAAAGCCAGCCATTCATTTCCTGTGCTGTCAGCCCGAATGGCACAGCAGAAAAGAACTGCGTCGCCTCACTTTTGCCTTTCCAGTAATAGGCGCCACTATGGCCCATTTCAGCGGTACCGTCATAAACTGCATCAAATACTTCCAGTGCGGGTACCAGTTCCTTGGCACCAAACACCTTGACCTGTAGTCTGCCGCCGCTCATCTCGCCTATCAATTTTGCGAGAAAATTGGCGCCCGTGCCGAGGCCAGGGAAATTTTTCGGCCAGGAAGTCACCATTTTCCACTGGATAGTTGAGCCTGCCTGGACTGCTGGTACGGACAGAACAGAAGTACCGAGGGCAGCACTAGCCACGCCAGATTTTTTTATAAATTCGCGTCTTTTCATACATCAGCCTCCTGCGCCAGTTTAATACAGATGCCGTTGTCTTCTTTGCGCGCCAGGTTTACCGCAGATT
Source organism: Arenicellales bacterium (assembly GCA_029287915.1). Classification (GTDB taxonomy): domain Bacteria; phylum Pseudomonadota; class Gammaproteobacteria; order BMS3Bbin11; family BMS3Bbin11; genus BMS3Bbin11. Next base: position 55,383 of record JARFQE010000072.1, read on the forward strand.
CAACTCTATCTAAAAGGCTTTGCAGATCTTCACCTCGTTGAAATTCTGTCATACCTATCCACACAGACACCTCACTGGCATATGCTTCATTTTTTCCCTGTTCAAGGCTCTCTCGTAGCCTGTTGGCAACTATAGTTGCGCCATCTATACCCGACTCGGGCAGCAGAGTCATAAACACATCGTCTTTAAAGCGACCAATCCGATCGGGCATTCTGATCGATTCAGCCATCAAACCTGCCATATTAACGACTGCATCATCTGCGGCTGATTTTTCAAGGTTTTCCAGTCCATCGATCTTTATCATGCCAATAGATAATCTATGACTATAACGATCTGCCAGTGCCATCAACTCCAGTATGCTGATGGTAAGCCCAAGCTCATTAGATGTTCTGGTCAGGATATCAATGTTCGGCCACTTCTTGGACTCATCATCTATCACATCAACAGCAGTGTCGCTCTTTTTAGATTCTTCCTGCACAGGCTGCGCCTTTTTTCGACTAAGCAGGAGAAAAATTCCGATACCGATGATCAGTCCGCGCAGTAAGCTGTTTACCAGCGCTCCGCTATCTACACCTGCTACGGCGGTTAATAAATATATAGCCAGCTCAGCGACAACAACAATTAGTATTACCTTAAGAGTAAAAGCCATTGGGCAACTAATACCACCCTTTTTATTATTACTGCAGATCAATTCATTCATCTTTATTCCCCTTACAAATAAGTAAGCCTGGCAAAAGACAGTACCAGCCATTTGAGCCCGGCTGACTCGAAATTTACCTGTACGCGTGTATGCTCTCCCTTACCCTCTATGTTCATGATAACTCCTTCACCGAATTTTCCATGTTCTACTCGTGTCCCCAGTGACAGGCCAGTTACTGCCTGTTCATCGGAGACACTGTCGTGTGCCTGCCATCGGGGCTGCTGAATACCGCTACGAGTCCTGACTTCCTCAATCGCTTCAGCCGGGATCTCTTTCAGAAACCGTGACGGTGATGTGTAGTTTTCACGTCCGTACAATCTACGCACTTCAGCATAGGTAATATACAGCTGCTTCATGGCCCGAGTCATGCCAACATAACAAAGCCTGCGCTCTTCTTCCAGACGCGCGGGGTCATTTAATGCATGCTGGGAAGGAAAAAGGCCTTCTTCAAGGCCAGTGAGGAACACCAGCGGAAACTCCAAACCCTTAGCTGAATGCAAGCTCATCAACTGCACACAGTCCTCCCATGCTTCAGCCTGACCCTCACCGGCTTCAAGTGCCGCATGGGCAAGAAAGGAAGAAAGTATATCCATTTCCTCTTCCTCATCCTGATAGTAGTTGCGTGCAGCAGTCACCAGTTCTTTCAGGTTCTCGACACGAGTCTCGGCCTTCTCCCCTCTCGCATTGCCGTGAAACTCAAGTAAACCGGTCTGAGCAAGAACATGCTCAACCTGTTCGGATAATTCCAGGTCTGTTATCTGTATAGCAAGTGCATCGACCATTTCGAGGAAACTGCGCAGTGCATTGGTAGCTCGAGCTGTAAGTGAACCATCCTGAACAAGTGCCGCCGCCGATTGCCACATTGAGATGCCGGATGATCTCGCCTTTTGCCTGACGATATCAACGGTACGATTACCTATCCCCCTTGTCGGTATATTAACTATACGCTCGAAGGAAGTGTCGTCTTCATGATTAAGGGTCAGTCGCAGGTAGGCCAGTGCATCCTTGATTTCGGCACGTTCAAAGAAACGCAGGCCGCCATATACACGATAGGGCATGCTGGCATTGAACAGCGCCTCTTCAAAGCTGCGGCTCTGGGCATTCGAGCGATAAAGGATTGCGACTTCGGAACGCAGGTTACCCTGCTCTACCCACGAGCGTATACGTTCAACTGTAAAACGTGCCTCGTCTACCTCATTAAAAGCAGCATAGAGCTTTATCGGTTCACCGTCCTCGCCTTCTGTCCACAGTGTCTTGCCCATCCTTGCAGCATTACGGCTGATAACGGCATTTGCCGCATTCAGAATTGTCGAGGTAGAACGGTAGTTTTGTTCCAGTCGCACCATTTCAGTACCGTTGAAATCACGTTCAAACTTTTGAATATTTTCAACTTTGGCTCCACGCCAGCTGTATATCGACTGGTCATCGTCACCAACCACCATAATATGAGATTGCGGACCGACAAATTCTTTTAGCCAGCGATACTGAATACTGTTGGTATCCTGGAACTCATCAACCAGTACGGCACGAAAGCGCTCCTGGTAATGTCGGCGTAAAAATTCATTATTGTGCATCATTTCCCATGAGCGTAATAACAGTTCGGCAAAGTCGACCAGTCCAGATCGCTGGCAGTATTGCTCATATTCCCGGTATACGATGGTCCATTGCTGTTGCTGTGGGTCCTGACCAGGGAGCACATCAGCGGCGCGTCGACCAGCTTCCTTATGGTGATTGATAAAATACTGGCCCTGCTTTGGCTGCCAGTAGGAATCGTCTAACTCCATACTGGCCAGAATGCGTTTTATTACTCGCAGTTGATCATCACTGTCTATTATCTGAAATGTTTCCAGCAGCCCTGCTTCCTGCCAGTGTGCCCGTAATAGCCTGTGTGACAGGCCATGGAATGTGCCCATCCACATGCCGCCTACCGGGAAGCCCAGCATTTGCTCAATACGACCACGCATCTCGCTGGCTGCTTTGTTGGTGAAGGTAACGGCCAGTATCGATAATGGTGAATAGGAAAAAGCCTGCACCAGCCAGGCGACTCGATGTGTTAAAACCCTTGTTTTACCGCTGCCAGCTCCTGCGAGTACCAGCAACGGGCCTTCATCCGCTGCTACCGCGCGGCGTTGTGGCTCATTCAGTTCATCGAGTAGGTATGATACATCCATCAAATATTAGGCTTAATGAAAAATAAGAATTATCTTTGTTAGACAGGGAAACAGCAGTTTTGCAGCTCTCATTTCAAGTGTACTATATTAGCAGACTTTGTATTCTAATACTGTTCATGTAGTTTCACCTGAAGCCGGTTTAACTGATGCCAACATGAAACTGCATGCTACCTTCTGCACATGCTTTGTACTGTTAGCACTGCTACCTGCTCGCAGAAGACACTGAACCTTGGATCATGGTTCAAGCGATGACATACTATGTACCGCTTCATCGTTATCACTATAAGGCGGTGTGCAATAATTTTTACCTGACTTGACAGGAGTATAAAGCGTAATAACTATGGCCTGGATCTATTTAATAATTGCCGGCATCTTTGAATGGGGCTGGCCCGTCGGTCTCAAACTGGGATGGACTGATGACGGTGCTAACTACAGCTGGATAGCCTTTGCTATTGTCTGCATGGGCATTAGCGGCGCACTGTTATTGATTGCCCAGCGTACGATACCGATGGGGACTGCCTATGCGGTGTGGACAGGAATTGGGGCAGTTGGAACCTTTCTAATCGGCGTTATATTCTTCGGTGATTCAGCTACGCTTGCGCGATTCTTTTATATTGGCATGATCGTTGTCGGTATTATTGGACTGAAATTATCTGCTGTTCATTAATCGTCGCTGTAGCGTATATCAACAGTATAATGGTGAGTTGATTATTTCTTTCCGCGAGCCACCTCAGCAGTCTTGATTATCGTGCAGACTTAGACCAGAATGAAAATGATGTGGAATAGTAGAATTAACAGTTTCCATTGCCATTTGCGTTTAAATGCAGGTTTGCAGGCTAGGTAAAATGTCGATTTATTTGTCGATTTATTAAGATGACAACCATGTAAGCGTTGCAAAGTACCTTTCGTCTGGTTTTATTTTTCGATTGTTTAGGTTTTCCATATCATACTGCTGAATTTGGCAGGAAAAGCACTCCAACTTTATTTACAGGTTTACATCGATGATCCAGCTGATCAGAACAACTATCGTAGCACCAACATTGTTCATCTTTTGCGTAATGACACTCTGGTTCCCGGCTGCAAATGCGGCATTACTAGATACTGCTAGTGCACTGACAAACCCTGAGGCAGCTTCGTCGCATGATGACGCTATCGAGGCCTTCCTGGCGAGGGAAACAGTCCAGCAGCAGCTCGTACAAATGGGTGTCAGTCCTGAGCTGGCTATGGCTCGCGTGGACGCCCTGACACCAACGGAAAGGCAGTTACTTGAACAGAATATATCTGACTTACCGGCAGGAGCTGGTGTGGTAGAGGTGATTGGCATTGTATTTATCGTGCTATTGATTCTGGAACTGGTTGGTGTTACCGATATCTTCAAGAAGATATAGTTGCTGCCTTTCTATCGACTGGTCTGTTTTCTGCTGTTTAGTATCCTTGCTTCCGGATGTGTGATGGAAGCTTTCAGGGATAGCGCCATTGAGAGAACTGAAAAAGCCATTGAACTGACATCAACTCCATTCTATCCCCAGTCGCGATATCAGTGTGGCCCGGCATCACTGGCTACCCTGTTAAATACTGCCGGACTGGATACCGATCCGGACCAGCTGGTAGCAGATGTATATCTCCCGTACCGTAAAGGCACACTGCAGATCGAGATGATTGCAGCAGTGCGTCGTTACGGTCTTGTTCCCTACCAACCGGCTCACGACATCGAGTCGATCATACATCAGCTGAAACATGACATACCTGTGCTGGTACTGTTGAACCTCGGCTTGAAGGCATTACCCGCCTATCATTATGCTGTGGTGATTGGTTATGATCCTGGCACAGATGTAGTGATTATGCGCTCCGGTACGGATTACCGCTTGCTGATGCGCCGACAACGATTTCTTTCCGCCTGGCACAAATCTGGTAGCTGGGCACTTACTGTTCTGGAACCGGGGAAATTGCCGCCCGCTATCGACCTTGAGCGTTATTTAAGTTCCGTCATCGCACTGGAATCTGTTGGACAATGGCGATCAGCGGAACTCAGTTATCGTGCCGTATTAAGACAATGGCCAGCTAACATACTTGCACGTTTTGGACTGGCAAATTCTCTGCGCGGGCTTGGCAAACTTGAGCAAGCGGCAGCTCAGTATAGTAATGTATTAAAACTGGATGAGAATCATAAACCCGCTCGGAATAATCTTGCAGACACGCTGCTGCGGCTTGGACGATGTGATGATGCATCCGCAGCTATCGAGCAAGTCGTGATTAGAAATGGCTTAACTTCAGTGATCGACAAAGCGGTTGAGATAACGCGTTCTGAAATTAAATCGACCTGTTTTCAAAGCTGACTTTCGATCGGCAGCAGCCGAAAGAAAAAATCGGCAATGCACTGGTCTGTATTCCTGGCAGGCTGGCGTGTGACCACATCATCGAGTAACAAAACTCCTGCCTCATCACTGGAGCAGATGAAATACTGGATGTTGATGGGTTTCGTGGCATGATCAACTAACGCCAGGCGCCATTCCATATGCTCTTCAGCATTGGACAATGGCATGGTTGCCTTTGCATTCGGAGACAACGCGAGTCGATTCACAGCGTCAGCGAGAACGCCAGAACTCACTTCTTGCAGTGCATGGGAGAATTGTCTTGGCGGGATTGCTACGAAACAAGCATGTTGAGCTAGTTTTTACTCAACTGTAACTGACTTTACCAGGTTGCGCGGGTTATCGACATCTGTGCCCTTTATCAACGCGATACGGTAAGCAAGCAACTGTAACGGTATGGTGAATATTATTGGCGCTATAATATCGTCAATGGGTGCGGCCTTGATGACGGTGAGGCCATCTGCTCCCTCAAACCCAGCATGAGGATCTGCAAACACGATCAATTCACCTCCGCGTGTCCTGACCTGCTGCATAGTAGACTTCAACTTTTTCAGCAATTCGTCGTTAGGTGCTACGGCGATGACCGGCATTTCACTGTCCACCATGGCCAGCGGGCCATGTTTGAGCTCACCTGCAGGAAATGCCTCGGCATGGATATAGGAAATTTCTTTTAGTTTAAGTGCACCTTCCATTGCGACTGGGTAATGTATGCCCCTGCCGACGAATAGAGTATGGCGTTTGTTGCTGAACTTCTCTGCGATTTCCGTAATTCGCGCATCCAGCTGCAGTGCTTCTGAAATTTTCGCAGGTAAACTACGAAGCTGTCTGACAATTCTTTCTTCCTCTTCAGCGGCCAGAGCGTTGTGACGTCCCAGTGCAATAACCACCAGCAATAATGCTATTAGCTGCGTTGTAAATGCCTTGGTTGATGCGACGCTAATCTCCGGTCCAGCATGCGTCAGCAACACTATGTCCGACTCACGCGTCAGTGAACTTTCTGCAACATTACATATACATAACGAATGCTGGTAGCCAATTTCCCTGGCATATTTCAATGCTGCCAGAGTATCGGCTGTCTCACCTGATTGAGAAATCGTTATTATCAGACAGTTTTCCGGTACTACATGTGATCGATTACGAAATTCACTTGCCACTTCTACCGACGCGGCCACTCCACCGAGTTCCTCCATCCAGTTACGTGCTATCAGTCCTGCATGATAGCTGCTGCCGCAGGCGATAACTTGTACATTGGTAATGAATTTGAAAACTTCCTCGGCTTCAAAATCAAAGGTTTTGGCTACCAGGTGATTACCGGACAACCGCCCTTCCAGGGTATTACGCGCCGCACCCGGTTGCTCATATATTTCCTTTAGCATGTAGTGGCAATAGTCGCCGAGCTCGACGGTATTAGTAGTCATGTTAAACTAATGTAATTCCCTTTCCACGTCATGGCCAGTGATATCAACTGTGCAAATAATATCAGGCGTAATGAGATCTAACATCACCATCCTCGAGGAGTATGAAATCATGCTTTTTTGTAAGCAGTGCCAACGGGCCAGGCGCAATAAAGTTCTCCATTACACAGACCAATGACCACAGTGCTAGCATGGGTTGCTACAGCCAGGCATCCAGGTTGCCTGATTGTTGAAGATTAACAGGTACCTGATGAACGACAGCCTCGCTGTCGGTACTGTAATTAAATCGATAGCCAATATTTCCTACACAGATATGAGCTAGTGTATTTTGTCTGCCCGTCTGGTACTTCTGTATAGCTGCTGATTCCATGCTCTGGTAGAGCTACCGCTTCTGTCGAGTGTTTACGCAGGATATTACCATTTGCATTAATAAATGCCAGGCCAGCGGAATCATTGTCTCTATATTACAGCCGCTTAAGGTCTTCCGTTAAAATGGCTGTTAGGTGACTATTTGAAACGCCAGCGGTGATTCATTACATCATCTCAGTTCTTCTTCGACTCCGATTTTTTTAGCGGGCGCTTCCAGCCTTCTCTGGTTTTTTGATCGGGACGACTAAGGGTCAGCTCATCAGCAGGTGCATTGCGCGTTATAGTAGAACCCGCTCCAATGGTTGCTCCTCTACCTATTTCAACTGGTGCAACCAACTGGCTATCCGAGCCAATAAATGCATTGTCTCCGATTATGGTTTTAAACTTGTTAGCACCATCATAATTACAGGTGATTACGCCTGCTCCGATATTCACATCTGCACCAATTTCCGTATCTCCAATATAGGAAAGGTGGTTCACCTTGCTGGCGGAACCCACATGGCTTTTCTTTATTTCGACGAAGTTGCCGATATGGGCAAAGGAAGAAATCTCTGATTGTGGTCGTATACGAGAAAATGGTCCGATAATTGCCAGTTCTCCAATAGTTGAGTCTTCCAGCACGCTGTTCGCTCTCACTTCCACATCATCACCTATCTGCATGTTCTTAAGATAGCAATTTGGTCCAATAGTCACGCGGTCGCCTAAAGCAACATCGCCTTCAATGATGACATTGATATCGATAGAGCAATCTTTGCCATGAGTCAAATTACCGCGCACATCAAATCGTGCCGGGTCACTGATAGCCAGACCTGATTGCATAAATATAGTGGCCTGATGCTGCTGGTAGATGCGTTCAACAGCTGCCAGATCCTGTCTATCGTTAATTCCAAGAATCTCGCTATTTTCCACTGGCTGGCATGTCTCGACATTTACACCGTCAGCTACTGCCATCTCAAATATATCTGTAAGGTAATATTCGCCCTGTGCATTATTACATTCCAGCCTGGTTAGCCATTGTCTGAGTTTTCCTGCTGGTGCAGCAAGGAAACCTGTATTGATTTCATTTATTTGACACTGCTCTGGTGTTGCATCCCGATGTTCAACAATTGACTTAAAGCATTTATATTCATCACGAACGATACGGCCATATGAGCCGCCATCCTGAAGATTCGCTGTCAACAGACCAACCGAACGATTGCCGGCGGCCTGAAGCAAATTTTTTAATGACTCTGCTGATATCATCGGCACATCGCCATACAGGACGAGGACGGTTGAATCATCATTAACATGTGAAATGGCAATATCGACTGCGTGCCCAGTTCCATTCTGTTCTGGTTGAATAATCCAGTTTACTTCATCGTTGAGAATTTTCTCACGCAGTAACTCACCACCAAATCCATAGACGACATGTAAACGTTCCGCACCCAGATCCGTACAGGTGTCCAGTACATGTTGTAACATCGGCTTGCCTGCCACTTTGTGTAATACTTTGGGCAGGTTGGATACCATACGAGTGCCTTTACCGGCAGCAAGGATGATGACTTCAAGCATAATATAAACTCTTCGTTAGGGTTTGATTGATGCAGTTAACTATAGCTCAAATTGATGCTATGTTCCTGTTAGCAGGGCGCCAGTCTTCATGGG
>JARFQE010000131.1 GCA_029287915.1 Arenicellales bacterium
CCACATTCATTGCATCGTCGGCAGCGTCAGATGTGTATAAGAGACAGGAGTTTCCCTGGCTTAACTGGCTATTTCAGTGTCGATCGATATACCGATATCTCATTTCGACTCCTGGGCGAAAAACACCACCGTATACTTTACAATTCCCGCATCTGCCTCATCTTGGCCAGCTCACGCTTTGGCTCGCCGACTTCATAGTCACGGTTTTGCCTTTACCCGGAACGGTTCGCCGCCCAACAGCCTGAACTCACCAAGCCAGCGACCCGGCTGACGCACACTGATACCCGGTTTCTCGAATATCTGCTTATCGGTGATGGTGTAGTCGGTTTGGCAGTTGTGTATCCGGTTGTGCGTCCTGACATAAAGAGGTCGAGCTCTTTGGCCTTCTAATGCCTGGTACATGATAGAATTACATCAACACTACTCCAGTCGATACCGTGCCTGATCCAGCCTTTTGCATTTCCCTGCTCACCATCGAACTGATGATCCCGTGGGCCCGTTCCCTGAAGGACAGGCGCAGTGCTGTGCGCGGTCTGAAGGATCGGCTACGCTCCCGTTTCAACGCATCGGTTGCCGAGGTGGCCTATCAGGACAAATGGCAACGGGCGATAATAGCTGTCTGTATTATTGGTAATGACAAACGTGATCTGGAATCGAACATGAGCAAGATTCGTCAACTGTGCGAAGAGGCCCAGGACATGCAGATTGTTGATGTGCGTCAGCAATGGTTGTAGGAAAAATGCCGGGAATGATGGCCTGCATAACAAAAAGAGGTCGGCGCCGATTAGCCCGATTCTAGATATTGTATCCAGAGTTCCCAAGCTAATTCATTATATCAAGAGACCATCGGTTGCTATACTTCGAGGTCACGATACCGTGATAACTGGCTATGCAATATCTCGCATGCCCGGGTGGCTGAATGACAGATTCAGTAGCGTCAGAGTCGCTAGCAACAGCGCAGATCACCGGAGACCGCTCGACCCAGGAAGATACACTGGCGGTACATCTGCTTGCTGCAGATACCTGTGCGGATAAAGGTGACTGTTTGCTGGTGCTTGCGGACGGCATGGGCGGTCATGCGGCTGGCGAGGTGGCCAGCTGGCTGGCTGTCGAGAAATTTTCTGCGGCCTATATCAACAGCCATGACAATGTAATCGAGGCTTTGCGTAATAGTCTGGATATCGCGAATGAACAGCTGGCAGGGGCCGTGCTGGCGACACCGGAATACAAGGGTATGGGGACGACCCTGACAGGTACTGTAATCAGAAACAATCATATGTACTGGGTCAGCGTTGGAGACTCACCCCTGTGGATTTTTACCAACGGTTTTCTGCGGCGCGTAAACGCTGACCATTCCATGGTCCCGTTGCTGGATGAAATGGTTACACACGGCGCCATGCGCCGGAAAGAGGCGTTGACCGATTTTCGCAGGAACCTGCTGCGCTCTGCAGTGACAGGCAATGAAATCAAACTTGTTGACCTGTGTCAGGAACCTGTTCAGCTAGTCGCCGGCGACATGGTCATGCTCGCAAGCGATGGAATCGAAACCCTTTCAGAACACGAGTTGGCAACAGTGCTCAGCAATCCAGGCAATGTTTCACTGCAGGAGCTGGCAGATGGCCTGTTGACGCTGGTTGCTGCAGCTGGCAAGAGTGGACAGGATAATGCATCTGTCATCCTGTACAGGCATTGATCTGCCCCGATTATGGAATAACCGGGCCTTTTTCATTGACGTGGTGTCAGAATTGTATCCCTGTTTATTAAAGTAGCAGATTCCAGGCGGTGACCATCGGAATATGTGTTCAGGAAAGGAAAATAGAGATGCTTGAATGAATATGCACTTTTCTGTAGCCATATTGGTAAAGGGATTCAGCGGACTGGTTGCACAGATACTCCTTTTAAGGGAGCTTCTGATAGTTTTTTCAGGCAATGAACTCAGCATCGGCATTATTCTGGCCAACTGGCTTATTCTTGGGGCTTTTGGATCTTACGTTCTTGGAAGGAGGGCAGAGAGGTCCAGCTATTCGATTGAAGCATTTACTGTTATTACAATTCTTTTTTCCTTGTCGCTGCTTGTCGCAGTTTACCTGACACGCATTCTCAAAGTCGCAATGGGTATTTCCATTGCTGAAAGCATTGGCATTTTCCCAATATTACTTTCCTCGCTCCTCGTCCTTTCTGTCGTAAGCATACTTCAAGGTGCATTATTTGCTTATAGTTGCCGGATCTATTCCCTGTATGCCGGCCCGCATACCTCTTCTGTTGGCAGGGTTTATGTGTATGAAACCGTGGGCGCAATTATCGGCGGAATTGCCTGCACCTATCTACTGATACCCTGGTTCAATAGTTTCCAGGTTGTCACCGGGCTTGCACTGCTGAACCTTGCAGTATGCCTTGTATTGCTGGTCCCCTCCTGGAGGAAAGGGCTGTTTCAAAAATCACTTCTGGCTGCCCTGGGTGTGCTTGTCTTGTTTTCGTGCTATTCACTTTTATCCGGGCAGGCAGGCAAACTGCATCTTCATTCAATTGAAGCGCAGTGGAAAAAACAGAATGTCGTTCATTACCAGAACTCCCAATACGGCAATCTATGCGTTATAGAAAACCAGGGTCAATACAGTTTCTTTCTCGATGGCATTCCAGGTCTCATAACACCTGTCCCGGACATACCATCCCTTGAAGAGTATGTTCACCTGCCGCTTCTCGCCCATCCTGAACCGGTAAACCTGCTCATCCTGAGTGGAGGGGCAGGCGGCATGATTAACGAGGCACTAAAACACCCATCGATTGAAGCCATTGAATATGCAGAGCTCGATCCATTGCTTCTTGATCTCATAAGAAAATTCCCCACAGTCCTCACTGAATCCGAACTGAATGACGCGAGAGTGAGGATACAGCATGTAGATGGCCGGCTGTTTGTTAACAAAACAACGAACAAATACGACGTCATTTTTGTCGGGATTCAGGAGCCGTCGAGCTTGCAGGCAAACAGGTTTTTTACAAAAGAGTTCTTTTCCCTCGCAA
>JARFQE010000139.1 GCA_029287915.1 Arenicellales bacterium
AAAGTTCATTGTCTGGATAAAGTGTGCAGGGATAGCCTTCTTTGTTTTCTTATCCTTACGTGTACCTGTTTCCATTGGATGCTGAACCAGCACCAGGATTTCTGTTGCATTGCCCTTTGTACGGGCTTTAATTTTCGTTGCCATTATTTCAGTACCTTAAACTGTAAACTGTTGACTCGTGGGGATGGTAATTAACCACCACAACCACCGACCGTTACTTTGACCATTGCGGAAGCCTTGAGGACTTTACCGCCCGAATTGACATAGACGACTACGTCAGAGGTCGTTCCCATTTTCACGCGAGTGCTGTAGTAACCAACACTATCGCCACTGAAATCCACCTTTGTAGCCATAGGTGTTGGGTTTTTTGCGACCATAATCGCGATGCTTTTGACGTCGGCAAGGGAGGTTTCAACCTTGATTGGAACAACCGCACCGTTTTCGGCCTGTAGTGGGGCCTTGATTTTGATGTCTTTACTGTCTTTGCCATCGGAGCCAAATACTTCTTTGGTTGCCGTGGCCAAATCTTTTGCAGCAAACGCACTGGCTGGCCATTCTGCAGCCAGCACTTGACCTGATCTAAGTAAGCCTGCACCAGCTGCAACAGCCAGTGCGCTACTTGCGACCGTACCTTTCAGAAATGTTCTACGCTTCATGTTTCCATGCTCTCCTGAGTAAAATAAATTAAATTCCATCAACAATTAGATGGTGTATAAGAATGTAACAATGTTGTCGATTTCACTTTCGGAAAGCACTTTATGACGTCCGAAAGGAATCATTGATGAATTAGGATTTATGACAGTTGGATCCCAGATCTGTGCACGAAGTTTCGCCTTATCCGGGAAACGTGTTTTCATGCTGACCAGGGGTGGGCCAATATTACCCGATGCAGGCAGACCATCGGGCCACTTCTTGGTCACAACATCGTGACAGGCCAGGCAGTTGCCTTTTTTGCGGTTTATCAATGTACACCAACCTTTTGTCGCCGCATCGGCTGATTTTAGCCCTTTGCATTCCTTATCGGTTGGTAGACTGTCACCAGCTGTAGCAACGGGCATCATAACTAGATTACCCGCTAATAATGCTGCTCCAGCAGTCGCGACTAGAGAGAAAGTTTTCCTCATATTTGTGGCCTCCTCAAGCACTTGGTTATAACAAGATATGCCTATATTGCGTATATATTGACATGCTTGTCAATTCGCTATGGCGTTTATTTTGTAAACATAGCATACAATTATGTTGCAGTTATCGCAAAGGAATTATTAAATATTTGTGTTTTTTTACAGGATAACTCTTTTTTTTTAATTTCCATCAGATTTATGTATGTATTTTAATGATCATTTTTGCTCCTCTAACGCTTTCAATGCTTTCAGTTCCTTGATCCTGGCAGTGATGCTGGCCTGTACATAGAAATCGTCCTTGTCTGCAAATGAACGAGCAATGTTCAGTTGCTGTACCGCGGAATTATAATTACCCCGTAGTGCATAAGCCTCGGCCAGAGCGCGGTGCGATTCCTGTTTTGAACCTGTTTCATCTTCTGCTTGTGAAAGCATCTCGTAAAACGGGATATGTTCCGGAAACTTTCTGACGGCCTTTCGCAGTACTTTGCGTGCCTCGACAAAACTGGACTGTTTGGCAAGTTCCGCAGCATAATATGTGATTGCTGACAGAGAGGAATTATCAGATTCATAAATGTTACGAAAAAGCTCAGTACTTTTTACCTTATTACCCGCCTGTGATTCAATTTGTGCCTGAAGTATTTTGAATGATTTTTGATTAGGAGCTTTTTCAAGCAACCGAGCGGTTTCATTTCTCGCTGCATTATATTTCCCCCCTTTCATCAGGGCGAGAGCAAGGCCGTAGTGGTCAGCAACAGCGAATGAGTTGTCGTCGCTTATTTTTTTTCTGTAATGAGTGATAGCATCTTCTGCGTCAGCATTCATTACGGTCAACTTTGCATGTATCAGCGTAAACTGGGTGTTGTCGTTTTTAGCAGTATGTGGAAAGTTGGCAGCCCTCGCCTTTGCCTCTGCGATACGGTCTGTGGTGATTGGGTGTGTCAGCAGAAACTGCGGAGCATTTGTCTCGTGAACGGTGTTTGCCTGTTGCATAAGCAGAAAAAAATCCGCCATGGCATCGGTATCATAGCCGGAATTGGCCAGAATAGTGATACCAATGCGGTCGGCTTCTCGTTCAAATGACCGTGTAAAAGTTAGCTGATTTTCTATTGAACGAGCTGAAGCAACGGCTATAGCAGCCTCTGTGGCCTGTCCCCCGATCAGGATGCCAGCCAGTAAAGTAGCCAGGTTCGGTAGCAGGTTCTTCTTTTGAGCACTGATCATGCGGGGTATGTGCTGCTGTGTGACGTGTGCAATTTCGTGGCCCAGTACTGATGCAACTTCTGCCTCGTTCTTTGCAGTCAAAAGTAGTCCAGTATGTACACCGATATATCCGCCAGGTACAGCGAACGCATTGACGCTAGTGTCATTTATCATGAAAAAGGTAAAGCTGCCTTTTTTTAGACCGATGCTTTCAATTAAGCGGTTTCCTAGCTGGTCCAGGTACTCCTTAACAACAGGGTCATTGACGAAATCCATGTAAATGCGCGCTTGTCGATAAAATCCCTCACCTGTTCGCTTCTGCTCCAGCGGGGACATGACCTGGTGGGATTCTTCACCGAGGTCTGGCAGATTAAAATCATTCGCCTGAACCCGGCCTGATAAAAGCAGTGAAGCAATAATCAGTGGTGGAAGTATTAAATGTATGAATTTGTAGTTCATATCTGTTGCTTAGAAATCAGAGACAGGATCCAGTATATATTATGAGATGCGCTACTCGCTTAACTTTATCGCGATTGTAGAACGCGTTTGTAGAATATGGATATGGTGTCAATAACACAAAAAAACAATCTGCCAGATGTTTGCCTGTACAGTAATCTTTGATTGACATGACGTAGTATATCAATCAGCGTGATCAGATTTGACCCTATATATATTGATGATATTGATGGATTGTTAAATCCTGATTTGACGTAGGCATTATAAATCTGAGGTGTCATCGAGAGATTTGTATTTGAATGTGAAATTAATTATCATGACAAGTTACCTTTTGTATGAATTAATTTAGCACTTGAAAGGCACGCTACGGGCCAGGCAGTAATTATGTATATCTGTACCGTATACCTGCCATTCAGGTGAGATAATCGTAACCCAATCCAATTGTGTATTTTGATTGTATTTTAATTTTTTATTATTAATTTTGGAGTAAACAATGGCTGATTTTGATCAAGAACTCGACGCACGTGGGCTTAACTGCCCTCTCCCTATTCTGCGTGCTAAAAAGGCAATTAATGGAATGGATAGTGGACAGGTGCTGCGTATTATTGCAACTGACCCTGGTTCGGTAAAAGATTTTGAAGCTTTTGCCAAACAAACCGGCAATGAGCTGATGGAATCCACAGAAGCTGGTGGCGAGTTTACCTTTTTGATGAAAAAGGGCTGACTTTATATATTGAATTTGATCCGACAACGGTGAATGACATCGTGGAGTAAATATTATGTCTGAAAAGAAACTGGCTATTATCGCAACCAAGGGTACATTGGACTGGGCTTACCCTCCGTTTATCCTTTCGTCAACTGCGGCAGCCCTCGGCTATGATGTAATGATCTTTTTTACTTTCTATGGCCTGCAGTTGCTGAAGAAAGATCTGAATCTCAAAGTCAGCCCACTCGGTAATCCTGGCATGCCTATGCCTATGGGTATGGACAAATGGTTCCCGGTACTGGGAACGGCTATACCTGGCATGGAAAGCATGATGACAATGATGATGAAAAATACCATGAAGAAAAAGGGTGTCGCCAGCATCGAAGATCTTCGTGAACTCTGCGTTGAAGCTGACGTTAAGCTGGTCGCCTGTCAGATGACAGTAGATCTGTTCGATATGGATCAGAGTGAATTCCTTGATGGTCTTGACTTCGTCGGTGCCGCATCTTTCTTTGAATTTGCTGGAGATTCTGATATCACCCTGTACATTTAATCAGTTTATCTAATTTGATCGGTACAACGGCCCGCACAGGAAAATCTAAAGATACGACTCTGTGCGATCAACAGTTACAAAAAGCCCGCATTTTCGCGGGCTTTTTTGTTGCTAACACACAACAAAATAGTGTAATTTACAACAAATATATAAAAATCGACGATTTTTTATTGACTTGCAAGGTAAATTTGACGATGCTTGCGGCCACTAAGAGTCATGGCTAATGATTCGAGTTGCCTGGAAACAACAAAAACAAGTCCGGGTAGTTAACTTTTTTATTTAATTGATCCAGAGGTAATAGAAGATGATAAACCCCAAGAAGCACGCATTAGTGCTAGCGGTTGCGGCAAGTCTGTCCCTGCCGGGCATTGCCATGGCTACAAATGGTTATTTTGGACATGGCTATGGTGTCAAGTCTAAAGGTATGGCAGGAGCAGGTGTTGCAATGCCGCTTGATTCCATGGATGCAACAATCAATCCAGCAAACATGGTTAATGTTGGCAGTCGCATCGATGCCGGTCTAACCTGGTTCAGTCCGCGCCGCAGTTATACAGTCGATCAGGTCGGCCCTTTTCTGGGTCCTGAGACAGGTGCTTTTTCTCTGATTCCCGGCACATTTGACAGCGATAACGAAAATTTTCTGATTCCAAACTTTGGCTGGAATCACATGATTGATGATGTCAGTTCTATTGGCATCACCCTGGCTGGTAATGGTGGTATGAATACAGAGTACCCTAATGTAACAGCGCCTGGCGCTCCTGCAGGTACCTACTACGCTGGCACCGCCGGCATCGACCTGATGCAGCTGGCAACGATGGTAACCTACGCACGCCAGGTCACTGATCAGGTTTCACTGGGCATTACCGGCATCTATGCCTTAGCTCGTTTCAAGGCACAGGGACTGGGTAGTTTCGCAGCCTTCTCAGCCGATCCTGCGAATGTGTCTGATAATGGTTATGAAATATCAGGCGGTTTCGGTGCCAAGATTGGTATTACCGGTGATATAAATGAGGCCTTCTCGCTTGGTGCCTCATACCAGAGCAAGATAAGCATGTCCGATCTGGATGATTATGCCGGATTATTTGCTGAGGGTGGTAGTTTCGACATCCCGTCGACATGGTCCATTGGAGCGAAGTTCCGACCTGCTAAAGAGCACTCCATCCTGCTCGACTACCAGCGTATCGATTACTCCGGTGTAGACGCTATCTCTAATCCGATGTTACCGAACCTTTTCCAATGCTTTGGCGGTGATCCGACAAGCTGTATGGGCGGTTCAAATGGCCCGGGTTTCGGCTGGGAAGATGTTGACATAATCAAACTGGGTTACCAGTATGATGCCGGTAACTGGCAGGCACGTGCAGGTTTCTCAACCACCGATCAACCTATCCCTGATTCGGAAGTGCTGTTCAATATTCTCGCACCGGGGGTAGTAGAGGATCACTGGACGGTTGGCTTTACTACCAATATCGGCCAGTCAAGTTCACTGGACTTCTCATTCATGTATGCACCGGAAGTGAAAGTCTCTGGAGGTAACCCTCTGGCTGCCACGCCGGGCGGGGATACGCAGGATATAACAATAAGAATGGAGCAGTATGAAATCGGTGTCAACTACACCTGGACATACTAACAGGCCAAAGGCCATATAATATTAAATGTGGTCAGTATTGAAACAGGGGATAGGCTTGCACTATCCCCTTTTTTTATCTGTAAAATAAATATTTGCTTGGTGAGATATTGAGAATGTGTAGTTTTGAATTAATTGATTTTTCTCTTAAGAAACCAGCATCGGTGTTGATTGCTTTTGGAATCTTCAGTTTTTCTGCTACCGTTTTCGGGCAGCAGGTAGATAGTGATAGTAAGCAGCTGCAGCAACAGAATGTACGGGTGGTGCCAGAAACAACAACGGATGCTGCACCTGATGCAACAGCAGAGTTGCCTGCAGGTGATTTACAGCCAATGATGTCGATTAAGTATATTGAGCAATTTTGTGATGCCTGGAATGCAGACGAGATGATGACCCGGGGGCTGGCTGATTCGGAGTGGATAGATAATGACGGCGGTAA
>JARFQE010000008.1 GCA_029287915.1 Arenicellales bacterium
AGGACTGGCCCTGTTTCTGTACGGCATGCACAAGATGACCGGGGCGCTGAAAATCGTCGCCGGCGAGCGCGTCAAGGACCTCCTGGCAAAACTGACCACCAACCGCTTCAGCGCCGCATTCGCGGGCAGCGTTGTCACCGCGGTGATCCAGTCTTCCTCTATCACTACCGTTCTGGTCGTCGGCTTCATAACCGCCGGTATCATGACATTCCAGCAATCGATCGGCGTGATCCTGGGCGCGAACATCGGCACCACCATCACGGCGCAGATCATCGCGTTCAAGATCACCAAGTCAGCCCTGTTGTTGATCGCCGCCGGTTTTTTTACCGAGGTGCTCGCGAAGAATCCCCGCCTCAAGCAGCTCGGCGTGATGTCGATGGGGCTGGGTCTGCTGTTTTTCGGCATGGAACTGATGAGCCAGGCGACGACGCCGCTGCGCAGCTACGAACCGTTCATGCAACTGATGCGGGAGATGGCCAATCCACTCTGGGGTATCCTGATCGGTGCCGTGTTCACCGCACTGGTTCAGAGCTCTTCAGCGACCACCGGCATCGTCATCGTGATGGCCACCCAGGGGCTGCTTACCCTTGAGACGGGCATTGCCTTGATTCTCGGTTCTAATATCGGCACCTGCGTGACCGCGATGATTTCGGCTTTAGGCAAGCCCCATGAAGCCATGCAGGCGGCGACTGCACATGTACTGTTCAACGTAATCGGTGTTTTGCTGTTTGTTGGATTTATTCCCCAGTATGCCGAGCTGGTGCGGCACCTGTCTCCGGTTTCGGGGGACCTGGAAGGGCTCAGCCAACTCGCTGCAGATACGCCACGCCAAATCGCGAATGCGCATACATTTTTCAATGTATTCAACCTCGTCCTGTTCCTGGGCTTCACCAATACCCTGGCACGCGTCGTGCTGAAGATCGTGCCACCTTTGCCGCCGGAACCCGTGGCGGAGACCGAGCCGAAATTTCTGGATAGTTACTATCTTGATCAACCGGCCATGGCGCTGGAACGTGCGCTGCTGGAACTCGAGCGCATCGGAGAAAAAGTCATAGAAATGATCAGGGACAGCCTGCCAACGCTTACCGTAGGCACACGGGAACGTATCCAGGCCCTGCAAAAACGGGATACGGAGATCGACAGCCTGACGGACGCGGTTGCACTTTATCTGCGCAAGCTCACCACGATGGACCTGGTCGATCCACAACCCGGGGTTGTGCAAACCTACTTCGGTGCAGCGAATTATCTTGAGAATATCGCCGATATCGTTGAAACCGGTGTTGTCGCCGACAGTTACAAGCGACTTGAACACAAACTGGAAATAAAAACAGAAACCGAAGCGCGCCTGAAAGAGATCTACAAGGAACTGTACCTGGCCGCCCAGGTGACAATGGAGGCCCTGCTGCAAAATGATACGCAAAAAGCCCAGCAAGTGATTGATTCCAAGGCGCACTACAATGGCTTGATTGAGCTCACCCGCTCCCACCTGTATATCCAGATGAAGTCCGAAAGAGCGGAAGAATTATCCCTGTATAAAATCGAAACCAGCACGCTTGAAAACTACCGTCGTATCCACAACCTGCTCAGGCGAATCTGCCGACTTATCACCAAAGACAAGGAGATGTTGCCGCAGCAGAATGAAACACTGGAAACAGAGTCTTAATCATCCGGCCGGAAATACCAGGGCCGAATCGATGGACCGCTCGCAGGTGCTGTCTGAGATTGTCGAATGTCGGCTTTTTCGATGTTATAGGTGGCGGGGGCTTGCTTTCGCCAAAAGTTAACTCCGCCCTGCCCCGCATCAGCATACCAATGAAAGCCTGCTAACCCCAATAGCGGTCGGTGATCAATATACAAAAATCCACGCTGATACGAGACTTCATATTTCAGCAACGGCTTACGCCAAAATGGGCCTTCACTGGTTTTTCGTGTAAGTCTGTGATGCAGCAGGAAGCGACACCAAGTCATATAGGACTGATTTACTTAATATCCAAAAGCAGACGTTCGTAATTTGAATACAGTGCCATTCTTTGATTAAAGTCAATCTGGGGTGTAAGAAAATGCAGGAAGATAAATCAGTGATCTTTCGAATGATAGTCAATTCGCAGAAACGTACACAGCATAAAGTTAAACCTTTCTTAGGAGGCAGGTAAATGATGTGTGATTTAAAAAACATGATGGCGTGTTTTAGCGTTTTGTTATTATTTAGCGTCTCTGATCTAATGGCTGAAGAGAGGGATGTCACCTTATCCAACGATACTGTTCACTGCCAATCAAGTGGTGATGAACGCCAGCATTGCCCTGCGGACACCACAGCGGGCGTAATCCTGCAAAATACCACCGGTTCGGCAAGCTGTCTTCTGGGTAAAACCTGGGGGTACGATGATAAAGGAGTGTGGGTAAAGAATGGTTGCAGTGGAGACTTTCTGGTAGGTAAAACCGATCACGGGGGTGAGATAGAATCGGATAAGGCAACTACAACGGAAAAACACAAAAGAAATGAAACATGGGGAACATTTACTCCCGGAAAGGGTTTCCTTTTGGGTAGAAGTGATGAAGGAGAGGCTTCCCTCAGTGCTTATGCATTAGCACGATATATAAACCAGATGCCCGACGGTCAAACATTCACTGACCATCTTGGAAATGAGCACCCCGTCGATGCACGCCACGATATCTACTCCCACCGGATCTTGATCTTCCTGATGGGCTGGGTCGGAGATCCGAAACTTGTTTATAACATCGCCTGGTGGACGGTCAATACTACCGACCAGGATGCCATATTTGGCAATATCGGCTACCAGTTTGATCAGAAATTTAACCTCTATGTTGGTATCAACGGCAACCCTGGATCACGTTCAATGTTTGGCTCACATCCTTACTGGCTCGGTACCGATCGTGTCTTGGCCGATGAGTTCTTCCGCCCTTTTTTCACACAGGGTCTGTGGGCGAATGGCGAGGTTTTTCCAGGCCTTTGGTACAGCGTGATGATGGGTAATACCTCGAGTACTCTGGGCGTCAAAGCCAACCAGCTTGACCGTAAGCTAACTACTGGTGGTTCTCTGTGGTGGATGCCAACTACACATGAGTTTGGTCCACGCGGTGCTTATGGCGACTGGGAGAATCACCAGAAACTAGCGACACGTTTCGGCATCTCAACCGTTAACAGTCCAGAGGAACGCTACACTGAAATCGGAGCAGACCCGGGCAATACTGCGTTGAAACTGGCAGACAGTCTCAACCTTTTTAGTACTGGTTCACTGGCGCCTAATGTAACCGTAACTTTTGCCGATTATCAGATTCTCTCATTAGATGCCGGCTTCAAATACAAGGGTTTCTTCTTTCAGACGGAGTACTACCGACGCTGGCTGAATGGTTTCGAGGCCGATGGGGCACTGCCGGTGGATGAGATTGTGGATCACGGCTTTTATATACAGACAGCATTCTACCCTATACCAAAGAAGTTTGAGTTATACGTTGCAACCTCGCAAATCTACGGTGATAAAGATGCCGGCTTCAGTGACAGCTCTGAGTACCTGATCGGTATGAATTATTACCCGTGGAACACGCGAAATCATCGTCTTAATGCACAGATTATCGATATAAACCGCTCACCGGTCAGCAGTACCTTTGGCTACTATACCGGAGGACAGGATGGTACTACCGTTTCGGTGGCATTTTCAATTTTCTTCTAAGAGGTCGTTCTGCGATCTATAGCTGTAAAAAAAACTGGTCAGACATAAGTGTGAAATTATAACAGCAGGAATTACATCATGAACATGCTACTTAAAAAAGAGCGAAAGGACGGACGGCTTCCCGGTATCATTTTTGGATCCATCATTGTTTTGTTAATAGTGTTTGCCATCCCAAACAGACATGCTGAGGCTGAATTACCGCATGATGCTGATTTTCATGATGCACACTTTCACTTGACAAACTACGTGCAACAGGGAACGAATATGAAAGATTTCGTGGACATGATGGGTTCGAAAATAGGACGCTCCACGGTTTTCGGTATCCCGCTACAGCAACAATGGTCGTACAGTAATACCGGTGATTGGGCTCCAGTCTATTATCTGCATACAGATGCACCACTCTATTACTATTCCTATACCGATGCGCACATTGCAATGGCTTACCGGTCTCTTACCGAAGAAGATCAAGCACGACTTGATCCTATGATAACTGGGTTCAATCCAACTGACATGTATGCTGCTGAGCATATCCGTCGTGTATTAGAAGATTTTCCTGGCGTGTTCTCTGGTATTGGTGAGTTCACGGTTCACAAGGAGTTTGTGTCTTCGAAGGTTGCCGGTGAAATCGCCAGCCTGACCAATCCTGCGCTCGATAAGATTTTCGATTTTGCAGGCAAAGTTGGATTGGTAGTTATCATACATAACGATATAGATATGCAACCAAGGACGGATCAGGAGCCATATATGCTGCCTCAACTAAAAGAGCTGTTCGCACGCCATCCCGATACCACTATTATCTGGGCACATATGGGCGTTGGCAGGATCGTGAGGCCTCACAAAGACCAGGCTGCCATTATTGAGAAGATATGCAGTGATCCAAGTTTACAGCATGTATACATAGACCTTTCGTGGATGGAGCTGGCCAAATACATCATGGCTTCCCCAAAAACGATTAAAGGCACTGCCGACATGATCAATCGATACCCGGATCGTTTCCTTTTTGGCACTGATGTTGTTGCCCCTAAGAAACTGGATGAT
>JARFQE010000100.1 GCA_029287915.1 Arenicellales bacterium
TATGCGTTGACCAGCAAGAAGGATTTCAGTTTCCTGGGTGGTTTCCTGTTTGCCGGCATGATGGTCGTGCTACTGGCTATCATCGCCAGCCTGTTTATCCAGATGCCAGCGCTGTCACTGACTATATCAGCGGCAGTCATTATGCTGATGTCCGGTTTTATCCTGTTTGATACCAGTCGCATCATCAATGGCGGCGAAACCAACTACATCATGGCGACCTACGGCATCTTCCTGAGCATCTTCAACATCTTCATCAGCCTGTTGAACATTCTCGGGATCATGGGCGACGATTAAGCGTCTGCCTGCTATAGCTGATAAAACCCCGGCCCCGGAGGCCGGGGTTTTCTTATTCAGCACCCTGCTAACCCGCTGACTAGCTAACCGATGGAACTCTTTCTAAAAATCACCCTCGCTGCGGTCTTCGTTATGCTATTGTGGCGCATGTGGCCTGCCACCAAACACTGGATGGAAAATGGTCCCAAAGGCAGTAGCAGTGACTGGCGCTCTTTCATCCTGATCATTGGCGCCGTGGTGGCATTTGTAATCCTGCTGGTGATGTCAGTCAGGAACTAGGATAAACGGTCACCTTATCTAAACGGGCAGTCAGGTGAATAAAATATATAAAATTCTTTAGTCGCTGCCTTCATACTCTTGCAGGGCCTTGAGGGCTTTTTCGTAGTCTTCTTCACTGACGCTGACTGTTACCAGATCAATCAGTGGTAGCTCCCCAATTCCCCCCTGCAGGAACTCACCGTCAACCCTGGCGACAATACCCTGCTGCGCCAGCATCCCCTTAATAATATGTGCATCGACGGCATTCTGTGCTGAATATACTTTGATCATTTTCTCGCTACTCTGCAATTATCTGCACTGGAATTGTACCGGTTGCTGCGATCATAGTGGTGACAGATATGATACTAAGCGTTGTTGGCAGAAATTACCTATCAATCGGCCCTGTCACTCACGGCACTTCTGACGTAGACAAGAAATAGTCCGCCGAGAAAGCTTCCGATCGGGTACATAACCGGCCACAGGTTGTGAAAGACCTTTTGCACTGGAGCAGGCTCAATCGACAACTCTCCATCGCTGATGAAATAGGCTGCTAGCATCAGCAGTACGCCACAGGCGAGCGCCCATAGATAAGGCTTGTCACCCCGGCACAGGACGGCTGCGCATAGTCCAGTGAAAAAGCCCATCAGTAATCGTGGGATCCAGTCAAGTACAGTTAGCCAGTCGAACCAGCCCCAGTAGGTAGTGGCATTTCTGCTAACAATGAAGGTCCCGCCGAACCATCCATGAAAATAGGGCATCAGCAGGTAAGCAGCGTAGCCTACCGAGAAGATGACAATGACATTTACCACTGATTTCATAGCTGGTGGATGTGAAAGCGATTACTGTCAGTCCAGAATTTTATCCAACCCACCCATATAGTTGCGCAGCGCTTCTGGCACAGTAATGGAACCATCCTGCTGCTGATAGTTTTCCATCACGGCCACCAGCGTCCTGCCCACGGCGAGACCGGAACCGTTTATGGTGTGAAGCAATTCCGGTTTACCTGTTTCCGGGTTGCGCCAACGGGCCTGCATGCGTCTGGCCTGGAAGGATTGAAAATTGCTGCATGAAGATATCTCGCGATAGGCCTGCTGGCCTGGCAGCCAAACTTCAATATCATAGGTTTTGGCGGCTCCGAAACCCAGGTCTCCGCCACATAGATTGACGACACGGTAGGGGAGTTCAAGTGCCTGCAGAATACCCTCAGCATGGCCGGTCAGTTCTTCCAGTGCCTGCCAGGATTCCTCGGCACGGACTGCCTGAACCAGTTCAACCTTCTCAAATTGATGCTGTCGAATCATGCCACGAGTATCACGCCCATAAGATCCCGCTTCGCTGCGAAAACAGGGAGTATGGGCAACTCTTTTAAAAGGCAATTCTTCAACACTAATGATTTCATCACGCAGAATATTGGTCAACGGAACCTCTGCGGTTGGAATCAGATAGTTATCATGTTCGGTGTTCAGCTTGAACAGGTCTTCTTCGAATTTGGGTAGCTGGCCAGTTCCTTGCAAACTATCAGAGTTAACAATATATGGCACATAGCTCTCTATGTACCCGTTCTGCCGACTATGGGTATCCATCATAAACTGCGTAAGTGCCCGGTGCAGTAAAGCGATCTCACCGTGCATGACGACATAGCGGCTGCCCGTCAGTTTGGCGGCAGTTTCAAAATCCATGCCTCGGTATGCCCCCAGGCCAACATGATCTTGTACTTCAAAATCAAAGGACTTCGGCTCTCCCCAGCGACGCAGTTCAATATTATCGCTTTCATCATTGCCGCGCGGTACGGATTCATCAGGGATATTAGGAATACCCGCAAGCAAATCGTTCAGTTTCTGCTGCAGTTCTAGCAGAGACTGCTCGGATGCCTTCAATTCGCTACCCATGCTGGCCACAGCATCTAGCAGGGGCTGGATATCTTCACCACCGGCCTTGGCCTTTCCGATCTTTCGAGACTCAGCGTTTCGCCTGCCGCGTAGTGATTCGACCTGCATCTGCAGCGTCTTGCGTTGTGATTCAAGCTCTATAAACTGTTCTTTATCGAGTTGATATCCTCTGACTGCCAGTCTCTCGGCAACGCTATCGAGATCATTACGTAATAATTGTGGATCTAGCATAATTCAAAATTTGTAGTGGGTTTATAGTTCAAGCCGAAAAAGTAATTGATTGTTTTAAATATTGACTTCAGCAGACCAGCTCACGACATGTCCAGGTTCAAATGAACTGGAAAGATCCGAAAGGATGCCAGCCACCTTTTCCTGCTCATCAAAAAATTCAATGACCTGTGGCAGATCGAGAGAAATATCCAGCAAACTTGAGGAGTGGAGCTCGCCTGACGCCCCAAAACCGGCGACACCCCGGAAAACAGTCACTCCCCTGACATGGTAATCATCATGCAAGCGCGACAGCATGTCTTTTAATTTACCCTGGCCTTCGGTGCAGTACATCCGAACCACAGTCACTTTCATTGTTTTCATCTAAAATCCAAAATAGATTTATCCGACTAGTTTGTCAGGCTAGAACTGTCTGGCCACGAAAACACCGAGCCAGACGGCAATAATACAGAGGATGACACTTAATAACATGTTCAGTATTGCCAGTGTCACTGCTCCATTCTCAATCAGGTTAAGCGTCTCGATGGAAAAGGTGGAAAAGGTAGTAAACGCACCGAGCCCCCCTACTAATAATGCCCCTCTCCACAGCACATCAAGGGTCGATCTCTCTATCAGCAGCACAAACAGCAAACCCATCAGCAGAGAGCCCAGTACATTTACTGCCAACGTGCCATAAGGAAATGACCTGCCTAACATGGCATAGACCGCATTCGACATGCCATATCGCATCAGTGCACCGACGGCGCCGCCGGCTGCAATTGCTAGTAGCTGTTTCATGGTACCAGTTTGATCACTTGTTGTGCTTCCAGTATGCCTGGTCCAATTGTCCTAAATACCTGAGACGTTCTGCAATCTTTTTTTCCAGCCCACGATCAACCGGTTCATAGTATCGAACCGGTTTCATGTCATCAGGAAAATAGTTTTCCCCTGCCGCATATGCCTCTGTTTCATCATGTGCGTAACGGTAATTCTGACTGGCGCCGAGTTCTTTCATCAGCTTTGTCGGTGCATTTCGAAGATGTAGCGGAACCGGATGTGAGCCCTGTTGCCGTACATCATCAACGGCCTTGTTCCAGGCCATGTAAACGGCATTACTTTTTGGCACACTGGCAAGATAACTGACCGCCTGAGCAAGAGCCAGTTCGCCTTCCGGACTGCCCAGGCGCTCCAGAGTCTCCCAGGCATTCAGAGCCAGTTGCAGGGCGCGAGGATCGGCATTACCGATATCCTCACTCGCCATACGAACGACACGCCTGGCCACATAGAAGGGATCAGCTCCTCCATCTAGCATTCGAGCCAGCCAGTACAGCGATGCATCGGGTGATGACCCGCGGACAGATTTGTGCAAGGCGGATATCTGGTCATAAAATGCATCGCCACCTTTGTCAAAGCGACGCATATTATCACCGGCTAGCTGCTTGATCGTTTGTTCGTCTATCAGCTGGATGTCATCGACTGCGCGGGCTAAGTCTGCAGCGATTTCAAGCATGTTTAAAGCTCGCCTGGCATCACCGTCGGCAAGCGCTGCTAACAGCTGCATGGCGTCATCAGAAACCTCAATAGACTGCTGACCAAGGCCCTTATGTTGATCTTGCAGAGCCCGCTTGAGCACGTCGATGATGTCACCTTTCGTCAATGACTTGAGAACATAAACTCGCAGTCTAGACAACAACGCGTTATTCAACTCAAAGGAAGGATTCTCGGTAGTTGCACCAATAAAATCGAAGGTACCATCCTCGATATGGGGAAGAAATCCGTCCTGCTGTGATTTATTGAATCGATGAACTTCATCAACAAACAGCAGTGTTTTTTCACCTATCATTTGATTCTGCTGCGCCTGTTCAACGACAGCACGGATATCTTTAACGCCGGCATGAACAGCAGAAAGCGTTAACAGGCGTGCACGGGAGTGGTTGGCAATCAATCTTGCCAGTGTCGTCTTTCCAGTACCCGGCGGCCCCCAAAGAATCATTGAGTGAGCACGCTGTGACTCCACCATACGATGGATAGGTTTACCTTCTGCGACCAAGTGCTGCTGCCCGGCGAACTCGGATACTTGCTGGGGTCGCATTCGATCAGCCAACGGGGCATGCGGCGAGATGCCAGGCATTAGCTTGCCTCTTCAATAACATCCACTCCGGGCGGCGGAATAAATGTAAAGATTTCATCCGGAATATCAATATTTTCCTTTATATTATTGAATTTCATCCGCGTCGTCTGACCGAAGCTATCTATCATCTCAAGCAGCTGCAGTTTGCCGTCTGAAAAAGCGATATATACATCAGTGAATCCCGCATCCCTGCTCTTCGGTATCATGCGCACCCAGTGCAGATTGTCATGCTGACCAGCATCTTCAAGAATAAAATTATCCTGCAGATTCCCCTCTCCTGACAGCAACATTGCAGGAGTTTGACTGACAGCAGCGCTGCTTTGTCGATGCGTAATCTGCTCTAGCTCGACATCGTATATCCACACTTGTTTACCGTCACTGATAATCAATTGCTCTGAGGGGCTGGTATAGTTCCAGCGGAACTTGCCGGGACGTTCAATCGAAAATTCTCCACTTGATGCCTCTAGAAGTCTCAGGTTTTCATCTAGTACCTTCTGCTCGAAACTCGCTGAATAACTTCTAATCTCACTAAAAAAGCGCTGCAATTCATCGAGGCCGGCGGCACAGATGGATTTTGACATCAGCAGAAAAAACACGGCTGCAGAAATTGAAATAATTTTCATAAATATTTAATCAACTATGCACAGAGAAAAATATAAAGTGTCCAGTAAATGCTGGAATAGTTCCACGTATTTTCAACTGAAAACCCGCTTTTCAATCCTTGACAGGCTCTGGTGCCAGCACTTCGCGCTTGCCCGAGTTGTCCGCTGCTGACACTACACCGGCCATTTCCATAGTCTCTATCATACGGGCTGCTCGGTTGTAGCCGATGCGAAGTTTTCGTTGTACAGAGGAGATGGAGGCACGCCGGCTTTCCGTCACAATGCGCACTGCTTCATCATAAAGCGGATCCTGCTCACCATCATTACTACCATTAGCTGACAATGTCGCTCCTGCATCCGGATCTTCAAGTACCGTCTCATCGTACTCGGGCTGTGCAGCGGCAGCCAGCTGACTCACCACACGATGCACTTCATCA
The DNA here is from genome assembly GCA_029287915.1 of Arenicellales bacterium. Taxonomy (GTDB): domain Bacteria; phylum Pseudomonadota; class Gammaproteobacteria; order BMS3Bbin11; family BMS3Bbin11; genus BMS3Bbin11. The sequence continues at coordinate 5,819 of JARFQE010000100.1, forward strand.
TCGGAAACAAATGCACCGTGCACGCGAACGGTGTTACTCGCCCCCGGCGGCAGGAACAACATGTCACCCATACCCAGCAGGCTTTCCGCACCTCCCTGATCTAGTACAGTTCGGGAATCGACTTTTGATGGCACACGAAATGAAATCCGCGATGGAATATTCGCCTTGATCAGGCCGGTAATGACATCGACAGATGGCCGTTGCGTCGCCAGCACCAGATGGATGCCGGCAGCACGTGCTTTCTGTGCGAGTCTCGCAATCAGTTCCTCCAGTTTCTTGCCTACAACCATCATCAGATCGGCCAGCTCATCAATGATGATTACAATATATGGCAAGGTGGTGAGTTGTTCTGGTTCTTCTCCAGCTTCCACCAGAGGATTCATCAATGGTGCTTTCCTTTTGATTCCCTCATTCACCTTGCGATTGTAGCCAGCGAGGTTCCGCACCCCTACCGCAGCCAGCAGACGGTAGCGTCGTTCCATCTCAAAAATTCCCCACCGCAATGCATTTGCAGCCTTCTTCATATCAGTAACGACTGGTGCAAGCAGGTGAGGAAGACCTTCATATACCGATAACTCCAGCATCTTGGGGTCAACAAGTATCAAGCGTACATCCCTCGGTGTAGATTTGAATATAATGCTCAGGATCAATGCATTGAGACACACTGATTTACCCGAACCGGTAGTCCCTGCTATCAGTAAATGTGGCATCTTACAGAGGTCGGCAACAACCGGTGCACCGCTGATATCCTTACCTAACAGGATAGCCAATGGGCTGCTGGCATCTTCATAGGCTTTTGACGAAATCCCCTCAATGAAGCCGACGCTTTCGCGGTATTCATTGGGAATTTCTACACCCATAAAGGACTTTCCCGGGATATTCTCGACTACCCTGACACTAATGACAGACAGCGATCGCGCCAGATCGCTAGCCAGGTTGGCAATTTGCGAGGCCTTGACACCAGGGGCAGGATCTATCTCAAAACGGGTAACGACCGGTCCTGGCTGGACCTCGACAACCTGTACCTCGATATTAAAATCGAGCAGCTTGCGTTCAAGCATGCGCGACAGCTTCTCCAGTGCGTCACGTGAGAAACTCCCTTCATGCAAAGGTGCTGGATCAAGCAACGACAGGCTCGGCAATAGCTCATTGGTTGGGCGTGAAAACAGATCTTTCTGTTTTTCACGTTCTTTGCGTTCACTTTGCTCAGGGTTTGCTATTTTCGGTTCAATTCGAACAGGTTTTTTCTTGTCCTGGCTTCGGCGTGCCTTTTTCACACTAAGCTGACGCTTTTCCAGAACCTTTTGTGATTGCTTTTTCTCCTTCAGCGAGACAGCCATAGCCTTAAGCCAATCATAGGCTATTAGTGTATATTTTCCTGTGACATCCATCAGCCAGAACCACGACAGCCCGGTTAAAAGTGTGATACCTGACAGAAAAAGAGCAAGTAACAGCAGTGTGCCACCAACGGTACCAAATGACGGCGTCAAGGTGCTTGCAATTGCTTCACCGAGATATCCTCCTGGAAGATAACTGGTTGCGTCCAGCGGAGAGCTAAAATACATTTGTGACAGCGCACAGCCGCCAATAAGGGTAAGAATAAAACCAACTGAAACGACAATCCGGGTGTGTATATCCTTGGCGTGGCTGGCTGACTTCTGGCGATAAATCCTCACCACAAGCCACAGCAGCATGACAGGAAAGAGATAGGCCATCAGGCCAAACAGATTCAGAAAAAGATTGGCAAAACTGGCGCCTGCATGGCCGCCAAGATTAGATACAATTCCAGTATCAGTACTATGTGACCAGCCTGGATCCTTTGGCGAGAAGCTCACCAGCGATATCAGCAAAAAGAGGGCGATAACAGTCAGTATAAATAAAATACTCTCGCGCAATCCTGCCTTTACTTTTGGAGTAATGACAGGTTCTTTCTTTTTGTTTATTTTTTTTCGTTTGGCCTGAGGCATCAGTCTTTCAATGACTCTGCTACCGCGGGATGTACTATCCTGCCCTGTTCAATATTGACACCACTTGAAAGGGTACTTCCTTTTGTTACGCCCTCGTCAAGCAATATGCTAACGAAAGGCAGCAGCTCGGCACTTAACGCCTGTGAGGCAGAACGCGGAACAGCTGCAGGCATATTTGTTACAGCAAAATGCACCACCTCTTCCTCTATATACGTCGGAGCAGAATAATCCGTAGCTTTTGTGGTCTCTACACAACCTCCCTGATCAACAGAAATGTCGACAATTACACTACCAGAGGCCATGCTGGCCACCATTTCTCGGCTAATTAGATGTGGGGTACGCGCACCTGGAATAAGCACTGCACCTATAACCAGGTCAGCCTGTTCAACGGCTTTCGCTACCGTATCAGGGTATGGATAGAGGCCGCTTACATTACCACCGAGCGCACGCATCCGTGCCTGTTTTTCCCGCTTCCGATCAAATACCGTCACCGTAGCACCAAGATTTTGTGCAACAATTGCGGCATTTTCTCCAGCATTGCCAGCGCCCATGATGACAACATTACCCCTTTCGGCGGCAGGCAAACCACCTAACAACAGGCCCTTTCCACCCTGTGTAGCATACAGTAATGTCGCACCGGTCTGTACAGCAATGCGACCTGCTACATCACTCATTGGAGCCAGCAATGGCAAGTTATTGTCGACCATGACCGTTTCGAAGGCCAGTGCTGTCAGTCCTATCTGCTGCAGCTTTTCAGCCAGTTGCGGAGTAGCAGCCAGGTGCAGGTATGAAAACAAAGTATGATCTTCACGTAGATAGGCATATTCCGCTGCAATAGGCTCTTTTACCTTCACTATTAGTTCGGATTCGCCATACAGTGATTCGGCATCACTTACAATTTTTGCACCAGCAGCAATGTAGGCCGTGTCATCATAGCCACTACCGGCGCCTGCACCGGCCTGCAGGAAAACATTATGCCCTGCTGCTGTCAGTACAGCGACTGCGGCGGGCAGTAAGGCCACGCGCTGTTCAAATGGTTTAATTTCAACTGGAATTCCAATATTCATAATAACTGCTTTTGCCCTTCAATTTTCGATGTCGTAACATACCATTTTTTTGTCGCAGGAACCTCCCTTGACACCCATCTGGAAGGGGTTTTCCTGCACTAAACCTCAGCTGGAGATTTATTAATGAGTGAAGCCCGACACTGCCGACTTTTAATACTGGGTTCAGGACCCGCAGGCTATACCGCCGCGATCTATGCCGCACGTGCCAATCTTGAGCCTGTTTTAATTACAGGTCTTGAACAGGGAGGCCAGCTAACTACCACCACTGACGTTGATAACTGGCCAGGCGACAACGACGGGGTGCAGGGACCAGAATTGATGGATCGCATGAAACTCCATGCCGAACGCTTCGGTACCGAAATCATCTTTGATCAGATCAATAGTGTCAATCTTTCTGCACAGCCGTTTCAACTCACTGGCGATAGCGGGCAGTATAGCTGCGATTCTCTGATCATCTGCACAGGGGCTTCTGCGATGTACCTGGGATTGCCATCTGAAGAGGCCTACAAGGGACGCGGTGTTTCCGCCTGCGCCACCTGTGACGGCTTTTTCTATAAAAACAAACCTGTTGCTGTCATCGGTGGAGGTAACACTGCAGTCGAAGAAGCCCTTTACCTGTCAAATATTGCATCGAAAGTCACCCTGGTGCATCGCCGTGATGAATTACGTGCTGAAGCCATTCTTAGTGATGAAATAAAGGAAAAAGCAGCGAATGGTAATATTGACATTGCCTGGAGCTATGTTCTTGATGAAGTTCTTGGTGACGATGCCGGCGTAACCGGTGTCCGCCTCAAAAGTACAAAAGATGAGGCAACAAAAGAACTCGATGTACATGGTGTCTTCATTGCTATAGGCCATGCACCAAACACCGGTATTTTCAAGGATCAGCTGGAGATGGAAAATGGCTACATTACAACCAATGGTGGCTGTAATGGGAATCTTACTTCAACCAGTGTAGCGGGGGTTTTTGCGGCAGGGGATGTAATGGACCATGTTTATCGACAGGCTGTTACCTCCGCAGGTACTGGCTGCATGGCAGCACTGGATGCAGAACGCTATCTGGCCAGCCTTAAAAAGAGCTGATTCCCGCCGTGGCTGACAAGCGCGACAAGAATGACGACAGTGGAAATAACTCTTCGTCATTCATGTCCCGGAATTTCCCGGACGCCACGCCATTAAAACAGAATAAGCAGACCATGCAATCAACAAAAACCAGACCGCACAGGAGCAAATCTGTTGCAACTGGATCAGATGTGGATTTGCCTCCATTGCAACAGCCCGGAAGTTCGACTATTGCTGCAAATGACGTTCTCAGTTATCAGGGCAACGGTGTTCAAAACCGGATTATGCGCCAGCTTAAGACGGGAAAGATAGCAGTAGAACAACGGCTGGATTTACATGGACAGACGATTGAACAGGCACATCGATCGATAATGCAGTTTATTCATCAATGTCAGCAGCAAAGGAAATGTTACGTGCTTATCATCCACGGCCGCGGTTATCGCTCAGCTGGAGGTGTACCTGTGTTAAAACAGAATGTTGATTACTGGCTGAGGCAACACAATTCGGTGCTGGCCTTTCATACGGCAAGCCCGGCAGATGGTGGCACGGGTGCCGTGTATGTCCTGTTGCGTAAAGATCCCGGGTATAAAGCCTGATAAAGCTAGCGCTCCATCGTGCCCAGTTTTGTCAGACGCTATAGGATGCTGGACGGCGTTGACCTTTCACATCATGGCGGTAAGAAAAGACATCAACTGAGCGACTGGAAACAACAAGGTGGTTTGCAATAACAAGGTTATCTCGGTCACTACTTCTCAAGTACACAGAACGATTAGGTGAATAAATTGTTTTCTGGGCCACTAATAGATCAGTATTTGAGAATGATGTTGCGGCTGAAATATGTAGTGCAGCAGTATATTCCACCCTTACATTCCCTTTGTCAGTTTGCAGAGGCTTGACGGAGACAGGCTCGGCTTCTGTACCTAATTTGAAAATACCTGCCTGTAATTGACCATCTTCACCTTCCATTGCCCAGCGGACAATACAAATATTCCACTCATCATCGCCCTTCTTTTGTAAGGCTAGAATATCACCAACACGCAATTCCTGGGTACTGGATTTGGTATGCGAAAGACAGTAGCCGCCACTACTTTCATTGGCTATTTTCCAGCTTGAAACGAATGCATTTCTATCTGTGTTCTTACCGAACTTTTCCTGGAAAACACCGAGAACCAGCTGTACTTCAGCAGTAGATTCAAAATCAATCTCATTCGAATCATCTGCACCAAGATCAGGATGCAGGATACTGAAAATATTTGCTAAACCAAAAACAATTTTACAATCACTACTGAGGTCTTCTCGTTCTGATTTTCGCACAAGATGCATGCCCCAGCTGACGACGATATGACGAAGGATTTCCATTCGTTCAAAACCCATCACCTGGTCCATACCTTTCAGCCCGGCTGCTATGCTATGCATGACTGCTTTCAATTCCTTATTCAGTCGTTCCATTAACGCAGTAGTATCGAGGATCAGGAAGTCGCCTTTCTTTAGCTCAGATGAACCTTGAAAATATGGAGCTGCAGGGAAATCACTGTTCAGATCAATGAGAAACATATTATTATTTTTTGCTGCCACTGCTTCCTTCGACAGGCTAACCATTGATGGCCATTTATCGAGAGACTCAAACAGACGGGTAACACCACGGAAGGAAAAATGATAGGGGTTACTACGACCGATCAGTATTGCTCTTTTGTAAATATGTTCAACAGAAGACTGCTGTGCATTATCAGAATTCTCAAATTGCAGTGGAAAGGCCTCAACACCATTTTCGCAGGCAATGCTATAGACCAGGTGGATCTGTGACCAGATCCCCTTCCTGACAGGTCGATAAGATTCATATGATAACAATAACCGATGGGTCTGAAAGGTAATGGACCCATAACAGGCCTCGGCATAGAGCGCTTTACTGCCAGTTTGTAAAAAACCTACCGAGCCTCTGGCATCTCTGATAATGGAGTTATAGGCACAAATCAGGTCACGCAACAGGCCATCAACGGCATTCAGTACAGCAATATCATCATTTGAAATAGGCAGTGTGATGCCAATCTTTTTTGCATGGACAGACTGTAAAATGCTTGTTACAGGTTTCTGCAGTCGTCTTAAAAGCTCCAGACGATGTTTTATTTTAGTACTACATGTAATAGCGCGGATTAGCGATGACAGTGAAGGTACCGAGCCGGGGATTTCGATCTCCTCCGCTGACAGTTCCTTAATCTGGTTCGCTGCCTTGCGTGGCTTCAATTTTTCCTTATCAGGTACCGAATCACAGTCTGTCAGGATTAACCTACTGGCCATAGAAGACTCTCTTCTTGTATTTTTCCATTATTGTTCCCTGCAGATTGTTATTATTATACTGTTACAAAATCCATAAACTCTTAAAACTTTTTAATACGTTATACAGACAAAAGATATATTTATTATAGCAGCTAAGAACTGTAGTGCATTCTCTTCTCTATGGTTGTTGTTCTGGTCTTTCAATCAACACTACAGCCAGTGACGCAATACCCTCCCCCCTGCCACAAAAACCCAGTTTCTCAGTGGTTGTGGCCTTAACATTCAGCTGTTTTTCATCAATATTCATATCATGCGCCAGCAGGCTGCGCATTTCGGGGATATGAGGAGCCATTTTTGGTGCCTGGGCGATGATGGTCAAATCTGCATTTACCAGCTTCCAGCCATCCCGCATTAAAAGTGACACTATATTTCTTAACAAAATTCTACTGTCGATATTACGATAATTATCATCGGTATCCGGGAAATGTTGCCCAATATCTCCTTTTCCTGCGGCACCGATCAAAGCATCACACAGGCTATGGATCAGCACATCTGCATCGGAATGACCGGCAAGCCCTTTTTCATATTCAATTGTTACACCTCCAAGGATTAATGGCCGGTCATCAACCAGTTTATGCACATCATAACCTTGTCCTATTCGTATCATGTCAACTCCTGGTTGTTAAGAAACATCTCGGCAAGTTCCAGATCACCGGGCAGGGTAATTTTGATATTGTCGGAACGTCCTTTCACCATCAATGGCTGAAATCCGGAAAATTCCATCGCGGAGGCCTCATCGGTAATGGCAACAGCTTTACTCTTTGCATCCCGCAGCGCCTGCCGCAATTGACCATAACGAAACATCTGCGGTGTCTGGGCTCCCCACAGATCATCCCGTGGTATTGTTTTTTTAACCCGGGCATTACTGTCTGTCAGTTTAACCGTATCGGAGATGGGCCTGCCCAACAGGCCTCCATCCTGCAGTGAGGCCTGTTTCATCAGTAGTTGAATATCACTGTGTGTAATACAGGGTCGGACTGCATCATGCACCAGAACCCAGTCATTGTGATGCGCTGTGCCTGCCATATCGTCGAGTATTCGGCTAACCGTATCGGCACGTTCTTCTCCACCATCGCACACTGATTTAAGCCAGCTGGCCTTATCAGATATATCGTACCAGATCTCCTTCCAGTATGGATCACCTGCAGAAACACCAAGAAATACACCGGATATTCCCGGACAACTGGCCAGCCTTTGCAGACTATGAAGCAACACAGCCTGCCCGCAAAGCTCGAGATACTGTTTCGGGATATCACTGCGCATTCGGCGCCCTACCCCCGCAGCAGGAATAACCGCCCAGTATTTTTCATCATTCATCGTTCATCATTCATCTTTGATCAAATATACCTGCAAGCGGTAGAATCCTTCATCTTTTCACTCGCAATCCTTGTAGCAGTTTCTTTATATGAGCAGTCACAATAATACGGCGGACATTTTCCACCCTCAGCTGCCCACCCAAGCAGGCCAGACACTGGTCTGGTCTGAACTCTATGGTAGCAGCTTCGGCCTGGCAATCGTATCAGCGGCACAGGAACATCAGGGACCCGTCATCGTTGTCACAGAAGATAACCGGCACGCGCAGTCACTGGAAGAGGAAATCCGATTCTATATGGGCCAGCATAGTCATATCCCGTTACTTAGTTATCCGGACTGGGAATGCCTGGTATATGACCGTTTTTCACCACATCAGGATATTATTTCGCAACGTCTGCGCACGCTTTCCAGGCTGCCTGCACTTGATCAGGGCATCATTCTACTATCGATATCAAATCTGCTGCAGAAAACACCACCACAAGCCTACATAGCGGCACACAGTTTCTCTATTTCTCACGGCGATAAACTTGATTCAGAAATATTCAAGCTGCAACTGGAAACAGCTGCTTACCGGCATGTCAGCCAGGTTTTTGAGCATGGTGAATATGCGGTTCGTGGTGGCATTATCGATCTTTTCCCGATGGGAAGTTCATACCCCTACCGTATAGACCTGTTTGGCGATGAAGTTGATACTATTCGTCGCTTTGATACAGAAACACAGCGCTCTGAAGATACTGTAGATCAGATTGAGTTGCTTCCTGCTCGAGAATTCCCGATGACCGAGGACGGTATTAATCGATTCCGCCAGTCCTATCGGGAAAAATTTAGCGGCGACCCCAAACAATCACTGATTTACAATGAGATTAGCAACGGCAACATCCCTCCCGGTACAGAGTTTTATATGCCGTTGTTCTTTGAAAAAACCAGTAGCCTGCTAGATTACCTGCCTGCCAGCTCTTTACTGATGATGGATCAGAACTGTGAGCAGGCAGCCAGCATCTTCCAGACCGAGGTAGTCGAACGATTCCAGTCAGTAGGCATGGATCCCGAGCGCCCTGCATTATCACCAGAGACCCTCTATCAGAGCTTTGAAGAGCTGAAAAAACAGCTGATCAACTGGCCACTGGTAGAACACGGCCCAGAACCAGAGCATGGTGAGAAAGCCTGTTGTCGTTTTTCAACTCGGCGACCTGATACTTTTACTGTCGACATCCATGCACAACAGCCCTATCAGCGACTGTTTGATTTCCTGGCAAATACAGATAAACGCGTGATGCTGGCCTGCGAAACAACTGGCCGCCGTGAGAACCTGAAAAATGTTCTCAATGAAAATGGTATTTTTCCTGCGACGATGGAAGACTCAGCTGCTTTTTTCAACGGTGATGAAAAGCTTGCACTGTGTGCTGCCAGACTTGATCGTGGTCTGTCACTTGAGCAACCCGGCATTATTATCCTGTCAGAAATTCAGCTTTACGGCGACAAGGTCTTTCAGCGTCGTCGACGCAGTAGACCGGCGCGTGATCCAGAATCAGTCATCCGCTCTCTGGCAGACCTTAATATCGGTGACCCGGTTATCCATGAAACCCAGGGCATAGGACGCTACATTGGTCTGCAAACCCTGGATATAAATGGCTCAATAAATGAATACCTGACACTCGAGTACCGCGATGGTGACAAACTCTATGTACCGGTTATGTCTTTACACCTGGTCTCGCGATATACCGCCGCCAGTCCCGATTCAGCTCCTCTGCACAAACTTGGCGGCAAGGAATGGGAAAAGACCCGGCGCAAGGCACAGAAAAAGGCCTATGACGCTGCAGTGGAACTGCTAGCGGTGCAGGCACTGCGTGATGCACGCGAAGGGCATTCATTCCCTGAACCTGATTTTCATTATGATAACTTTGCTGCTGCATTCCCTTTCGAAGAAACACCGGATCAGGCCAAGGCTATTGAAGATGTCATCAGTGACATGGTATCCAGCAAGCCAATGGATCGACTGGTGTGCGGCGATGTTGGTTTCGGCAAAACTGAAGTAGCCCTGCGCGCGTCTTTTCTTGCCGTTCACGGTGGGCATCAGGTTGCCCTGGTAGTACCTACGACTTTGCTGGCACAACAGCATTTTGAAAGTTTTCGTGACCGTTTTGCTGACTCTCCCGTCAGAGTTGAATTGTTATCCAGATTTAGAACTAAAAAAGAGGTCGACGTCACTATCGAGGGGCTGAAAAATGGTTCGGTAGATATCGTCATTGGCACCCATCGTCTGTTACAGAAAGATATTGCATTCAAGTATCTTGGATTGATGATACTCGATGAAGAACAGCGTTTCGGTGTGCGACACAAGGAGATACTGAAGAAAAAACGCAGCCAGGTCGATATTCTAACACTAACGGCGACCCCTATTCCCCGCACACTAAACTTATCATTGTCGGGCCTGCGTGATATATCGATTATCGCCACACCACCACAGCAGCGCCTGACTATTCGCACCTTTGTCGCAGAATGGAGTGAAGGGCAGATCCGCGAGGGTTTTTTACGTGAAATCCGCCGTGGTGGACAGATTTACTTCCTGCATAACGAAGTGCGTACCATGCCTGCCATGCAGGCAAAGCTTGAAGAGATTGTTCCAGAGGCCCGTATACGCATGGCACATGGTCAGATGCCGGAACGTGAACTGGAACATATCATGCAGGATTTCTACCATCAGCGATTCAATGTTCTTCTGTGCAGCACTATAATTGAAAGCGGGATAGATATTCCATCGGCCAATACCATATTCATCAATCGCGGTGACCATTTTGGCCTGTCCCAGCTTCATCAATTAAGGGGGCGTGTAGGACGCTCACATCATCAGGCCTATTGCTATGTCATGGTGCAGTCAAAGAAGTTAATCACCGCCGATGCTACGCGCCGACTGGAAGCGCTTGAGCAGCTGGATGAGCTCGGTGCGGGTTTTGCGCTGGCCATGAATGATATGGAGATTCGCGGATCAGGTGAATTGCTGGGCGAATCACAAAGCGGTGTCATCGATGAAGTCGGCTTCAATATGTATACCGACCTGCTGAATCGTGCCATCCGTTCACTAAAAGCTGGCAAAGATATCTCGGCGCAGGATATAGAAAATGACATTTCATCCGCAGTTGAGATAGACCTGCAGATCCCTGCCCGACTACCCGAGGATTACCTGCCAGATGTGCATACGCGCTTAATCATGTACAAACGTATTGCCAATGCAAAAAATGCAGAGCAACTGTATGAACTTCAGATAGAAATGATTGACCGCTTTGGACTGCTGCCTGATGAAGCCAAGGCATTGATTAATCTGACAGAATTAAGATTGCAGGCAATGGCGATGGGAATCACAGAAATAAGACTTGGAGAGTCCGGTGGCCGGGTGAAGTTTGCAGATAAACCCAATATCGATCCCATGGCCCTGATCCAGTTACTGCAGTCAGGAAAAGGCATTTACCGCATGGAAGGACCACAGATACTACATTTAATGATGGAGCCGGCGACAGAAGAACAGAGGCTGCAGGCGGTCACGGAGTTATTTAATGAGCTAATGCAGGGTCAGACGCAAGATTGAGGTTTACCTGCCACCATAATCATAGATCCTGTTTCGGACAAACAAAAACTTTCCTCAGACTTCATCTGGAAATAATGCAGCTTCATAACCAAACTCCCGAATATCCTGAATTCGCATAGGATAAAGAATACCATCAAGGTGATCGCACTCATGCTGAACGACGCGGGCATGAAAACCAGTGACTTCCCTGCTGAACTGTTCACCATGCTCATTAAAACCAGAATATCTTATGTGCGCAGGACGGCTAACGATTCCACGCATGCCGGGTATGCTCAGGCAACCTTCCCAGCCCGGTTCAGACTCATCGTCAAGCACTTCGATAACAGGATTGATGAGTATTGTTCGGGGGACTGTTTCGGCATCTGGATAGCGAGGGTTAGCCTCCACGGAAAATATCACCAGTCGTTGCAGAACACCGATCTGAGGGGCTGCCAGGCCTGCACCATCATTTTCGGCCATGGTATCAAACATATCCTTGATCAATCCATGCAATTCAGGGGTATCAAAACTGGTAATTTCCTCTGACCGCTGGTACAGCAGTGGATTACCCATTTTCAAAATTTCGCGTATAGCCATGTATCCTAATTCGTCCTCGCAGATGACTTAAAATCTATTGAACCCTTTAGGCCTGATATAATACCCGTTATCATTAACCTATTACACATATCATGCAACAGTATAAAATATATGAGAATTATTTCGCGCTTACTTCCGAGCCTGCTAGCAGCAGGACTATATCTTTCACTAGCCACCCCTGCCCTTGCAGCACGTAGTTACCTTATTGAGCTCGTTATATTCAGCACACAGGGGACTGCAGATACTGAAACATGGACGACACAATACTCACCATTAAATGCAAGGAAAATGTCGCGAGCAATTGTGCCGGGACAGGGCGATCTGCAGATAAATAAGAATCTAGTCGAAATTAAGGAAAGTAATTTCTCTTCTATCGTTGGCCGTATCAGTAAAAATCCCAGAAGAAGAATAATTTTATCAACACGATGGGTTCAGCCCGTGCTCAGCCCGGCAAATACATCCATCGCACATATCACTGATAGAAGAAATATAACCAGGCAGCAGGATGCCAATTACGATAAAAATAAAACAGCATATTCCCGCAATCAGGTGGCAATCGCCCCTCCCCTGCTTGATGGCTTTATTAATTTCTATCTTGATGGACAGTATACCCTCGAAGCTGATATACGCTATACGCCACCGCACCGTCCATCAATCCTTGATGAGGAATTCGAACAGGGCCCGGTAAGCTATAGAATATATGAAAAAAGACGAATAAAGAGTGGCGAACTGAATTACTACGATCATCCAAAATTTGGCATGGTGCTGCTTGTTACGCCGGTAAACACACCAACAGAATAGGATGCATATGTTTTGCTCTTCGTCAGCGTTTACTGAAAGAAATGAATGCTTTTCACTATAATTGAGGGATGGCTAGTTCGAGTAGAGCACGGCTTTTATCCATGCCCAACTGTAGCTTGCTCATTATTTCATCAACACTGATTTCCTCTCCAGACCTGCCTGCAGCGGCATTTGAAACAACAGCAATCATCGCATAATCAAGCTCCAGTTCACGCGCCAGAATCGCTTCAGGCATGCCCGTCATGCCAACGATAGTTGCACCATCGCGTTCCATGCGATTGATTTCAGCAGCGGTTTCGAATCTTGGTCCCTGGGTTGCTGCATAGGTTCCGGTCGGTGTCAGGCTGATATTATTCTGCGCTGCAGTGTCGATAATTTTTCTACGCAGTTCCGGCGTGTAGGGACAGGTGAAATCTACATGTTTTACAGGCCCATCTTCACTGCCAAAAAAGGTATGCTCGCGAGCGTAAGTATAATCAATTATCTGATCAGGTATCACCAGGTCAACGGGATTCAGACCATCATCTATTGCACCCACAGCGTTTATTGCAATTATCCGTTCTACGCCAACCTGTTTCATGCCGTGCACATTTGCCCGGTAGTTCACACGATGCGGTGGAATAATATGGCCCGGTCCATGCCGGTTTAAAAAAACGATATCTGTGCCACTCATCTGACCAAAAGTCAGCGCACCGGATGGCTCTCCATATTCCGAACGTATGACCTCCCTGTGGGTAATAGTCAGCCCTTCCAGCCTGGCAAGACCACTTCCGCCTATTATTCCTGTCAGCATTTTTTTGCACTCCATTTTTTATATCGCTGAGTCATTATCTGCTGTCAACCCTGTCAGGATTCTGCCACGGCATATATGCCAGTGAGATTGCGCCAATAGCCTTTATAATCCATGCCACAGCCGAACACATAGCGATCGGGCACATCCACACCTTTGAAAGTTATTTCAATATCTTGTGTCCTGGCACATTGCTTACAGCTAAGAACTGCGCTGTGCACATCTCGCGCACCGAACTTTTTCAGCTTTTCCATGATGCCGAGCAAGGTAATACCCTGATCAAGGATATCATCAATGAGAAGTACCGTTCTCCCTGCCACCTTGTCCGATGGGTCTACTGCCCAATGTAAATCGTCACCATGCAACCTGTCACGGTAGCGTGTCGCATGCAGGTAATCAATTTCGAGGGGGAAATCCAGCCGTGACATCAATTGCCCACAGAGATACAGGCCTCCCATCATGACTGGCAGCAGTAACGGTCTACTATCAGCGAGAGCTACAGATATCTGTTCAGCTAAATCATCATAAGTAGCCAGCATGGTGGCTTCATCATGAATCAGCTCTGCAGTTTTCCTGACCTGAACGAGTTCTTGTAGAAACCCTGACACAGATTAATAACGCCCCTGTCTATAATTAATCCTACCCTGATGTTCCACTACGGTGATAGGGATCATCCAGGCGTTCAATATCATCCTCTTCCAGGTAAGAACCGGTTTGTACTTCGATAACTTCCAGCACCTCGTCAGTGTGGTTAGCCAGCTGATGAATCATGCCTGCTGGAATATAGGTGGATTCATTCTCATGCAGAAGCATTTTCTCATCATCGCGAACGATGCTAGCCTGGCCTTTTACCACCACCCAGTGTTCCGCCCTGTGTCTGTGACGTTGCAATGACAGCACAGCGCCGGGCTTCAGGCTAAGCCGCTTGACCTGATGGTTGGCGCTTTTTTCCAGCACTGTATAGCTGCCCCAGGGTCGAAAAGCGCAACGATGTAGACTGGCTTCGCTGCGGTCTTCTTTCTGTAACTGTTTTGCCAGAGCACCAATTTCATGACTTTGCCTGCGATCAGCCACCAGGACTGCATCTGATGTCTCGACGATGACTACATCTTTCAGGCCCGATGTCACAAGCAAACGATCATGTGCATAAAGCAAACAATCATTCGTATCCTGCATCATGACATCACCCTTACTGGCATTACCATACTCATCCTGACCCAACTCTTGATGCAATGCAGACCAGGAACCTACATCATTCCATCCCGCATCAAGGGGTGCCATGACCGCATTGTCTGTCTGTTCCATGACAGCATAATCAATAGACATAGCAGGACAGCGGCCGAAAGACTCTTCATCGAAGGCCTGAAAGTCATGGAAATGTTTTTCCCGGTCTGCCCAGGCCAGCTGACAGCATTGAAGAATCTCAGGTTGCCATCGTTCGAGTTCATCAAGGTAGGTATTAGCCTTGAACAGGAACATTCCGCTGTTCCAGAAATAATCCCCGGCAGCCACATATTCAGCTGCCAGTTTGCTGTCCGGCTTTTCAACGAAAGCATCAACCGTAAATGCCCCGGTTGACAGTTGTTCACCGCAATGAATATAGCCAAAGCCGGTATCCGGCCGCCTTGCTGGTATACCGAAAGTAATCAGCTTGCCATCCCCGGCTAATGGCAACATGGCCTTTACCGTGTTTCTAAATTCCTCTGCATCCCTGATCACATGATCGGCAGCAAGCACCAGCAGCGTTGCATCGGCTGAGATCTCGAGTGCTGCAAATGCTGCCATGGCTACCGCTGGTGCAGTATTTCGACCGACAGGTTCAAGCAGAACATTGGCATCCTGCCAGCCTATCTCAGCCAGCTGTTCAGTGATCATAAAACGGTGTTCACGATTGCCAATAACAATCAAATGCTCGGCCTTGCATAAACCATCAAGGCGGCGCACAGTTTGTTGCAGCATGGTTTCATTACCCAGTAGATGGTGAAACTGCTTGGGGTAAAATTCGCGTGACATCGGCCACAGGCGTGTGCCTGACCCTCCTGACATAATGACCGGAATAATCACATTATTCTCCAGCTGTGTAGGTTCTTATTGTGGTATCTGTATTTTGTCTTTCACCGGTATTCTGTTGCGTCATTTCCGGTACCAGCTTTTTTATTAAAGCCATAATTTCGTCAATGTCAAATTCATCAACTGCCTGGCGGAATTTATCCATCGACTCGGCCAGTGTCTGCCAGTCAGTTTTTCGGCTCAATGCCAGCATGATTTTTTCGTGGCTGGTATCAGTGAGGTTC
This sequence comes from Arenicellales bacterium, assembly GCA_029287915.1. Taxonomy (GTDB): domain Bacteria; phylum Pseudomonadota; class Gammaproteobacteria; order BMS3Bbin11; family BMS3Bbin11; genus BMS3Bbin11. The sequence goes on from JARFQE010000100.1 coordinate 21,607, forward strand.
TCGTCCGTGTGAAACAACTCCTCATGCAGTTTCTCACCCGGCCGCAAGCCGGTAAATTCGATTTTTATATCTTCACCGGGGATCTTACCAGAGAGGCGTATCATCTGCTCAGCAAGATACAGTATTTTTACTGGCTCCCCCATATCGAGGACAAATATTTCTCCACCACTCCCCATAACAGTGGTCTGCAGTATCAGCCGACAGGCTTCTGATATCGTCATGAAATAGCGGGTAATATTCCTGTCAGTGACTGTCACCGGGCCACCACGTTGTATCTGCTTTCTAAATAGAGGCACCACGCTGCCAGCAGAGCCAAGTACATTTCCAAAGCGCGTGGTAATAAAACGGGTCGTTGAGCGTTCGTCCAGCGTCTGACATATAATTTCCGCCACCCTCTTGGTGGCACCCATAATATTACCCGGATTTACAGCCTTGTCGGTCGACACCATAACAAAATCACTGCAGCCGTATTTGTCCGCCAGACGGGCAACATTCCAGCTGCCAATAATATTATTCCTTACCGCTTCCCTGACCTTGTTTTCCAGCATTGGTACATGTTTGTATGCAGCTGCGTGGAAAACAACATTCGGCTTATAGGATCTGAACAAATATTCCAGCCCGGCTTCATCACAGACATCGCCCAGTTCACAGGTCAACTTCAGTTCAGGTCTCGACTGGTGAAGTTCTTTCTCGATGGAATAAAGATTGTACTCGCTCTGATCCAGTACAATTAAATGCTGAATACCAACAGAAGTTACCTGCCGACACAACTCGGAGCCTATCGACCCTCCGCCACCGGTGACCAGAACTATTTTATCCGACAGGCGTTTTACAATTTCCGTGCGATCCAGCATAACCGGGGCACGGCCAAGTAAATCATCGATGCGCACTTCTCTGAGCTCGTTGATACTCACTTTACCACTGACCAGTGATTGTAATTTCGGCAGGGTGCGAAACGGCACACCTGACATCTCACAGAGTTCGACTATGCGGCGCATTTGATCTGAATTTGCACTGGGTAATGCCAGCATAATGAGGTCTGCATCCCACTGACCCGCTACGCTGGCAATGTTTTCAATGTTCGATACTACCCTGATCCCGTGAATCTCCTGTCCCTGCTTTGCCGGATCATCATCGACAAAGGCTACGGGGGCATAGACCGCAGGACGCATCCGCAACAGGTCCCTTACCAGACCTTCCCCCGCTGCGCCCGCTCCAACAACTAGCACCCGCTCTGCAGCTTCCTTACCGAGGCGATGGTCCTTCAGCAGACGATAGCTGAGGCGAGTACCACCAAGTAGAAGAATTAGCAGAATAGCATCAATGATGAAAACTGATCTGGGGACATACTCCAGACGCGTAAGGAAGAAAATCACGACTGCAGCAATTGCTGTTGAAACCACTACAGCACGCACGATACGGCTTAAATCAGGTAATGAAGCAAAACGCCATATTCCACGGTATAGTCCAAAATAGATGAAGATGCTGCCCTGTATCAACATTACTAGCGGTAATAAGTGAAGTGCCCTTTCCAGTAGATGGTCAGGATACTCACCGATCTTATAGCGGATCCAGTAAGACAGCATCCAGGCAATCGGGATCATGATGACATCATGCGCAAGAGCAGCCCATCGTGTTTTGAGCAGCCTCAGTGATGTACTAATATTAAACAAGTGGTCAGCCCCGCAGTTCTTTATTTGCTTTTACAACGATTAAATCGCGAGTTTATCAGAAACATGGTTATGGTAAGTATTGCCATTGTCACAATCAGGGCGGTATACGTATCTATTGCATCAAAAATTAGCAGACTCGCCAGTAGCGCCAGTATGATGTTCATCATCATCACGGCAAGGCTGACCTGTGCATGGCTAAAGCCTGATTGCACAGCACGTTGATAGAAATGCGAGCGATGTGCCTGCCACCATTTCTCTCTTTTGATCATCCTGTGCAGCAGGGTAATACCCGAATCAGCAAGATAGACAGCATACAGGATGAGGAAAGCAGCAAGTGGCAGGCCTACACCAGCTATACCGATAACAGCGATGATGGCGAAAAAAGCACCCAGTGCAAGGCTGCCGACATCTCCCATAAATATCTTTGCCGGAGACCAGTTCCAGCGTAAAAAACCCAGCGCTGCACCGGCTACAGCAATACATATTATGGCGATACTAATGACTCCTGATATTGCAAACCAGTACGAGGTCGCTGTGCCTAGAATGATTGTTTCAACAGCAGAGATGCCATCAATACCATCCATGAAGTTATATAAATTTGCCATCCACACTATCCACAATACACAGAGAAGAAGAATGGCTATTGCTCCAGTTGTCAACGAAAGCCCGTCTATTTCCGATAACAGCCATGTGCTTGAAAAGGCAGCGATCAGCAACTGGATAAGAAACCTGGACGAAGCAGGTAAATCGTGCTTATCATCCTGCCAGCCCAGTACAGCGAATGCCACAGTAGCAAGCAGCAGGCACAGCAGACTCTGAATTGGTGCCTGGGGAAGAAACAGCGACACCATCCCGGCAAGCATTAAAACAATCACTATTGCCAGGCCACCACCTCGGGGTGTCGGCACGGTGTGAGAGCTTCGGACATTTGGAATATCCAGCAGGTTTTTCGCTCGTGCGTACTTGCTGACAGATGCGGTAAGAAACCAGGATAACAGCACGCTAAAAATAAATATTGTCGGTATTAAACTGTTTGTCACAACTGTCTACCAGCTACTGGCATAGGCAGCCAGCTGTGATTGGTCAGCCTGTACAGGATCATACAACTGCTGATACCAGTAAACAGTATCGTTGATGCCCTGCTCCATCGAGTAAGGAGGCTGCCAGCCAAGAGTATTGTGTGCATGTGTAGCATTTATAACCAGCGACTGTACAAGCCTGTCGACTGTAGACCGCTCACCACCGACAGCTGCTATAAGCTGCATAACCTGTACCGAAACAGGAAACAAGTGCGGTGTGATACCCAATCCCTGTGCCAGCATTTTGACAAGCACAGGTGTCGAGATAGCTTCACTGTCACTGACCAGGAAGGTCTGGCCAGCAGCGGCGGGATGAACAGCCGACAAAGCTAACATATCCACCAGATTTTCCAGATAAATAAAACTGCGCCGGTTGTCAACTGTTGCAAGAGGCAACGGAATACCTTTATCGACCAGCTTTATAAGCCGCAGAAAGTTGGCTTTAACACCCGGACCGTAAACCAGTGGTGGTCGTACAATAACGACCTCGATGTTTGACGATGATTCGATATCGCGCAGGATACTTTCTGCAGCAAGTTTGCTTTTTGCATAACTGCCTTCAGGAATGGGCTGGGTTAATTCTGTGACTGATTCATTTTGGTTGCTGGACTCACCATGTACTTTTACGCTACTGATGTAGATAAAACGTTTAACCCCGGCACTGGCAGCAGCACTGGCCAGCGTTCTGGTAACATCAACATTTAGTCTTGTACACTGCAGCCTTGCCTGCTCAGACAGGTCTCCTGATTGTTCGTGAACATAACCGGCTAGATGCAAGACTGCGTCGATACCAGCGAGTAAATTGTTCCAGTCATAAACTTCACATAGATCATCAATCACAATCGGAGTGAGCTTGCTGCCCAGGTTATGTAATTGCCTCACGTCACGAAGAACGGCGAACACCTCACAGTCATGGGCAACCAGATATCGACACAAAGAGAAGCCGATAAAGCCACCGGCACCTGTCACCAGAATTTTCTTGCCTTTTAATGCAGACAGCGCGGACCTTTTTTTTTCAGCTGGCAGCGGTATTAAAGAATTTTGCTTAAAGTATGGCGTTTCCAGAAACCCCCTGGGTGCATAAGAAAAATCTTTTTTTGCTGGTGAATGATCAAAACAGAGATCCTCCTCCATACGATCTACCATCGCCGGAGTGACATGCCGTAAGCCGGGCAACAATGATACCATGCCGGTTATTGATTTAAGCAGTGGTCGGTTAACAACGCACAACCGTTGCTTGCGTCCCAATAATTTAAATACAAGTTCGACCATTCTGGAGTAACTCAGTGTTTCACCACCACTGAGATTATAATCCTGCTGATAGGTAGCTTTATTCTGCAGAACCTTGAGACAGGCATCGGCCAGATCATCGGCGTGCACAGGCTGGCGACAGCCATTACCGTTACCCGCCATAATGAAACACCCAAAACGCCGAATAAAAGTGGCAATAGAAAAAATATTTTTATCCAGACCACAGCCATAAACCAGGGTCGGCCTGAACAACGTCCATCGTACGCCATAGTTCTCGCATTCTTCAATCAGCCTGCCTTCAGATTCGGCAAGCCGGCTGGCGAGGTTTCTATCTGCATCATTGCTGGATTGAAGCTTCGTGAAGCGACTGGTAGAACTGAAAAAAATCAACCGTCGCACACCCTGATCAGCAATTTCATTAATTTTTGAAGCCAACAACCATACAGGTGCCAGGGAAATCACCGTTATAGTGTCATCTGGCAACTTCAGTTCATCCTCTGACTCAAGATTCAACTGTGACCATTGCAGTTGATTGATAGTGGAATTTTTTATTTTTTTTCTGCTTGTTGCAGTCACCGTGTAGCCCGCATTTATCAAACGCGGGATGAGAAAATGCCCAATCTGACTATTTCCACCTAGTACCAGCACACGACCATTCGATGAACTATCACTTGTTTTGAACTGTAGAAATGAGGGGTCGATATTGTCTTCAGTGGAGGAAAATAATAATGCTTTTATACGTCTTAGCCATCTGCCCAGTAAGTTCGTAAAAATATGGAAAACATGCTTGACTGCCAATGCAATAAATCGGAACCAGACACCGATTGCAACAATGATTGTCAGTGGCAGCGGATAACGATGCAGGAAGAACTTATTATAAAAACGCATCATTCCCTTGTGCATATGCCACATCACTCGCAGCGGTCGCTGCTTGCTACTGAAGCCCTGGTAATGCGTCACCTCTATATCTGGTGCAAATAATACTTTGTAGCCTTTTTGCTGAAAACGCATGCACCAGTCCAGGTCTTCACAATGTAGAAAATACCCTTCGTCCAGTGGGCCAACATCATCCAGCGCCGAACGGCTGACAAGCATCAGGGAACCCGATATTGCATCAACAGGTGCTGCCGCTTCAGGCAATGGCTCACTGGACATATCAAAGCCCTGTAACCACTCGGCAGATTTTGTGAAATGGGATAGGCCAAGAACCCGCACCAGGGTTCGCCACGGGGTCGGCACTCTGCGCCTGCAACCTTTCTGCTCAGTACCATCAGGGTTTAGAACCCGGCAACCCAGTATCCCGGTCTGTTCATTATTGCGAAAAGTATGCAGTAAGCGGCTGATTGTATCGGGTTTGATAAAACAGTCTGGATTTAGAAACAGAATAAAGTTGCCATCAGCCTGCCTGAGAGCAATATTATTCGCAGTTGAAAAACCAACATTGCTACTGTTGCGAATGATAGTTAGCCTCGAATCACTAGCAAACTGTTTTTCCAACAGACTAATAGAGTGATCTACCGAGGCATTATCCACAACAATGACTTTTACCGGTATATCAGAGGCAAACACCTTGCCAACTGAGCGAACAAGCAGTTTACCGCCATTGAAATTTACAATGATGACCGATACCAGATCTCTATTGACCATTAGAACTTATTCATAACGATTAAGATATGGAGCTAGAATACCATGCGCCATACTATTCCTGAGTTCCCCAATATCTACTTTAATTTTTGACTGGACCTGTCTGCGCTGCTGCCATGCACGTCCCAAGCCTTTGATTGCATCAAGCTTGGAGCGCAGAATAACAGAAGCTTTACCTTGATAGACATATAGTAGAATACTGGCCAGATTGTATAACAGGTGTTGAGGCAGATAGACCCAGAACCAGGGCGAAGGCATATTCATCACATAAACCCAAACAAGATTACGATGCCCGTGGTATATCTGGAAATCACTATTAGCACCAACCAGTGCTGCGCCTTCATGAACCACAACAGCATCAGCAATATAAAAACAGCGATAGCCAAGTAGTTTCAGTCTGAAGCCCAGGTCCATATCTTCCATATAGCAGAAAAATTCTTCATTCATACCGCCTGCTTCCATGTAAACCTGGCGGCGAAAAAGTGCCGCGGCACCTGATGGGGCAAATATTTCATCCCCCTGTTTTCGTCGTACAGCAGGCTTTCCGTAGTCGCGTCGCCAACTGGCTCCTGAAACATGGTATACATCACCAGTACCATCCAGGGTATTCTCAGCAGTTGCCAGCATGCGACACCCGAAGAACTGAAAATCCGGGTGTGTATAAGCCCCATGCAAAAATTTCTCCAGCCAGTCCTGTTCTGCATAAGCATCCGGATTAAGTAGCACAACCCATTCCATATCGTCTAGCAGGCTAATTGCGCGATTATTTGCGGCAGCGAAACCAATATTCTCATTCAGCGCCAGAATTTCTATTTGTGGAAAGTGGGCATGTAATTGATCAGAAGAGAAATTGTCACTGTTATTGTCGACAAGCAATACCCGATCAGGCTTGCGTGTCTGCCGGCTTAATGCTGTTAGACACCGTTGCAGACATGCACCACCATTATAATTAACAATGACGACTGCGACGGTCTGCGAGGAACTCGTATTGTTCAATTCTTTCACAAAGGCACTTACAGCAGATCGTTTGTTATCTACAATAATAACTTGCGTACGACATAGACAGGTTTATTCTGTGCCTCATGATAAGTACGCGTCATCAATTCGCCGAGAAGGCCAAAGGTAATGAACTGCAGGCCGATGAACATCAATAGTACAGCAAGCAGCAGCAGTGGCCTGTCACCCATTGGTATAGAGAAGAAAAATTTCTGTACCAGCATCACGAAAGCTATGATAAACCCTGTCACGCCGCTGGCCAGGCCAAGGCCACCGAAAAAATGAATGGGCCTGGCTGAATACTGCAACAGGAACTTAACCGTGATCAGGTCTAGGATCACGCGGAAGGTACGTGAAATACCATATTTACTTGAACCGGCAACACGGGCACGATGGTTGACCTTAACCTCGGCTATACGCACACCCATCCAGCTGGCAATTGCCGGTATAAATCGATGCATTTCACCATACAGACGCACATTCTCAACAACATCCTTGTGGAATGCTTTCAGACTACAGCCATAGTCATGCAGTTTGACACCAGTGATTTTCGAGATCAGTAAATTTGCTATTTTTGATGGCAGCTTTCGAGACAGCCAGGCATCCTGTCGGTCAAAGCGCCAGCCACTGACAAGATCATAACCCTCATCAATCTTATCCAGTAGCATCGGTATATCATGCGGGTCATTTTGACGGTCAGAATCCATCGTTATGATGGTATCACCGCTAGCATGTTCAAATCCGGCAGCTAATCCAGCCGTCTGGCCAAAATTTCGACGGAACTGGATGATTTTTATGTTAGGGTTTACCTCACGAAGAGAGCAAAGAATATCGAAACTTCGATCGGTGCTACCGTCATCGATGTAGATTATTTCATAATCCACATCGATGTTTTCTATGACCCCGATAATCTCGGTGTTCATATCAATGAGGTTTTCTTCTTCATTGAGCACTGGAAGGATAACTGAAATTTTCAATGCCGGTTTCCTGTTGCAGAGATAAGACTGGATAAAGAATTTGGCGTATTTTACCTGATTGGCGTGCGTATCACTATCATGGCTGACTTGATTAGCCGCTTTGCATGTTGCTGATGGCTGCAGCCTTGACCTCCCTGATATTCCTTTTTTGTCCGATTTCTCGAATTGATTCTAGTTTTCCACCCTTCATCTGCGAGTTCTTTGATGAAGGGTGTAAACACGCTAAAAATCTATTTAAAGATTTAAAAAGAAACCCAATCTAGAGACCAGTCATCAGTTCCGCACCAGCAGATAAATAAACACAGATACTATTGATCTGCCACTCTCGAAAGATGATTCTTTATCAATCTAACATCATAATCTGATACACTTTTTATGACATTCTCGTAATCATTAATGTCTATTTTCATTGGATTATCACGCAATGGCTCTACCTTCAGAAAGGGCATTTTTCCCTGCAAGATAAGCTCTTTCCAGAAACTGTGTGTAGCATTTATCTTTGGTATAACATTCTCACCGCTGACCAGTGCACGTATTTTGTTGTGGATTTTATCTACCGAAAATCTTTTTGATAAGTAAATTAATCGTTCAGAAAAGGTAGGATTGTACTCGGCCGAGGTTGCAGCTTTGAGACCGGACTTTAGCAGGCACCGCGTCATACCAACTTCATAGCGCCTTATGATTTCTTCTTTTGTGTCCAGGTTTGTTACTGCCTCCCAGAAAGCCCTGAAGGCATTCGAATTGAGCGCATTTTTTTTAAACACGACGAAATAGCTCTGAAGATGGTATGAAATATCAGTATTTGATGTCATACCCCAGAAGTCACAGGATTGAGAAGTCATCCTGCTGAATATGCTTGCTAGATCAAAAAATGGTCCATAGACGCTGTCGTTGCAAACCACGATCTCATCAAAAGCTGCATGCTCAAGACTTTTCAGGCCAAGCTTGTAGCTCATGAAATCATAGCCAATATTTTCCCGTAATATAACCTCGCAACCGATGTGTGCAAGCTTATCGAGATCCTTTCTATCCAGCTTCGCCGTTGATACAAAAACCAGTGTATGACTAATTTTTCTTAATTCACGGAGATAAAAATAGACATAGGGGTCTACCATATCATGCATGTCATAGTGTGCAAAAACTATGGCGCGATTTTCCGGGTTAAGCAAAATTAGCTCCAGCTGCAATAGTAGCCATCGACGCAATACCTCAGTACAGGCCTAGCCGCTATCTTTTAGAAGTTTGCAATACAGGCTATCGAGCTCATCGACCTGCATGGATACAGTATTGATCTTTCTTTCCCCATTTGTTACAGGAGGATATTGATACTTTGACATGTTATTATTTAATTCTGAAAACAGCTCATGAAGGCGATTGTCATCGCCGATTGAGAATATATGTCCGTCCTTACCTTCAGTGACATCTTCAGCTAGCCCCCCCGCATCACTTACTATCACCCACTTACCCATCAGAATAGCTTCGCGCGAAACAAGTCCAAAGCTTTCAGGCCACATAGAAGGGGCGATGACTACATCAATGGTGTTATAAAATTCATCCATCCTGTCCATTTCTATCGGAGGGATCAGTTCAACCTCGTTTTCACCCCAGCGCTCAGTAATATTCTCTCCGACATTAAAATCGACTACCTTGAGCTGCAGGTTTTCAAAGTGGCTGCGTGAAAACACCTGCTTTAGGAAATAGTAACCTTTGTGCATACATACACCACCAAGATAGGCCAGCCTGAGTGTCGATAAGTCACTGCCAGCAGGCTGCATGCCAGCCGTCATGGACACGCCGTTCTTGTTTATCAGAATTTCTTTAAAACCGTTTTTCCTATATAGACTGGCCTGGTACTCTGATACTGCCAGAAGACTTGAAGCGGACCTTAATGCCCCTGCCAGGTACTCGGCACGTTCAAGTGTGCTAACAATATCCTGGCTGGTATTCGCTGCAATCAACGGGTTGCGTTGTAGCTCATCAACTGGCTCACCGTTGTCGTCGATCAGGAACTGATGATCGGATATCCACCAGGCATCATGAGCAGTGACTATATACGGTATATTTTCCGCAATGGCTGCCCGCAACGGTGATGCCGTCAGTCTCTGCATGCTATGAAAATGAATAAGGTCAGGCTTTCTGAAGCGTAGATATTCGCTAAAAATTCTTTCGACATCATCGTCCCTGTATTTCCACTCCAGGTCCGGGCTGGCGGAAACACTCAAAGCTGTAACATTCACTCCATCATATTCATACTCACGTAGTTGATTCGGCAGCGGGTTTTCAATATCACAGGTAAATACCATAACATCATAACGATCCGAAAAACGTTGTTGAATATTGTCTATAATATTTTTCATTACCACAGTCGCTCCACCAATCGAAGAAGGTGGATAAACCGTGTTGACATAAAGCAGTTTCTTTTTAGTTTCTGTTGCAAGCGAAGCGATACCCCTGTCAACGGCATGATCTATATAGCGGTCGACTATGTCGCTAAATTTCCGACTCATGGCCTCTACTCCATACAGTCGCATAACCTTTTTATGCGCAGTCTCGCCGACTGACAGCCGATACTCTGTATCATTGACTAATTTTGTAAGAGCTTCATACCACTGTTGCTGGTTATCGGCCAGGCAGCCATCGATGCCATCTTCAATGATTTCCCGATAGGTTCTGGTGGCAGATACGACGCAGGGAATTTTGAAAATAGCTGATTCAATCCATTTAATCTCACTCTTGCAATCAGCAAAGAATCCCAGCTCTAGAGGCGCTATACAGAGCTTTGCCTGTGACAAAACAGTCAGGTAGGAATCAAAAGGCATGATAGGCAGGATGCGAATACGCGCTGAAAATACTTTCAATTCTGCAGGGATCGTCAGGTGACCAACTATAATGAGCCTGACATCTTCATTTTCTTTCAGGATTTTGACCAAAACCGGGGCAATAGTGGCGAAATCTTCATCATGAGTTCTGGTTCCACTTCCATAAAAAATATCGACAAAGTCATCGCTTCTTGGAACAGGTGGTGTATCAACGTGTGCAAGCAAGCCTTTGTCCAGGGTGTTGGGAAAGACGGTACATATTCCTGCACCGACTATACGTGCCATCTCTTGCGCAAGCACTGGTGTCGAGGCCAGTGCATAGCTACAGGTTTCAATTGCTTTTCGATAAATTGATGCGCCCCGCAGCATCTCTTTTTGCTCACGTTCGAGCAACTGCCCTGTGGCTCCTTTGAATTTCTCCGCCAGCCGCTGTTCATCAAATATCAGGTCATCAAGATCATAGAGCATTATCTTGTTTAGACCTGCCGCATATTGCATGATATTTATGACATCTGGAAAGCCAGGTACACGGTAAAAAAGAATTACATCATAGAAATGAACCTTCTCCTTCACCGCGGCAAGTTCGCGCCATGACAACCATTCATGGCGCCAATCAAGTTCCTGTAGAAGCTCCATTTTTTGCTGCACACGATAGCGGAAACATTGAGGTATGCTTTCCTCAACTACAAGTAGCACTGATGGGTGCCTGCTGATTGGCCGCGCAGACATTGCGGTTTGCTGTGGAGCAATATAAGTGCTGAGATTACGCTGTTGCCGGTTTGCGAACAAACCCAGCCTCTCCAGCATTCTGAGCAGGACTTTACTCAGACGTATTAGCAAGCTGATGGAAAGAAAAAAAACATTGACGATGAACATCAAAAGCGGCTTTTTATGAATCGTCGTCAACACAGTGTCCACTCGCCTGCGATTCATTCGTGTCAGACTCTTCAAGCGTTCAATGATGGTTGCCATCGTAATAGCCGTATCTATTTAACTATACTTGACCATTGCCAAACTGTAGTTCTCATCGTCATGAGTCAGGTTTGGATTGTAATAGGGATCACCCTGTTCAAATATGTCTGCATGGCGTTCTCTTAACCTGGCCTTCTCCCCACTGAAACGCTGCTGCTTTTCTTCTGTATCCTCATAGCCCCTAGATATCGACTCATAATGATAAAGCTCGGCATAGGGTGTAAAAACATTCAGTAGCCCCTTTTCACGCAGGCGCAAGCAAAAATCTACATCGTTATAGGCAATCTTGAAATTAACCTCATCGAAACCATTGATTGAATCATATTTCTGCCGACTAATCATGAAACAGGCGCCGGTAACTGCAGAGACATTATGAATCTTATGAAGAAGATTGAAATAGCCTGGATAATTTATCGGCAGCAGTTTATGTGCATGACCGGCATAACCTCCCAGGCCAATGATAATCCCCGCATGTTGAATAGTGTTATTGGGATATAGCAGTTTGGCACCGACAGCACCTACCTCCTGACGCTGTGCATGCTCCAGCATTGATTCTATCCAGTCCCAGCTAATGACCTCAATATCATTATTTAATATGATCAGGTACTCGCCTTTTGATTGCGTAACGCCAAAATTTACAACACGTGAAAAATTAAATTCTTCGTTAAATTCAATACAACGGAAACGGGGTGACTTCTGTTCCAGTTGATGGATCAAAGTGAACGTTTCGCTCGAGCGACTGTTATTAGAAATCGCTATAATCTCATAGTTGTCCCATGTCGAATGATCAAGTATTGAGTTGACACAGGTTGCTAGCAGATCTGGCTTGTCGCGAAAGGGAATAACAATGCTTACCAATGGAGTATCTTTTATTTTTCGCTTAACTCGAAAAAAGAAAGGTAATTTTTCATCCAGTACTTGAGCTTCTATGCCGCGCCGGTCCAGGGTATCCTGCAGGGCCATATGAGCATTCATCAATGCACCCGGTTTTGCATCCGCGGTGAAGCTGGTTGAGGTTTCGCTCTTACGCCAGTGGTAGAGCACCTTCTGAATGTGGTAAATCTGGTCTGTCTTTTCCGTCAGACGCAGTAGTAGTTCATAATCCTGTGCTCCGTCATAGCGACTATCAAGTAAACCGACCTCTTGCACCAGTTTTTTCCTGACCACAACAAAGTGTGTGATGTAATTATGTGACAATAAAAGGTCGGGCGAGAAATCGGGCTTGAAATGGGGATCAATATACTCACCATCAAGATCAATGAAATCTTCATCAGAATAGATCAACTCCGCACCGCTATCATTGATTGCCTTGGCCGCTTCAAACAACGCATCAGGCGTCAATTCGTCATCGTTGTCCATAAACGCCAGGTATTCTCCACTGGCAAAGCGAATTGCTTCATTGGTCGCGCCGGAAATATTGCGATTATTATCCAGATAGTGGATTCTAATCTGCGGATGGCGGATATTCTTTAGATAAGCAATCGTCTCGTCTCTACTGGAGGCGTCATCTACAATGCAAAGTTCCCAGTTTTCATGGAGCTGAGTCTTGACACTTTCTATCGCGGTTTCTAGCCACGCCGGGTCAACATTATAGACTGGCATTACCAGGCTAATGAGTGGTTTTTTTTCCAATGATAACAGCTCTGAACTGACACGTGTGCGATCTTCTTCAGTAAACGTGTATTCATATTCACGACTATTCCTTGGGCTATCTTTAACTGTACGGTTTTCTTGCGCATGCATCCAGCCAATAAGCTTTTCACGCAGCAATGGTATCCAGCCAAACAATCGATGATAAATCTTGCGATATCCTTCTATCAGTCGCCATGCTTTTGATCGCTTGATCTCCTCAATTTCTTCCCTGTATTGCTTGTGATTAGCAAGCTCATCTTCCAGCTCTCGTATGCGACTGATATATGTATTCTCTTCCCTGATAAAGCCATCCTGCGCTATTGCATAGTCAAGAGAATACGGCGCACTAAGCTCAATGCACAATTGCAGCCTGCTATCGGCTTCAACATCAGGCAAAGAAAGTGTCAGAGACGGGTCAGTTCCTGTTACTACAAACACCTCGCCAAGTGCTGAATGACGGTAGCGAAGATCAATGAACTGGCATGCCTCAAGAATTTCATCCGGATCATCGTAATGGAGCAATTCCTCAGCTTGCACACTTGCCTGATCAACGAGGGTAATACGGTACAGATGAATAAATCCATCGCGCCACAATCCTGTATGCGAATGAAATGATAATGTAATTTCCTTGCTGGCTGGAACAATATCTTTAAAGCAGTGGCGTTGCCGTTCCACAATCGGGTCAATAGCAACTAACTGATCAGCAACATCAGTCTGCTGCAGCACAAGCGTTAATGAACTTTCGTCTTCATTCATTACAGTTACATCAAGTATCAATGAACACCGTCAATCGACATCTTCATATTTAATGCAGATATACCAAAATCACTCTTGTCCGCCTTAACCTGCAGGTGAATAAGATCATAGCGCCGGTCAACAGCCAGGTTGTCCTTTTTCTCATCATCATCTGCCAGTCCAAGCGAAATAAAATAATCACCGCCGATCAGATTAATCATAAAGCTGTATCGGATAAGTAATTCACTACCTGCCAGCGCGGCAGGGACATCAAGTTTTCGCTCTCTTGTGTTAGCACCGTAGACGACTATGCCATCCGATGTCTTCAGGGTGAGTCCGAGGATAGGAGCGGTAACATCTTTTGAGAAAACTATTCTAAGTAGAAGGTCTATGCGATCACCAGTTTTACACATAGCAGGAGCCGGTCCACCATTAACCAGCAGCACATAGTCCTGTATCTGCCCACGCTGATCTCCCCAGCGGTACTCTGCAGAATTATAGTATGGTCGCAGGCTACAACCATCAATAAAGCGGTCCGTAATCAAACCGTTTTCATCATAGCTGATTGCATCAGTATTTATTGATTTTGTTTTTACCTGTCCTTCATCATTATTAAATAACAAATTCAGATATTCATTGACTACATGCCCAGGATCACCGATCGCATGCATCGACCCTTTTTCCAGTAATACAGCACGATCGCAGTGTCTCACAATCAAATCACTGGAGTGTGTGACAAACAGCGTTGTTGTGCCCCGTTCTTTCAATTCCCGAAGCTTCCTGAAGCATTTGTTCTGGAATCGTACGTCGCCCACTGACAGGGCTTCATCGACAACAAGGATATCCGGGTCGAGGTGGATCGCAACGGCAAAAGCAAGGCGCACATACATACCGCTCGAATAGGTTTTCACAGGCTGGTCGATAAAATCGCCGATACCAGAAAACTCCAGGATATCGTTAAACCTGCTTGCCATTTCGTTGCGACTGAAACCGACAATTGAACCATTAAGATAAGCGTTTTCTCGACCACTAAAATTTGGATTGAAACCGGCACCAAGCTCAAGCAGGGCTGATAAGCGTCCATTCACCTCAACAGTGCCGGCTGTGGGATACAGGGTACCGCTAATGATCTGCAGCAATGTTGACTTGCCCGAACCATTGCGACCGATAATGCCAACAGTTTCTCCACGGCAAATTTCCAGATCGAGTGGTTGTAGCGCCTGTATTTGTCGGAAGCGGGTACCGGACTCCCGAATCCCCGATCGATGCATTATCGATTCCAGTACACGATCAATAGGGCGATTGTATACACGATAGTTCTTGCACAGTTTCTCTACGCGAATGACCGGTTCAGAGGACATCGGCAAATCCTCTGCGGCTTTTCTGGAACCACACGAAACCGATGATGGCAATGATCAAAGATACCACGCTGTACAATAACAGCAGCTTCAAATCTGGTGCATTACCCCACAGCAATATCTCTCTGCTCTGCTGCATGATCAATGTCAATGGATTGAGATAGATAACCCCCTGCAGCCCTTCTGGTAAAGCCGATATTGGATAGAATACCGGGCTCAGAAATAACAGTGCGGTTGTTAAAACACCCATCAGCTGCTGGATATCTGAAAGAAAGACACCCAGCGCAGAAAACAACCACAGACAACCAACCAGAAAGATGATGTATGGAATGAAAACGACCGGCAGCCACAATACAGTTATCGGTATACTGCCGTTTATGAACAGATTAAAGACTAGCAGAATCAGGAAACTCATCAGCGCATGGAAGAATGCTGCATAGATAGTCACCCATGGGAGTATCTCGATCGGAAACACTACCTTTTTTACGTAATTCACATTACTGGTAATAAGCGTTGGGGCGCGGTTAATGCATTCTGCGAACATTCCATGCACGATCAAACCACAGAATAAAGTCAACGCAAAACCACCATCCCCGAGGTTCATCTCACCCCAGCGTGCTTTGAAAACGTAACCAAAGATAAAGGTATAGATGATCAACATCAGTAGAGGGTTCAGCAGGGTCCAGAAAAAACCCATCACTGATCCTCGATAACGACTGGAAACCTCGCGTTTCGCCAGTTGCCGGACTAATGATTGATGCTTAATCAGGGAATTTAGTATACCCGAAGGATTGAGACTGTCATTTATGCCATCCATAAACAAATTACCCCAGGCTCCCTCTGCTCAGCAGGGTACATAAAATCAGGTATCATAATCCTTCTTCTGCAACCAGTTTCAGGTATCGGCCATAGGCATTTTTCGACATTACCTGGGCAAGTTCCAGAAGCTGTCCTTTGTTGATATATCCTTTGCGAAAGGCGATTTCTTCCGGACAGGATACTTTCAGACCCTGCCTTTTTTCAAGGGTCTCGATGAATGTTGCTGCCTGCAACAGGGAATCGTTGGTGCCGGTATCCAGCCAGGCACTGCCGCGCCCCATCAACTCAACAGACAGCTTTCCATCTTCGAGATAACATTTGTTGACATCGGTGATTTCCAGTTCTCCGCGCGCTGATGGCTTGATGTTTTCTGCATAACTGATGACTTTATTGTCATAAAAATACAAACCTGTCACGGCGTAACGGGAACGGGGTTGTTGAGGCTTTTCTTCCAGGCTTAACACATTGCCCTGCTTGTCAAACTCCACCACGCCGTAGCGTTCCGGGTCATGCACCGGGTAGGCGAATACTGTGGAGCCCTCTGTCAATGATGCCGCCCGCGTCAGCATGGTTGACATATCATGACCATAAAAAATATTATCGCCGAGCACCAGTGCTACTGAAGAATCGTCGATAAATTTCTTACCAATTAGAAAGGCCTGGGCCAGGCCACCGGGTTCGTCCTGGACAGCATATTCCAGTTCAAGCCCCCAGCTATTCCCATCACCAAGTAGTTCTTCGAATCGCGGTGTATCCTGGGGAGTAGAAATAATGAGTATCTGGCGTATCCCTGCCAGCATCAGTGTCGACAGAGGATAGTAGATCATTGGTTTATCATAGACCGGCAACAACTGCTTGGAAACCACCGTTGTCACCGGATAGAGACGCGTGCCGGAACCCCCTGCGAGGATAATACCCTTCATAACATCATTGTCCTGCACCGAGGCGTTCACCCATATAGGAGCCGTCAAGCACACGATCAACCCATTGCTGGTTGGCGAGATACCAGTCTACTGTCTTTGCCAGGCCGGTTTCAAAAGTCTCTTCAGGTATCCAGCCCAGATCACGCTGTATCTTGCTGGCATCAATCGCATAACGCATATCATGGCCTGGCCGATCGGCAACAAAGCTGATTAGTTCTGCATAAGGCCTGCCATCCTTTGTCGGCTCACGGTCATCCAGAATAGCGCAAAGTGTTCTGACCACATCAATATTAGTCACCTCGTTATGCCCGCCAATATTATAGGTCTCGCCTTTTTTTCCCTTCTTCATGACTAGTAGCAATGCTCGCGCATGGTCGTCAACATATAGCCAGTCACGTACGTTCTCACCAGTACCATATACTGGTAGAGCCTCACCGTTACGCGCTTTCTGTAACATCAACGGAATCAGTTTTTCCGGATATTGGTAAGGCCCGTAATTATTTGAACAATTGGTCAGGACGACTGGCAGCCCGTAGGTACGATACCAGGCTCTTACCAGATGGTCTGAAGAGGCCTTGCTGGCAGAATATGGAGAACTGGGATCGTAAGGAGTTGTCTCCAGGAACATACCTTCATCACCCAAACTGCCGTAGACTTCGTCGGTCGATACATGATGAAAGCGAAATGCGTTCTTTTTTTCTGCTTGCAGGCCATTCCAGTAGACACGTGCAATTTCCAGTAGGTTATAGGTACCGATGATGTTTGTCTGGATAAAGTCACCCGGGCCATCAATAGAGCGATCAACATGTGATTCTGCAGCCAGATGCATAATGGCATCAGGCTGATATGCAGAAAAAACTTCTGTCATCGTCTGGCTATCACAGATATCTGCCTGCACAAAGTTATAGCGTGGATTCTCTGCTACTGATTGAAGAGAATCTAGATTACCGGCATAGGTTAGCTTGTCTACATTTACTACTGTGTCGTCACTTGATTCGATAATCATCCTGACAACCGCAGAACCGATAAACCCGGCCCCACCGGTTACGATATACGTTTTAGCCATCGTGTTTGTATCCCTTGTCTGTTTTCCGATCGGGCGATGCGTCACTGGTTCTTTGTTGATTTTTCAAGCAGGCGTCCTACATAACGGCTGACACCTTCTTCAACAGTCAGAAATTCATGCGTATATCCAGCCTCTCTAAGCGCTGAAATATCAGCCTCAGTAAAACTTTGATATTTTCCTTTTAGCTTTTCCGGGAAATCGATATAACGGACAATATTTTTTTGTTGTAATGTCAACAGATCCAGTGCTTCTTCACCTGCTTCAGCACGACATCTATTGATGGTGGCCACAGCCACATCATTAAATGATTGACAGCGTCCGGTGCCAACATTAAATATCCCGCTTATGGCCGGATTTGCGAATAGAAAGAGGTTGAGATCAACGACGTCCTCGACTGACACAAAGTCACGTAACTGGCCACCATTTTCATAACCATCCATGCCTTCAAATAAACTGACAAAACCGGCTTGCTGATACTGCTGGGTAAAATGAAAAGCGACCGAGGCCATACGCCCTTTGTGCTGCTCCCTGTCACCATAAACATTGAAGTAGCGCAAGCCAACAATCTGTGCCGTACGCTCGTCATACATGCGGCGAACATACTTATCAAACTGGAATTTCGAATAGGCGTAAACATTTAGAGGAGATTCGAACTCAGCAGCTTCCCGGAATACCGGGCCAGTTCCATACACTGACGCGGATGAGGCATAAATAAATGAAGCCTTGTTCTGCTGACAGAAATGCAGCAGCGTTTTCGAATAATCATAATTATTCGACATCATATACAGGCCATCATATTCCATGGTGTCGGAACATGCCCCGAGGTGAAAGATGGCTTCGATCTGACCCTCGTACTCACCGCCATTAATCATATCGATGAAGGCACGTTTATCAATGTAATCAGCAATGCTTAAGTCAACCAGGTTAAGAAATTTTTCACCCTTCTGCAGGTTGTCGACAACAATAACATCATCACGTCCACTATCATTCAAACCTTTGACGATGTTGGCTCCGATAAAGCCTGCGCCACCCGTCACAACAATCATGCAACGTCCTCTTTACCAATCTCTATCTTTATTTCTTCAGCAGATGCGGTAGCAACACCCAGTTTACCAACAACAATGGCTGCCGCTGCATTAGCTACATGTACTGCTTCCCGGTAGTCCGAGCCGGCAGCCAGCATTGCTGCGACCGCACCTATAACAGTGTCCCCTGCGCCGCTGACATCAAACACTTCCCGTGCACGTGCCTTCTGATGGAACACTAGCCCGCTCTTATCAAACAGCGCCATGCCCTTGTCACTGAGAGTGACCAGTAGAAACTCAACTTCAATTATTTTCAGTAGTTCCGCCGCCTTGACTGCCATTTTATCAAGTGATGGACAGGGACCGACAACATCTTCAAACTCATGCCTGTTAGGAGTGATCATGCTGGCTCCTCTGTAACGTGAAAAATCACGCCCTTTTGGGTCAACCAGTACTTTCAATCCTTTAGCTTTTGCCGCAGCAATCATCTGATCAATATCGCGTAATACGCCCTTGCCATAATCTGACAATAAAACAATATCTGCGCTATCCAGATGCTTTTTGAAACGACCCAGTGCCTCAACAATGTAGACATCGTCCGGCTCCTGTTCAAAATCTGCTCTCAGCAACTGCTGATTGCGAGATAACAGACGCAGTTTCACCGTCGTAACATGATTCTCATCACGGATAAAACCCGTGGTCACTCCTCTGTCGGCCAGTAGTTGTTCAAGACTCTTCGCCGCATCGTCATTTCCAACTACGGAAATCAAATCACATTTAGCACCCAGGGCCGAGATATTACAGGCTACATTCGCTGCCCCTCCAGCTCGTTCTTCACTATCAGAAATTGCCAGCACTGGCACAGGTGCTTCAGGTGAAATGCGATCTACTTCACCGAACCAGTATCGGTCCAGCATAGCATCACCAACAACCAGTATCCTGGCATCCGTAAGCTTTTTCAGAAACTCATCCACAATGGAGCCTGGTGCTATCGTCCAATACCAAAGTATTCGAAACCAGCTTTCCTTATCGTTGCAGGCTGAAAAATATTTCTGCCATCAAAGATAACTGGTGCTTTCATTTTGCTTAACATGTCCCCAAGATCCGGGCTGCGGAACACCTTCCATTCTGTCACTACGATCAGCCCATCTGCATCTTCCAGTGCCTGATAGGGATCTTTCACCAGATCAAGGTCATCCCTTTCACCATAAATCCTTTCTACTTCTTCCTCTGCAACGGGATCATAGGCAGCAATCATCGCTCCACGTTGCCACAGCGCTTCAATTATCGTACGACTGGGTGCTTCACGCATATCATCAGTTTCCGGTTTAAATGCCAGGCCCCAGACAGCAAACTTCTTCCCCTTCAGGTCATCACCAAAGCGTTTGACTATTTTGTCTACGATAACTGATTTCTGGCGCTTATTTACGGCCTCAACAGCATCCAGAACCTTGGCATCATAGCCGACTGATTTTGCGGTGCGATGTAAAGCCTGTACATCCTTTGGAAAACAGGAGCCGCCATAACCGCAGCCAGGATAAATAAAGTAATACCCAATTCTGGGATCAGCACCAATACCGTGGCGCACGTTTTCAATATCCGCACCAAGCAGTTCAGCAAGGTTTGCCATCTCATTCATGAAGGATATTTTGGTAGCAAGCATTGCATTGGCTGCATACTTGGTCATCTCTGCTGAGCGGATATCCATAATGATCGTTCTCTCATGGTTCCTGTTGAATGGAGCGTAGAGTTCACGCATCAGTGCTATTGCGCGTTCATCTTCAGCGCCAACAACAATTCGATCAGGCTTCAGAAAATCCTCTACGGCGGCACCTTCATTCAGAAATTCCGGATTGGAAACCACACTGAAACTGATTGTTGAACCTTTTTCCTTAAGTGCGGTATCTATAGCATCCCGTACCTTATCTGCAGTCCCTACCGGTACCGTTGATTTGGTAACAACAACCCGGTAATCATCCATATGCCTGCCAATATCAGTGGCAACGGCCAGCACATGCTGCAGATCCGCAGAACCATCCTCATCAGGCGGGGTACCGACTGCAATGAACAATATGGATCCAAAATCTACTCCTTGCTCGATACTTGAGGAAAAAGACAAACGCCCTTCCTCAACATTCTTATGCACCAGCGCCTCAAGGCCAGGCTCGTAGATTGGGATTTCACCATTATTAAGACGATCAATTTTGCGCTGATCAATATCTACACAAAGAACATGATTGCCGACTTCAGCAAGACAGGTTCCCGAGACCAGTCCCACATAACCTGTCCCAATGACGGTAATATTCATAGATTCACCAAAGAAAAATATAATAAATTCACTAATGTCACAGATTTCGAATAATCTTGCGACTTCTCAACATAACCCTTTATTATCCAGCGTTTTCTTGTCTCTGTCGAGAAATTGACCGTTTTTTATGCTGCTTGATGCTGAAGTTTATTTCTCTTCTCACTAAATGAGATTGTGTAAAAGTGATAAATACCTGGCATTGACAGAGAAACAGGAAAAAACAGCCTTGCCTATGATGAAGGGCAGATAATTTGCAGTTTGACGGCATAATAATCAAAATCTATTCATCAATCTCATCCCACACAGGCTTCACGGTATTCCAGCGTTTACAACCAGGGCATTGCCAGTGCATGGCGGTTCCTCGAAAACCACAGTGTTCACAGAGATAGGTTTTTCTGGACTTCAAAACACGCTCAATCATAGCCTGCAGAGTTTCAAGATCCGATCTTGACTGGCCACTTTCCTGCATTGCCGAAAGATGGATCAAACGAGACAAGCCATGTAAAGAGGGTTTTTGGCGTAACTCTTGAATAATAAATTGACGCGCAGCCTGGATTCCCTGCTGTGATTCAATTTCATCGACAAATTTCAGCATGATCGGGATTGCCCGCTCTTTTTTTAGTGCAGAATTCAAAAAATCCAGCCAGCCATCCTGATTCCCGGTTTCTTTGAAGCACTCAGATAGCTGATCCAGTACTTCAGGTAAATAGCGTCGATCCTGGGTTTCAATTTTTTTCCAGTAATGTATAGATTTTTTACAATCGCCATTATCTCGAGCGATATGGCCACGTAATATATTTGCCCGCACTGATGCCGGATCCTTTGATAAGGCGTGTTTGAGCAATTTAAGTGCCTGTTCAGTATTTTGTTTAGCTATTTCCTCTTCAGCCTGCTCACAGAGAAAATGTGCAATCATCTGATCCGTACTGTTGCCACTTGCCCTTGCAAGCCTGTTGGCGGTGGCAATTGCCTGATCCCATTCCTTTTCCTGCTGATATACATAAAGCAACTGGCTTAATGCGGGTTCAGGGTCTTTTTCAACTTCAGCATATTCAAGCAGCAAATTCTCCGCCCGGTCCAGTAATCCTGCTTTCAGGTAGTCCTGCGCCAGTTCAAATAAAGCCTGACTGCGTTGATATCGATTCAGTTTCGGCCTTGCAATAAGATTCTGATGAATCCTTGTTGCCCTCTCAATCTCACCTCTGCGGCGGAACAGATTACCTAGCATGAGATGCGTTTCTACTGTTTCGGTATCCACTTCCAGTACTTTGATAAAGACCTCAATGGCCTTGTCAGGCTGCTCGTTGAGAAGCAGGTTAAGGCCCTTGAAATAATCAGATGGGATATCCGCCCCACGATTTCGCGAACGCAAATGCTGGTCCTGTCGGGCTGCAAACCAGCCGGAGATCGCAGCAAGTGGCAGCAATAATAACAACCAGGCGGGATCGAGCACTTCAGTCAGAATCCTTGATCGGCAGCCTACTAAGGTTCTGCACTTCTTCACTCAGTTTGAGTATTTCTTTTCGTGCGCGTGCCAGTTCCCGCCCTTTTCGCAACTTTGACACTGACATTGCCAGCACTCCAATCAAAACGCCCAGCAAAAGAGTGACCAGAAGCACAACCGTCAGCGGAGAAGAAATGACGACATCCGGATAATAATTGAGTTCAATCAGCTGTGGGTTTTTGAGGGAAAATGTTAGACCAAAAGCCACAACCACAATGAACAGAAGTAAATATAATAAAAATTTCATTTCCATTGCCCTGCAATATGTCTGTCAACTATTCTACCTGTAGATCTGGTAAATGGCAGCTAATCAGGCATCAAAGACATAAAAAAACCCGCCGTAATTATCATACGTGGCGGGTTCCTTTTAAAAGCTTGTACTAAGCAGCACTCACGACATATCGGGTATATCAACACGCTGACGCAATTCCTTGCCGGGCTTGAAATGCGGAACATGCTTATCAGGTACGGTCACAGAATTGCCAGTTTTCGGGTTTCTTCCAACACGGGCGCGACGATGATGCAGGGTAAAACTACCAAAGCCTCTTACCTCAATTCTCTCTCCACCTGACAGCGCACTGGTCAGGCTTTCAAGAATCACCTTTACTGCTAACTCAACGTCACGATAGCCCAACTGGTTTTGCTCTGCTGAAAGCACATCAATCAACTCAGATTTTGTCATCGTGGATTTGCCCCCCTTGCACTTACATGGTGTATATCTTGATTATTAGTTATTTTTTTGACAATTGTTCTTTTAGCTTATCACCAAGAGATGTCATTCCGCCAGTAGATTTGGCTGAATATTCACGTACTGCCTCACTTTCCATTTCTGCTTCGAGAGCTTTGATGGATAGTGAGATTCTGCGGTTTTTGCGATCTATGCTGGTGATTTTAGATTCGACTGTATCACCTTCATTCAGCACACTACGTGCATCATCTATACGTTCCTGGGATATCTCAGAGACACGTAGATAGCCGCTAACCATGTCAGCCAGTTTTACCACCGCGCCCTTTGTATCAACACTCTCAATAGCACCCGAGACTGTGGCACCCTTACCGTACTCCGCAACATAACTTGAGAATGGATCACCTTCAACCTGTTTCAGACCCAGTGAAATGCGTTCACGTTCTGCATCAATTGCAAGGATAACAGTTTCTACTTCATCACCCTTTTTGAAATCCATCACTGCTTCTTCGCCAGGTCTATCCCATGACAGGTCACTGAGATGAATTAATCCATCGATATGGCCATCCAGGCCTACAAAGATACCGAAATCGGTAATGGACTTAATCTTACCTGTAACCTTATCATTCTTGTTATGTGTAGCAGCGAAAGCTTCCCATGGATTGGTTGAGCATTGCTTCATACCGAGTGAAATACGTCGGCGTTCTGCATCAATATCCAGAACCATCACTTCTACTTCATCACCAACCTGAACAACCTTGGAAGGATGAATGTTTTTATTTGTCCAGTCCATTTCAGAGACATGCACCAGGCCTTCAACACCATCTTCAATTTCTACGAAGGCACCATAATCAGTAACATTGGTAACCTTGCCGATAATACGCGTGTCGCGTGGATAGCGGCGTGGCAGATCACCCCATGGATCCTCTTCAGTCTGTTTCAGACCCAGTGAAACGCGGTTACGTTCCTTGTCGAACTTCAATACACGTGCTTCGATTTCATCGCCCACTTTCAGAACTTCTGATGGATGTTTGACTCGTTTCCAGGAAATATCCGTGATATGCAACAGACCATCTATACCACCAAGATTGACGAAGGCGCCATAATCGGTCAGGTTTTTGATAATGCCCTTGACCAGTTGACCTTCTTCCATGTTCTCCAGCAATGCTTCACGCTCAGCAGTCAGCTCTTTCTCAACCACAGCACGGCGGGAAACAACAACATTATTACGTGGACGATCGATCTTTATGATTTTGAGTTCCAGATCCTTGCCTTCGAGATATGTGGCATCCTTAACAGGACGAACATCAACCAGCGAGCCTGGCAGAAAGGCACGGATAGTACCGAGCGCGACAGTAAATCCTCCTTTGACCTTGCCGGTAATACGACCGATGACGATTGCATTCTCTTCATGGTCTTTCTCAAGGTCTTCCCAGGCACGTGCCCGGATTGCTTTTTCACGAGACAGGCGGGTTGATCCTGTACCGTCTTCTATTGATTCGATTGCAACTTCTACATTGTCGCCTACTTTTACTGTCAGAACACCATCGGCATCTTTGAATTCTCCCGCCGGTATTTCACCTTCGGTTTTCAGGCCGGCATTAACGGTGTCTCTTATACACATCTCCGAGCCCACGAGACTTAATA
>JARFQE010000123.1 GCA_029287915.1 Arenicellales bacterium
AGCGAATCTTTGTCTATGCGTGAAGTATCGCTGAGTCCAGTTGTGCCATCGTCACCTGTGCGTGTGTAAATTTTTGTTAGTCGGTAACCCATATGTCTACGTTAAATACCTATTATCCTGATGTTATAAACCATAGCAGAATGCGGTTTAATAACGAATAGTTTTACATGATACGTCCCATGTTTTAAGAAATTCAGCTAAAGATAAATCTAATACTGATCTTAGTCTGCTAAACGATACAGCACTTCAATCTCGGTATCGACAGGCTGTATTTGCAGATTGGAAGCTACTTGAATGCGCCCGATACCCTGTATTGTTTTTCGTGCGTTCTCATCTAGTATTTTGTGTCCGGATGAGCGGGCGATGCGTATCGTATTTAGAGAGCCGTCATTTTCTATGTGTAATGACAGGCCCACAAGTCCTTCCCAACCCATGCGTCGTGCCATGCGTGGATAAGTGAAACGTGCCTTGATAGTTTCTTTAAGCTTTTGTCTTAGGTGGTTTAGCGGAACATTTTTTACCCTGGCAGTTGCACTATTGAGTTTTGAGGCTTCAGTGAATGTTTGAGTACTGGTACGGTTTACAGAAGTCTTTACAGTATTTTGCCTGATTAATGTGCCTGTTTCAGGTGCAGCACTGCTGGCGCTATTGTTGTTACCAGTATCAGGTTTTCCGGTTGTTCTAACGGATTGCGGCAGAGCAATAGTTTTTGTAGCAGTGGCAGATTTTTGTAGAGAAGTGGCTGCCTCTTCTTCAACTGCGATTGCCTGATTTGAACTTGAGGCTGATGTTGATGAAGCTACAGTAACCTGTAGAGGGCTGGACAGGCTTACATACAGATTATTATCAGGATTATCACCAGGTATGGTTAGAAAAAGCCCATGCGCTAGCACGGAAAGCAGTATAAACCACCCCAGTAAGATGCCACGCTTTGCTGACTTTTTGCTATTGTTTATTTGCATTCTATTTAACGCCTGTTTATGTAACGTATGTTGAAGAATGCTGAACGACCCGCTGTATTAAACCCATCGGCAAGCTGATAATCTTCATTGGTAATATTTTGCAGACGCAGTCCAATATTAATTACTTTGCCAAATGTTTTTGTCGCTGACAGGTTGAGTAGGGTATAGGCACCAAGAATGATGTCACTGAAAGCCGAATCAGGACGTTCGCCAGTGTAGCTTAACTCGGCACTGGCAGAATAATCACTACCTAGATATCGCCCGGTAAGACTATATTTTTCCTTTGCCCGTCTGGCTAATTGCCTGTCGGTAGTCAGGTCTCTGGGATCCTGGTAGGTAAGGCCTGCATCGATAACATAAGGCCCTCTGCGAAACCCATAAGTGAGTTCAATACCTCGTGTTCGGGTTTCATCAATATTTTCATTCTGTCCTGGTGCCGGGCCATTGAATCCATCCGGGTCTACGAAGTTGATCAGATTTTCTATTTCATTCTGGAATAGACTGATTCGTGTGCGGTGAACAGATGATGGATTGTAACGCATACTGAGCTCCAGACTTTTTGACGACTCTGGCACCAGCTCTGGGTTGCCACCAAAACCGAAGCGGTCTGTGCTGCCCGGAGCACGGAAGCCGGTGGCAAAGGAGGCAATCAGTTTTGTTGTCTGGCTGGCCTGAAAACCATAACTTAATTCACCAGTTGTTTTGCCATCAAATGAACTATGGTCTGTGTAACGCAGTCCCGCAGTCAATTGATTCGGGCCAGACTCAAACTGGTCCTGCACATAGAGACCTACGGTATCTGTGTCTTCATCAAATCCGCTACCAAATGATATCGATTCGGCATTTTCTCGATAGGTCTGCACGCCAGCTGTTACAAGATTTGCAGCACCGATGACAATATCATTCTGCCAGTCTAATTCATAACGGCTTGTCTTCAGGAAATCGGTCGACTGCCTTTGCTGGATATCATCGTTGAAATAGCTGAGCTTGATCTTGCTTACCCAGTTTCCCACAGTATTGATTCTGAAATTCAGAGACGCGATAGAATTCGTGTAATCCTGAGCGACTGGGGCTAAAAAGAAATCATAATAATCTGTCCGCCCTCGACTGCCCATATACTGGAAATCAAGTTCTGTGTTACCGAAGGAATTGCCCAGTTTCAGGTTGATGCTGTCATTTTTATACGGGCTGTCATCACTGGCTTCAGCGCGGGCGGGAAAGCCATCTGTACGTTCGCCAGATAAATCAATTCCAACGCGAACATCTCCATCATTACGATGATAGCTGGCCGAAAGTTCCTGTGTATTGAAGCTGCCAAACCGCCAGCCAGCTTCAGTAGTTTGACCGCGGCGGGTAAAAATTTGGATGACACCACCCAGCGCATCAGAACCATAGAGTGTGGAACGAGGCCCCATAATGACTTCAATACGGTCAATCATATTCAGTGGAATATTCTGTATCGCAGCCACACCGATAGTACCAGGGTTAATCTTTACACCATCTATCATGATCAAACTGTGGTCACTCTCGGCACCGCGGATAAAAATTGAAGATGTCTGGCCTGGACCTCCATTACTGGCAATATCAATTCCGGTAATTGTCCTTATTGCATCAGTGACAGAAAGGTCCTGATTTTTCATGATTTCCTGTCGGCTTATCACAGTGCTCGTCGCCAGTGCCTGATCAACGCTGGTTGCAGTGCGTGTTGCGGTCACGATTATCGGGCTATCGCTAATGTCACCTGTATACGACTGATTTTGAACGGCCACAGAGCTGGCTGGCAAGAGAGCGAAAAGAGTAGAGATTGATGCAGCAACAGCTGTGATACGGGTAGTGTTTTGCATTTTTTAGTCCCTAGTGTACCCGCCGTACACTTGAAGAAGTGAAATTAGCCTTATTAAGCCAAACCCAATTGACTTATCAGAGCAGGTGTTTCAGGTTGGTCTCCGGGCTTGTGAGCATTAAAGTCTTCCGCCTTCCCACGCTATTGAATGAATATAATCATTGCTACTGCGCAGTGGCTGATTGGAAGACTTCCCTCACTTACCGTTGCGGGGGCAGCGCCGGACTTGTCTGACATTCGCATTGAGCCTGTATATCAAATGCACCGGCTTCCCATTTCATTCCGCTGGTTGGCTTGCAGCTGGAAATCCTGAAGATGGCGACTTTAAGGGATCGAGGGTCAAGTATCAAGTTTCAGCACGAAAGAAAGCTGCTTGTATCTCGTAGCCTTGATCACAAGCTTTAATCACAAACATTTGATAATAATAGGGTGGCAGAGAATGTAGAGTCGCGGCATAATTCATACAAGCTTTTGTTGGGAGACTGCCATGTCACGAATAAATCAGATACAAATTCGTTACACTCCGATTGAGGACCGTATTTTGCTTCGCCTCAATACCGAAGATGCCTCTGAATTTCGTTTCTGGATAACACGCAGCTACGCGAAAATTCTTGCAGCTTCATTGCTGGAGTTATTGCGCTCTACTGATGAGATCCAGCAGCAGCAGGAGAATGTGCAGAAAGCCATAGTTTCATTCCAGCATGAAGAGGCCCTGTCAAAAGCAGATTTTGCAAAGACTTTTCAGGACCAGCCGAAGAACCTGCCGCTCGGTGATGTACCCATCCTGTTAAGCAGGTTTACAGTAAAACGCACAGCAGATGGTAATCCGATGTTGTGCATGTACCCAGAGCAGGGCCAGGGTATTGACCTTGCACTGCAGCAACAGCTTCTTCATTCAATCAGCAAGCTTTTTGCAGATGCTTTGGCTGAGTCAGAATGGGGTGTGAATTTCACCTTGTCTGACAACAATCATGTCCAGAAAGAGACAGAAAAACCTCTATTTCTGAATTAGATTTACCAGCAATGCACGGCTGCTTTTGCAGAACTCATTTTAGATGAGCCACGCAATACATCAGACCGTTGAATTGTCAGGTCTGGACTCCGTTTTCATTGCGCTAATTTCAAAATGGTGACTAATAACAGGTTTTCCTGGCTAAACTTTCACTATCTCCGGCAAACCTTAAATTGGGGTGAGTTATTATAACGGTGCTTTTCCTTGCTCAGGATCGCTGTTGCTACTTCACACAGCTGGTTCATCAATCTAACCCTGCATATGTCAGCATCCTCTTTGGCCAGTAAAGTTGCTCGCATCATTGCTAAAAGTGTCATGGTTTTTTCTGAATCAATCACTGCATCAAGGTGGCCGCAGTTGTTTTTTTTGTAAATGTCTCTGACAAGTTTCGTTATCAGTTGATGGTGGACGGCATCCTCGGCGATGAAATATCGGATTTCATTGGCATTGGTAACGACAGGGATCTGGTGAAGGCCGATCTTTTCTGACAGCAGTTGGATGAATTGCCTGAAAGTCATTTTTTAGTCTTTGGAACCCGTTTGTCTATGAAGTCTGCTTTAATTGATTAAGTTTAATTTCTTCATCATCCGTTTTTCAAGAGCTACTTGTTCAAATTAATCGAAGCTTACAGGGTCAGGCGAATTTTTGTTGTTTGAATGAATTCTTACCTGCGTTTTAGAAAAACTGCCAGCTTACATTAGTAGTGAATATTCCAAGTCTAAACCTATGCAAAGGGTTTTCAAGTGTTGATTTCTCAGTTACCTGATTAATCATGAAATAAATGTGCTATTGCGATAATAATCCGATAAATAAGATATCATGTAAGTTAGTATTCTGATGCAAATGAAAAATTCTGCAAAAAATTCGTCCTGTTGAATTCGAGCACCCAAAACACCATCGAATTAAAAGACCCTTCGCTGAAATGGCGAGTTGCAATCTCGGGCGTGATCTCGATCCTGATCCTGATTATGCTGTGGTGGCTTGTATCCTCGGGAAGCCGGGTAGATGATTCGAGCTCATTTACAGAAATACTGCAGAACACAGCCTGGTGGCTGGCCTCCCTTTACATAATCACTACCATCATGCAAACCTTGCTTAGAGCGTTGCGCTACCGTTCTTTGCTGAAGGCAGATGGAATCAGTCAGGTGCCGGGTACATGGTATATGTTTCTGATTACTTTATGTCGAAATATGTTCGTCGATATGGTCCCTGCACGCATTGGTGAAGCGAGTTATGTAATAATGTTGAATCGTGGTTACCGCGTCCCTGTTTCTGCCTGCCTTTCAACGCTGTTTATCAGTGTTGTACTGGACATACTGGCACTGGCGGCCATCCTGATTGCTCTGGTGCTGGCAAGTTTGCTTTCAGCCAGCCAGTTCGAGGTCTCGATCAGTAATGCGCTGGTAGGAACATCGCTGATTGTGCTTATATGTGGGTTTTTGATCTATGCTGCTGTACCAGTAAGTCAATGGTTTGCGCGTGTAATGGATTTTACAGGAATCAGGATACTACAGCGGCTTGCGCAATTTCTTGTTGATGTGGCACTTTCAATCAGGCGAGTGCAGAGACGCGAAATATTATCGCTGACCTTATTACAATCTCTCGGTATTCGTATACTAAAATATGGCGGCTTGTATATTCTATTTATAGCCGTAACCACAGGCAGTTTTTACGAGTTTTCTACGTTACCATGGTGGCAGGTATTACCGGCTTTTATATCTGCAGAAGCTGCAGCCAGTCTGCCCGTGCCTACATTCATGAGTTTCGGTACCTATGAAGGAGGCGGTGTGCTGGCTTTTTCAGTTCTGGGTTTTTCTGCTGCAGATATATTAATGCTTATGTTTGTTATCCACCTGATCAGCCAGGTGGTTGACTATAGTCTCGGCGGCCTGGGCCTGCTGGGCTTTGTTATGGTGGTGAAGAAAGATGAAGGATGAAGAATATGAGTAAGAAAAGAATTATCCTGTTGATTCTGTTGAGCGTAGTGATTGTTGCTATGCTGACAGCGGCTTATATGCGTTGGCAACTCAAGCAGGGGCGAAGCACACCGCCACCAGCGGGCGTAGCCCTGCTCGCAGAGGGGATCGCACATGATGCTGCTCTACCAAATGGGTTTGTGGTCTGGAGCTCAAATCGTTCCGGCAATCACGATATATGGAAGATGACGCTACCGGATAGGGTCATTACGCCTTTGACAACCAATCCCCACACTGAATATTTTCCACGTATCTCACCCGATGGTCGCCAAATTGTATTCGCCCGTTCACAAAAGCCCTGGGTTTCACAACGAAACCAGGAATTGTGGGACGTCATCCTGCTTGATCTAGAAACAGGGAAAGAGAAACTGCTGGCTAAAAATGCCAATACACCGACATGGTCTATTGACGGCAAAAAGGTCTATTTTCAACGCAATGTGTTCAGTATGGCTGAAATTGATGTCCGCTCGGGGAAAGAGCGAATCCTGTTTAATAGTGGCACCGGTGATGTTAAAAAGAGGGCGGGATTGCAAACTCCTGCGTATCATCCAGACAAGAATAAGATAGCTGTGACACTTCGCTATACACAGCATATGACAGCAATTGTGGATATGGATGGCAAGCTGAAAGAGATTTCTGATGGCTGTCAATTAACCTGGAGTAAAGATGGCGAGTTTCTCTACTATGTCGATTATGGCGGCAAGATGAAGAATGCCTTCTATCTATATGATCCTGGAACAGGAAAATCAAAAAAATGGCTGGATCTCCCCGGTGACTATAGCCACGAATATTTTCCCCGCTTATCAAATGATGAAAAATACCTGGTTTTTGCGGCTAGCAAGGGGGGGCATGAGCACGATAGCGCAGACTATGAAATATTTCTCTGGCAGGTGGGTACAGCAAACACTACGGCAACGCGTTTGACTTTTCATACTGGCAATGACAATTGGCCAGATGTTTATCTGTATGATGAATCTTAATACGCCTGTGTGAAGATTTCAGATACTGTCAAGCAGCTTGATCATGGCCTTTGTAGCATTAGATAAGGTCATGTCATGATGCGTTACATAACCTAGTATTCGGCGTAGATGGATATTTTTAATTTCAATTTTCCTTACACTATCATCTAGCATGGTTTCGGGGAGGATAGTCCATCCAAGGCCGATGCTTGCCATCATTTTGTTGGTTTCGAGGAAGTTCGTTGACAGGCCAACGTTAAGTTTGTGTCCAGATAATGCCAGTTTTTCTTCCAGTAGTGCCCGGGTATAGGTGCTGACACCCGGTAGTATTGCCTCGTAGGCAACAAGTTCCTCCACTGTTATGGCGGTTTTTTTTGCCAGCTCGTGCATGTTACCTACGACAACGGTCAATGGATCATCCCACACCGGTGTAGCAGATATCGATTTTGGCGGCATGGTCGGCAGGGTGATGATTGCCATTTCCAGTTGACCTGACTCAACTCCGTTAACGCCATCTTCTGAATCAACAAAATGCAGCGCCAGTTCCACATCAGGATACTGATCTGTGTACTGGCGCAACACCGGTGGCAAACGATGCAGGCCGACATGGTGAGAAGTACCCAGGCTCAGACCTCCACTTACCTGTTGTTTCATGTTGTCAGCACTTTGTCGAAGATTAGCGAAAGATAAGAGCATTTTCTCTACCAGGGGCAGCAGTTGATGCCCGCTTTCAGTCAATCTCGCATTTCTTCCAATTCGATCAAAGAGGGGGGTGCCGAGTTGTGACTCAAGTGCAGCAATTCGTTTGCTGATGGCTGGCTGAGTTATATACAGGCTATCTGCAGCAGCGGTAAAGGAGCCATAGCGATTGATAGCGACAAAGGCCTTTAATTGTGATTCATCCATACCTGACTGCCACTAGCTGACGTTCTATCATACATTCCGAAAAGTAATTAAATTAATAAAAATGATGAATATATGTAATTTATAACCTGTGACATACTTATCTGCAACCGTAACAGGAGAAAACTCTATGGCTGGTAAAACTTTGTACGACAAATTATGGGATAGCCATGTGGTGCGTCAGGAAGAAGATGGCACCACGCTAATTTATATTGATCGTCATCTGGTACATGAAGTGACATCTCCTCAGGCCTTTGAGGGTTTACGCCTTGCTGGACGTTCATTATGGCGTCCAGCGGCAAACCTGGCGACACCTGATCATAATGTACCGACCACTGAGCGTGAGAAAGGGATCGTAGATCCTGTTTCCCGGATACAGGTTGAGACGCTAGATCATAATTGTGTCGATTTTGGCATTACTGAATTTGGTATGGATGATCCACGCCAGGGCATCGTTCACGTTATCGGGCCAGAACAGGGCGCAACCTTGCCGGGAATGACAGTGGTGTGTGGTGATTCTCATACGTCGACGCATGGTGCGTTTGCTGCTTTGGCCATGGGCATCGGCACGTCTGAGGTTGAGCATGTACTGGCCACACAATGCCTGATTCAGAAGAAGGCGAAAAATATGCGAGTGACAGTAGATGGTGCATTGTCTGCTGGTGTCACGGCCAAGGATGTCATCCTTGCCATCATTGAGAAAATCGGCACCGCAGGAGGCACCGGGCATACTATCGAATTTGCTGGTTCTGCCATTCGCGGGCTCACTATGGAAGGCCGAATGACGCTATGTAATATGGCTATCGAAGCGGGTGCCCGCGCTGGATTGGTGGCAGTTGATGAGCAGACCATCGAATACGTGCGCGGTCGGCCATATTCACCAGCAGAAAGTCATTTACCCCAGGCTGAAGCTTACTGGCGTGGGCTGAAATCTGATGCGGATGCCAGTTTTGACAGCGAAGTCCTGTTACGGGCAGAAGATATAAGACCCCAGGTGAGCTGGGGTACATCACCAGAAATGGTTGTTTCAATAGATGATGCGGTACCGGACCCACAACAGGAAAGTGACCCGGTTAAACGGGAAGGCATGATCAATGCATTGAATTACATGGGACTGGAAGCTGGAATGGCTATCACTGATATCCAGCTGGACAAGATTTTTATTGGATCATGCACTAACTCACGTATTGAAGATATTCGGGCTGCTGCCGCAATTGTCCGCGGCCATAAGGTTGCTGGCACTATCAGTCAGGCAATGGTGGTGCCCGGTTCAGGTCTGGTTAAAAAACAGGCAGAGGAAGAAGGGCTGGACACGGTGTTTATCGATGCCGGTTTTGAATGGCGAGACCCTGGTTGCTCGATGTGCCTGGCGATGAATGCAGACCGCCTTGAAGAAGGGGAGCGATGTGCTTCCACATCCAACCGAAATTTTGAGGGCCGTCAGGGGCGTGGTGGCAGGACGCACCTTGTATCACCGGTGCTGGCGGCAGCGGCAGCAATTGCGGGACATTTTATTGACCCGAACAGACTGGAGAACTGATATGGAAAAATTTACTATGGTAGAGGCCATTGTTGCACCATTGGATCGTCCAAATGTTGATACCGATGCAATTATTCCAAAGCAGTTTCTGAAATCAATCAAGCGTAGCGGTTTTGGTCCGAATCTGTTCGACGAATGGCGTTATCTGGATGTCGGTGAGCCCGGACAGGATAATAGCAAACGGCCTTTGAATGAGGACTTTGTGCTAAATCAACCTCGCTATCAGGGTGCCAGGATATTGCTGGCGCGTGAAAATTTTGGCTGTGGCTCGTCACGCGAGCATGCACCGTGGGCGTTGGAAGACTTTGGAATCAAGGTAATAATTGCGCCAAGTTTTGCCGATATATTCTACAACAACTGCTTTAAAAACGGGATCTTACCGATTGTTCTTAATGAAAAAACTGTTGATGATTTATTTACAGCAGTTGAGCAGAATCCAGGCTATAAGCTGATTGTAAATTTACCAGACCAGGTTATTACAACACCTGATGCTACAACGATAAATTTTGATGTTGATAGTTTTCGTAAACACAGTCTTTTGCAGGGGCTCGATGATATCGGCCTGACCTTGCAACATGTAAATGATATCAGGGCCTATGAGCAAAGAAGCTGCAAGTTAACCCCCTGGTTGTTCAAGGACATGCAATGTAAATGAAGTCAGGGCTACTGCACGAGCAAAAAAAGCTTGTTTCAAAAAACCAGGAAATTGATGAGGTAGAAATAAATGAGTAAAGAGATACTAGTGTTGCCTGGCGACGGCATTGGCCCGGAAATCATTGAGCAGGCAGTGCGTGTGCTAGAGCATTTGCGAGAAAAAGCAGGGCTGGATGTCACTATTTCACAGGCGCTGGTGGGAGGTGCTGCTTATGATGAGACAGGACATCCTTTACCCGATACAACACTAGCACAGGCTCGACAGGCAGATGCAATCCTGTTGGGGGCGGTAGGAGGACCTGAATATGAGTCTGTTGAACGGGAATTAAGGCCTGAGCGAGCACTACTGGGTCTCAGGTCTGAACTGCAATTGTTTTCCAATTTGCGTCCAGCATTGATGTATCCAGCGCTGACCGATTCTTCAAGCCTGAAAGCTGAGGTTGTTTCCGGCCTCGATATCATGATCGTCCGTGAACTGACAGGCGGTATATACTTTGGTACTCCGCGGGGTATCCGTACTCTGGACAATGGTCAACGGGAAGGGTTCAATACTCTGGTCTATAATGAAGCTGAGATTGAACGAATTGCACGGTCCGCTTTCGATATTGCAATGAAACGTGACAAGCGCCTGTGCTCTGTCGACAAGGCTAATGTGCTGGAAGTATCCGAGCTCTGGCGCGAAGTAGTGAACCGGGTTGGCAAACAGTATCCGCAGGTTGAGCTGTCTCATATGTATGTCGACAACGCAGCCATGCAGCTTGTACGTGAGCCGAAGCAGTTTGATGTGATAGTAACCCAGAATATGTTTGGTGACATACTTTCAGATGAGGCGGCCATGCTAACAGGGTCCATCGGTATGTTGCCATCAGCATCACTGGATGCGCAGGGTAAGGGTATGTATGAACCAATTCATGGTTCCGCTCCCGATATTGCAGGCCAGGGTGTTGCTAATCCATTGGCGACTATCCTGTCGGTCGCTATGTTGTTGCGCTATAGCCTTGATGAAGCTGGTTTCGCTAATCGGATTGAGCAGGCGGTAGAAACTGTGCTGGATGGCGGCCTGCGCACCCCGGATATCAGTGACAATGGCGAAACAATTGGAACTAATGCCATGGGTGATGCAGTGATAGAGAGATTACTATTAACCAGCTGAAGTGCTGGTTGAAAAATTTAAAGTGTTCGGTACAGATTTATGAGTAGAAAGTTTGATGTTGCAGTTGTCGGGGCCACTGGTGCGGTCGGTGAGACCATGCTCAGGGTGTTGCATGAAAGAAAATTTCCAGTTGGCAGAGTTTACCCGCTGGCTTCCAGCCGTTCCGCTGGCAAGCGAGTAGATTTTGGTGGAAAAATGCTGATGGTTGAGGATCTGGACAACTTTGATTTCAGCCAGGTACAAATTGGGCTTTTTTCTGCTGGTGCTGGTATCTCTGAAAAGTATGCACCGATAGCTGCTGCAGCTGGCTGTGTGGTAGTCGATAATACCTCACAGTTTCGCTATGACGATGATATTCCCCTGGTTGTCCCAGAAGTTAATTCACAGGAGATTGAGAACTATACTTCTCGTGGCATTATTGCCAACCCAAATTGTTCCACAATTCAGATGCTGGTAGCGCTGAAGCCAATTTATGATGAAGTGGGTATCAGCCGCATCAATGTCTGTACCTATCAGGCGGTATCGGGTACCGGTAAACCAGCTATTGAAGAACTTGCAGCGCAAACAGCAGCATTACTGGGTGGCAAAAATATTGAAGCTAAAGTCTATCCAAAGCAGATCGCTTTTAATGTTTTGCCTCATATCGATAATTTTGAAGACAATGGCTATACGCGTGAAGAGATGAAAATGGTCTGGGAAACACGCAAGATATTTGCTGATGACAGCATAATGGTGAATCCGACCGCCGTGCGGGTACCTGTTTTCTATGGCCATTCCGAGGCAATACACGTAGAAACGCATGAAAAAATCACTGCCGACCATGCACGCGAACTGCTTGAGAGAGCCGAAGGTATAATTGTCGTTGATGAACGTGAAGACGGGGGGTATCCGACTGCCGTAACAGAGGGTGTGGATACTGATCCTGTGTATGTGGGTCGAATCAGGGAAGATATTTCACATCCAAAAGGTCTGGATATGTGGGTAGTCGCCGATAATGTGAGAAAGGGAGCAGCAACTAATAGCATACAAATTGCTGAAATACTGGCAAAAAAATATTTGTGAGCTATTGTTAGTTGCGAAACATAAAGAACTTTCGTAGTATTAATCTATAACTATAAGCGATATAAGGAAAAATCGTTTCTTTAACTAAGCACCGCCATTTATGAAGAGAAGATCATGCAGAAGGTAAAAGGGATTAAATTAGCGTGTTTGGCAGCATTTGCCATATTACCGGTTCATGCCTACGCACTAGGCATTGGCAAGCTAACTATGAATTCGGCGCTCGATGAGCCACTGAATGCGACGATAGAATTAACTGCTGCAACGGAGACGGAATTACAGACTCTGGAAGTCACACTGGGTTCTGCCGGGGTTTTCAAGATGGCGGGCATAGAGCGCAGTGAACAGCTAAAGGCCATCGACTTTTCTCTGGCAAAGGTAAATGGTAAAAATATAATACGATTAAAGACGGAACAACCATTTCGTGACCCCTTTCTGCATTTAATTATCAATGCCTCATGGGCCAACGGATCAACGCTGCGTGAATATACTGCGCTGCTTGATCCACCGTCCTATCTCGCTGGCGCGCCGGCCATAGTACAGGCTCCTGTAGTGACCAAAGCGGCTGATGTAAAACCAGCCCCAGCATCTGTCACAACAACCACTGTAGCGACTGGAACATCTGTCCAGACGAAAACGGCTGATACTCAAAAACTGGGTCCCGATGTCGCTGGTAGTGAAACTTATTCTGATTTACGTCCAGGCAGTACCTATGGACCGGTTAAAAAAGGTGATGTGCTATGGAATATTGCCGATGATGTCAGGGCAGGCACTGACTATGCCAACAACCAGATTATGGTTGCGATATTCTTGCAGAATCCAGATGCCTTCATGCAGAACAACATTAATTTGATTCGTGTTGGCAAAACCTTAAAGATTCCATCTAACGAAGAAATATCTGCGATATCAAGATCTGCTGCTGAGAAAGAAATGCGTGTGCAAATGGAAGAATGGCAGCGATACAAGGATGGTCTCGCCGGTAGTAGAAGGATAGCCAGCGCAGAAGCTAGCGATGTTAGTTCACAGACAGCTGTCAGTGCAGTGAAAGGCGCAGACGCAGACGCTGAAAAAACTGATAGCAGCGGCGAAGCAAAGGCAGCAGAATCAGTCAGTGCCGGTGAAACTGATGTGCTGGAAATTGTTCGTGCCAAAGTTGATGGTGCTGAACCTTCAGGTACAGGTGCCAGCATAAAAGATAGTGCCAGTTATGAGTCAGAAATTGCTGCATACAAGGAAAACATTAGTATGCTCGAAGAGTCATTGGCTTCCTCAGAACTGGAAAGGAAAGAGCTTAGTGACAGAATTGTTTTATTAGAAGAACAAATCGACAAAGCAAACAAGCTAATCGATTTGCAAAATACAGATCTTGCGCGCATGCAAAGCCAGGGACAGCAAGCAGGAGTTACCGTTACACCGCAAGAAGCCGTGCCTGAAACGGCTATGCTAGGACCGGATATTTCACCTATTCAGCCGGTAGCACCAAAAGCTCAGAAACCGCAAGTTGCGGCAACAACAGAAGTCGTAAAAAAACCCCCTGTTACCGAGAAAAAACCAGCAACAACTCGTGTAAGAGCAGAACCCACCGAAGAGAAAGGCATGCTGGGGTCGATAGTAGATGCTGTCACCAGTAGCTGGATCACAATGATGGGCGCGGGGCTTGCACTATTGCTGGTTGTGGTTGGTCTATTCGTAGTGCTCCGACGCAGACGCTCTATTGCAGAATTTGAGGACAGCATAATTTCAGGCACTGCGGTGCTTGATATTTCAACAGCCGAATCAACTCAACCTGCTGCTTCAACTTCTGAGACGTCATTCCTCAGTGATTTTGTTCCTGGCATGGGTAATATGCAGGCAGATGAGGTTGACCCACTTGCTGAAGCAGAAGTCTATATGGCCTATGGGCGCGATGAGCAGGCTGAAGAGGTACTAAAAGAAGCAGTATCGAAAAACCCTGATCGTCATGAACTTAAGTTGAAATTGCTGGAAATCTATCAAGGGCGTAAGGATGTCTCTTCATTCGAAACCCTGGCAGAAGAGCTCTATCCTGCAGATGGTAACGTACCGATGGATGTCTGGAGCAAAGTGGCTGAAATGGGCAAAATAGTTAACCCGGATAATCCTTTGTTCCAGGGTGACATAAAAATACAGGAAGATACACTATTTGGAGATAAGGACAGGAAGGAAGACGTTGAGTTAAGTGAACTTCTGGATGCTGACACTGTAGATAACGAAGACATAACTGCGGGAGACACTGAAGAACTGATTGAGCAGGCAGAGGAAGAGATAACAGAAGAGATGTTTTCTGGCACTGACACGAGCGATCTGGAGGCCATGGAGGGTTTAGGATTAGATGAAGATACACAGGAAATACCTGAGCAAAGGCTGGCTGGTGAAGAGAACATAGAAAATATTGACTCTAAAAATAAGGCCGATGACTTTCCAGTCCCTGATGAGGAAGTGCTAGATCTTGATCTGGGTGATTTCACACCGGATGAAGCACACGAAACAGATACTCTTGATCTCGACAGTATTAATCTGGATCTGGAGGAACTCGAAGAGGGTGCCGAAGAGTCTGAAGAAATAGAAGAAGCAAAGATTGATCTCAATCTGGAAGGAATAGACCTGGATATGGACGATACATCCGAGGATCTAGAGTCAAAACTGGAAGGCATTGAAGATATCGATCTTGATCTAGGGTCAGAAGAAAGCAGAAAAGATGTCAATATTGAAGATTCCAGAATTGAGACTGATACTGCAGAGACATCACTACAGGATGAAACACTGGAATTTGCAGATCTCGGAGATCTCACACTGGCAGATGCGGATATCGACTCTGGCATTGCTGAAGCAGAATTAGGTGCTGGTGAAGGCTCATCAGAGATGCCTGAAAGTGCCAATGAAACCTGGGATGAAGCTGGAACAAAACTGGATCTGGCTCGGGCATATATGGAAATGGATGATAAGGAAAGTGCTCAGAGCATACTCGAAGAAGTTGCAAAAGAAGGTACTGATGATCAGAAAAATGAAGCCAGAGATCTTATTAGCCAGTTGAATTGAGGGTAATATGTGCCAGTTTTTGCAAATTCAGCCTCACGAATACTTTCACTGGCGCTACTGACAATACTGGTTAATACACAGGGTTGGTTCGGGCTTCTAATTTTTCTGATACCACTGGTATTCCTGTATTATAAAAATCCAAAACCAGGTAAGCAGATTGTTCTATTAGCAAGACGCTTACGCTGGTTTTTTTTATCCATTGTTATCCTGTATTTCTGGTTTTATCCCGGCACTGAATTGATTCCACTATTGGGTAGATATTCACCGACTATAGAAGGTATTAATCAGGCAGTTTTACGAATCTCCTCACTGTTAGTCATTATCTCTTTTAGTGTTTTTCTTTTGCGATTAACACCGCGTGAGGAAATTATCTCTGCTATACAACTTCTTTTATCGCCACTGGCTTACCTTGGCATCGATTGCAGTCGCTTCGCCTTGCGTCTTGGCCTGGTACTTTCCATTGTCCCTGAAATGACCAGTATGCAACCTCTAGCGCAAGATAAGAAAAAGAAAAAAAACTTGTCAGCAGTAATTGATCATGCTGCAGAAATGGTAAAAAAGGCAGATGAGCAGACAATTGTGTATGAATTTAAAGGACCTGTTGTAGCTAAACTTGCACGCCCCGGCATTATTGATATCCTTGTTCCGCTATTCCTTTTTATCTGGTTACTCAAATCTTTCTGATGAAAATTGCACTCGGCATTGAATATGACGGCTCGGCCTATTGCGGGTGGCAATATCAGGATGGTGTAAACACGGTGCAAAGCGTTGTTGAAGAAGCACTGTCCAGAATTGCCGACACACCGGTTCGAGTCATTACTGCTGGCCGTACAGATACGGGTGTTCATGCTACTGGACAGGTAGTACATTTCGAGACCAGCGTAAAACGCAGTGACTATTCCTGGTGCAGAGGTACTACTCGATATTTACCAGAAGATGTTTCAGTATTATGGGCTAGACATGTTGATGATGATTTTCATGCCAGATTCTCAGCGCTGGAACGTCGTTATCAGTACCTGATTCTTAATCGTCATGAGCGACCTGCTGTTTTACATAAAAAGGTTACCTGGGAATATCGGCCGCTGGATACATCATTGATGCAACAGGGGGCAAACCATCTAGTTGGTAAGCATGATTTTAATGCCTATCGTGCAATCGCGTGTCAGGCGAAATCAGCAGTTCGCGACTTGCGAGAACTTTCTGTTGAAAGACATGGTGATTTTGTCGTGATCACCGCCAGGGCAGACGCCTTTCTTCATCACATGATTCGAAATATTGCCGGTGTGTTGTGTAGTATCGGGGCTGCGGA
Organism: Arenicellales bacterium; assembly: GCA_029287915.1. GTDB lineage: Bacteria > Pseudomonadota > Gammaproteobacteria > BMS3Bbin11 > BMS3Bbin11 > BMS3Bbin11. Next base: position 16,428 of record JARFQE010000123.1, read on the forward strand.
GCGATCACCAGCATGGGCAGAGGCGGTGCTGCAATCTCGTGATCGGACTTCCGGGGGAGTTACCGCACCGCCTGATGGTCTATATTTAACTGAAATAAGCTATCCGGAGAAATTCGCAATACCATCAGGCAGGAATAGATCATGGATGTTTGGCTTATGAACAGAACGCGTGTGAAAGTATGTGGAATTTGTACATCTGCTGATGCAGAGCTTGCCATCACTGCTGGAGTGGATGCAATCGGCATGGTTTTTTATTCGAAAAGCCCACGCCATGTTTCGATGGCTACTGCCAGAGTTATTGCTTCTGCAATACCCCCGTTTGTTAGTACAGTAGGACTTTTTGTTAATAGCAGTCAGCAGCATATTCGAGAGGTGCTATCGGAAGTTCAGCTCGACCTGCTGCAGTTTCATGGTGATGAAGATGAAGCCTTCTGTAGCAGTTTTAATCTCCCATATATAAAAGCTATCAGGGTGAAAGCGGATACAGATCTTGTGCAGGTGTTTCATAGCTATGCGTCTGCCAGGGGAATTCTCCTCGACAGCTACAAAAAAGACACGCGAGGTGGCACAGGAGAGACCTTTGACTGGAATATCATCCCCCAGGATCTTCCGCTGCCCGTGATACTTGCCGGAGGCTTAGATGGTAATAACGTAGCGCAGGCAATATCTGTTGCGAAGCCCTGGGCCGTTGATGTCAGTAGTGGTGTGGAAGGATTACCCGGTAAAAAAGATCAGAAAAAAATTGAGCAATTTATGGATGCGGTGGAAAGTCTTCGCCGGAAATAATTCCCGTTCGGTAAAACCTCAAGACAATATAGCGAAGTAGATTCTAGCTTTTACAATCCAGGACACACTGATCAGTTTGCTTCATAGTGTCCTGGCGGTTAGATATTTGTCGCTGTCGCCTGTTTATTTTACAAACGTGATAGATGCAATAAGATCAAAAGATCGGTAAAATCATCTGTCACACAGCCTGTGTATCTGCTCGATTCGTTTATTGTCCGGATATACTTTTTCTCATACTTTACAGTCGGATTTTTAAATGTCAGCCTATTCCATGCCGGATAAAAAAGGCCATTTTGGCCGCTTTGGTGGTATTTTTGTTGCCGAAACATTAATGCGTCCATTAGAGGAGTTAACGAATGCCTATGAGAAATACATAAAGGATCCCGATTTTCTGCAGGAATTTGATGATGATCTAAAATACTATGTTGGCCGACCATCACCACTCTATTATGCTGCGGGTTTAAGCCGGCAGTATGGTGCTCAAATCTATCTTAAAAGAGAAGACCTGAATCACACCGGCGCTCATAAAATTAATAATACAATTGGCCAGGCCTTGCTTGCAAAAAGACTGGGCAAGTCGCGTATCATTGCTGAAACAGGTGCAGGACAGCATGGAGTAGCGACCGCCACCGTTGCTGCAAGATTAGGGCTTGAGTGCGTAGTCTATATGGGGGCCGACGATATTGAACGGCAGGCGCCCAATGTATACAGAATGAAGTTACTGGGCGCATCGGTGGTAGCCGTTGAGTCAGGCTCGCGTACATTAAAAGATGCGCTGAACGAAGCCATGCGTGACTGGGTCACCCATGTCGACAATACCTTCTATATTATAGGTACTGTGGCAGGGCCTCATCCCTATCCGGCTATGGTGCGCGACTTTCAGGCTGTCATTGGCAGAGAAGCCCGCCAGCAGATACTCGAACAGGCTGGTCGACTGCCGGATGCACTGGTTGCATGTGTCGGTGGTGGATCAAATGCGATTGGTCTTTTTTATCCATTTATCGATGATGATGCTGTCGCTATGTATGGAGTGGAAGCAGCAGGTGATGGTTTAGCTACCGGTCATCATGCGGCACCATTATGCAAGGGTAAGGTGGGTGTGCTTCATGGTAACAGAACCTATTTGATGGAAGACACAAACGGGCAGATAACGGAAACGCATTCGATCAGCGCCGGCCTCGACTACCCGGGTGTAGGACCTGAGCATGCCTGGCTAAAAGATTCAGGTCGAGCTAACTATGTGGCAGCAACTGATAGCGAGGCGATGAGTGGTTTTCATGATATCACTCGTCTGGAAGGAATCATTCCGGCACTGGAATCCAGTCATGCCGTGGCCTATTCGAAAATACTGGCAGCGGAGCTGGGAAAAGAAGGAATAATGATTATTAATTTATCAGGCCGTGGTGATAAGGATATACAGACGATAGCCCGGATTGATGGAGTAGAGATCTGATGTCACGAATTGAAAAGCGCTTTGAATCTCTTGGCAAAAGTGGACGAAAAGGCCTCATCCCGTTCATCACCGCGGGAGATCCAGTCACTGACATTACAGTACCTCTAATGCATGCTATGGTTGATGCAGGAGCTGACCTGATCGAACTTGGAATACCATTTTCAGATCCCATGGCAGATGGGCCGGTCATCCAGAAGGCTAACCAGCGCGCACTGGCGCATGGAACCAGTTTGCATGATGTCCTTGATATGGTGAAACAATTTCGCCGAAAGGACGCGACGACACCAGTAATCTTTATGGGTTACCTAAATCCAGTTGAAGCCATGGGCTATGATGAATTTGTCGAAGCTGCACAGCAGGCAGGCATAGATGGCCTGCTTGTTGTTGATCTGCCACCAGAGGAAGCTGGTGAACTTAATGAGTTGCTATATCAAAGAGATATCGATCCGGTATATTTGCTGTCGCCGACTACTACACCGCAGCGCATGGAAATAGTTTCCCTGGAGGCACGTGGCTTTGTCTATTATGTTTCAATTCGCGGTGTCACCGGTTCTGCAGAACTGGATTATGATGAAATACAACAGAGTATCAATGAAATTCGGCAGCATACGCGCTTGCCAGTAGGTGTTGGATTTGGCATAAATAGCCCTGAGCGCGCAGTAAAAATTGGTCAACATGCAGATGCTGTTGTCATCGGCAGTGCTATTGTTAAGATGATGGAAAACTACAATGGTGACAAGCAGAGAGTAATCAATGCTGTCAGTGGTTTTCTGCACAGTGTCCGTGATGCACTGGATGCCATTAGTAAATCATAACAATCGCAAGGGGTAATAAGAAGAACGGTTAGTTGTTAAATAAGGGTAGAGTTTATGAGCTGGTTTGAGATGCTGTTGCCGCCAAAGATTAAAACCAGCGGTGGCTTTGGGAAAAAGGATATCCCGGAAGGGTTGTGGAAGAAATGTCCTGCATGCAGCGCTGTTTTATACCGCGCTGAACTGGAACGGAATCTTGATGTCTGCCCGAAATGTAGTCACCATCTACGCATAGGAGCCCGGCGTCGTCTGGCAATACTTCTCGACGACTCCCCACAGGAGGAAATTGCTACCAATCTCAAGGCAACAGATCCGTTAAAGTTCAAGGATTTAAAAAAATACAGAGATCGACTGACTGATGCTCAGAAAAAAACCGATGAATCTGATGCCCTGATAGTTATAAAGGGTGAACTTAAAGGTGATCCTATAGTTGCTGCTGCTTTTGAATTTGGCTTTATGGGTGGCTCTATGGGGACTGTAGTGGGGGAAAAATTTCTTCGAGCTGCAGATCTTTCTATGGAGCAAAATATCCCGTTGGTCTGCATTTCAGCCAGTGGGGGTGCACGTATGCAGGAAGCTCTGTTCTCGCTGATGCAAATGGCGAAAACAAGTGCGGTACTGAGGAGGATGTCTCACATGGGTGTGCCCTTCGTCTCGATTTTGACTGATCCAACGATGGGTGGAGTTTCTGCCAGCCTGGCTATGTTGGGAGATATCATTATCGCCGAACCTGATGCCCTGATTGGCTTTGCTGGCCCACGCGTTATTGAGCAGACGGTAAGAGAAACATTGCCCGAGGGTTTTCAACGCTCTGAATTTCTACTTGAAGCAGGCGCGATTGATATGATCGCAGATCGACGTGATTTGCGTGAGGTGCTTGCCTCAACCCTGGGCATGCTGACCGGGAAAAGAACTGTCGCATCCTGACCGCACTGCACCCTGATGACTGAGATGTCCGGAGCAGATCTTGCCGCCTGGCTTGATTACATATCTACACAGCATGTTAGTGAAATCGAACTGGGACTGGCCAGGTTACGGCAGGTTGCAGATCGGCTCGAGCTTAAGTCTTTTAGCTGCCCGCTCATTACCGTAGCAGGTACCAATGGTAAAGGCTCCAGTATTACCGCCTTGGAGAAATTTTACACTGCATCTGGTTATCGAACGGGCTGTTATACTTCACCACACCTGACTGTTTTTAATGAGAGAATTCGCGTAAACGGAAATTTCGCATCCGATGACAGGATATGTGATGCATTTTCACAAATTAATTCGGCACGTGGCGATATTTCGCTGACCTATTTTGAATTTGCCACACTTGCAGCCTTCATTATATTCACTCAATCAGGTCTTGATGTTGTTTTGCTCGAAGTGGGTCTCGGTGGGCGACTAGACGCAACTAATCTTTTTCCAGCCGATGTCGCGTTGATTACCAGCATAGGTATCGATCATACGGACTGGCTAGGTGGGGACAGGGAATCCATCGCTGCAGAGAAGGCGGGAATTATCCACACCGGCAAGATTGCTGTCATTTCTGATCCGGAGCCGCCGCAAAGTCTGCTAAAGATAGCAAAACAGAAGGCTGATAAAGTTTATTTGCTCAATCAGAATTTTACCTATGGGCGACAGCAAGCAGGCTGGTGGTGGAAGTCAGAACAGAAAACATTGTCAAACCTTCCCCTCTCCGGCATGCGTGGAGTTCCGCAATTCAACAATCTTGCTGGTGTGTTAATGTGTATGGAAGCTTTACAGAGCCAATTACCGGTAGCTGATGAGACAATACAAAGGGAGCTCCCGAATATTAGTCTGCAGGGCAGGTTTCAGGTTATAGATAGTCGACCTGTGATTATTCTTGATGTTGCACATAACCCCGATTCAACAGCCCTGCTGGCTGAAAATCTGCAACAGAAGCCTGTACCGGGTATGACACATGCGGTGGTAGGAATGCTAAAAGATAAAGATATCAGTGAATCACTGGCAAATTTACTTTCGTCTGTCGATTACTGGTATCTTACCGGGCTTCCTGTCAGCAGAGGTGAAAAACCTGAGACGTTACAGTCGATGTTGCAAAAAATTGATCCCTTTGCCAGCAGTCAGGTGTTTGCTGAAGTTGATCAGGCCTGGGAGTATGCGCTCACGCAAGCCAGTATCAATGACAGAATTGTAGTATTTGGTTCTTTTCACACAGTAGGTGCTATAATCAGCATTTCGTCTTTAAGTGATCGATAACCAGCCATATATACTTTTTCCCAACGTATTAGCGATAAAACGTAAGCAAACTATCCTCACTATGACTGCTGCCATGAAAAACAGTATTCAGGAATATGACCCTCGCCACCGTTTGACTGGTGCGGTGGTGCTGATATTGCTGGCCATAATTCTATTGCCAATGTTGCTGAGCAAGAAACCTGATGTGCAGACATCTGACACAGATCCGGTGGTAATGGAGATTACAAAAGAAGGAAAGAAAGTCTTTGTCTCCCGTATTTCATCTGTTACTGCCAAAGACTCTTCTGAATCAGCTGCAGTTAAGTCGTCCAGTGATGAGAATGAGAAATCAGATAAAAAGGAAAATACCGATCAGCCAACTTCAGTATTATTTAAACCCCTGCCTTCTACAACAGTAAAAAAATCATCTACTGAAAAAGTACAGTCACCTGCTGCCAGTCAGCCACCGGCAAAAGAAGTGACTACAAAACCTTCCTCATCAAAACCATCTCCATCGAAAAAAACTACAGCCGCTGCCGCTGATGTTGGATGGATACTCCAGGTCGGCGTATTTTCTCAACCAGAAAATGCGAGCAAGAAAGTTTCTGAACTAAAAAAGAAAGGTTTCAATGCAAACTCTGGCAAAGTAACAACCACTAAGGGGATCGTTACGAAAGTCTGGTTAGGGCCATTTAAAGATCGCAATTCTGCTGAAAAAATGCAGGAAAGGTTGCAACATAAAACGCGACAGCGTGGCATGGTTGTGAAAAAATAAATCCACTAGATATTCTCTTTAACTTTGTTAAATATTCTCGATATTGTCATTGTTTCAATTATCGCAATTTCTAGCCTGATTGGAGTTTTTCGTGGTCTAGTTCGAGAACTGATGTCACTGGTTGGCTGGATTGTTTCAGCCTGGCTCGCATGGCGCTATGCATATGTCTTTGCCCCAGTTTTTGATTCGGTGATTGAGTCATCAGATGTACGGAAGGCAGCTTCTTTTATTACAATTTTCCTTGTATCTCTTGTATTGTTTGCACTGCTTTCCTACTTTATAAGCAAAATCATGAGCAAATCTGCATTGAAAGGAATGGATCGAACACTGGGTATGCTATTTGGTTTGCTGCGGGGTGTAATCATAATTGCCGTAGTGGCAATATTGATTCAGTCCACACAGTTTGCCAAAGAGACCTGGTGGACAGAGTCAATGTTAAAAGATTACTTCCTTCTCATTGCTGCTTATGGCATGTCAATAATGCCAGCAGAAGTTTCACGTTTTTTCGGGCAGAAGGTATGATATGACCGCTGTCATTAACATTGGATATTCTTAATTCATGTAGCATGCTGGCGAGGCAGATGTGGAATGTGTGGGATAGTCGGGATTTTTTCCCAGGGAAGTGTCAATCAACCTTTGTATGATGGGCTGACTGTACTGCAGCACCGTGGTCAGGATGCTGCCGGGATAGTCACCAGTGATGGTCACCGTCTTTACATGCGTAAAGATAATGGACTGGTGCGCGATGTTTTTCACACGCGGCATATGCTTGGACTTGAAGGTAATATGGGTATCGGGCATGTCAGATATCCTACTGCTGGATGTGACTCGCGTTCAGAGGCGCAGCCCTTCTATGTTAATTCACCCTTTGGTGTCGCTCTGGGCCATAATGGCAACCTGACTAATGCCATGGAGCTACAGAATGAGTTGTTCAGGGATGATCTGCGTCATCTTAATACCAACTCTGATTCTGAAGTGCTACTGAATGTTTTTGCCCATGAATTGCACCAGGCGACAACTCTGCAACCGGGGCCACAGGAAATTTTCGAAGCAGTATCTGCTGTTCACAAGCGAGTCAGAGGTGCCTACGCGGTTGTTGCACTGATTGTCGGGCAGGGGATACTGGCATTTCGTGATCCATACGGAATTCGCCCTCTTATCTATGGTTGTCGTAATTCAGCAAGGGGTCCTGAGCATATGGTTGCATCTGAAAGTGTTGCCCTTGATGTTCTGGGCTATGAGGTAGTTCGTGATGTAAAGCCGGGGGAAGCTATCTTTATTGATATGCAGGGGATTATTCATCACCAGCAATGTGCTGAATATACTCAAACCTCACCCTGTATTTTTGAGTTTGTCTACATGTCACGTCCCGACACCTTGATGGATGGTATATCGGTACATAAAACACGGCTTCGTACCGGTGTTTACCTCGGCAAGAAGATCAAACGAGAGTGGGCCGATACAAAGATTGACGTAGTAATCCCTATACCGGATACCAGCAGGACATCAGCGATCCAGCTAGCGAAGCAGTTGAAAGTGACCTACAGAGAGGGGTTTATCAAAAACCGTTACATTGGCAGAACTTTTATAATGCCGGGCCAGGAAGCGCGTAAACGTTCGGTCAGAAATAAGCTGAACGCGATAGATCTCGAATTCAAGGGCAAGAATGTCCTACTTGTCGATGACTCGATAGTGCGAGGTACGACTTCAGGCCAGATAATAAAAATGGCACGGGAAGCCGGTGCGAAACGGGTCTATTTTGCCTCCGCAGCACCACCCGTTAGATATCCAAATGTTTATGGCATTGATATGCCTTCGCCATCAGAACTGGTTGCTCATAATCGAAATGCACAACAGATATGCAACAAGATTGGTGCAGACAAGCTCATCTATCTTGATCTGGAAGATTTAATCAAGGCCGCTCATAAGGGGAACAAGGAGATCACACAGTTTGATACTTCATGTTTCAATGGTGAATATATAACCGGTGATATAGACGATAATTATCTTGAGATGATTAATGAGCTACGTAATGATACAGCCCGTACCAAAGTAAATAATACTAGCCAGACAGAGTTAAGTTTTAGCGATTGAAATGCAAGACAACGATGATGAAAGGTTTTCAGGCAGCAAGCTGGCAACTCGTGCGGTACGTGCGGGTCAGGTTCGTACCACCGAAGGTGAACATGCAGAACCAATATTTCTGACCTCAAGTTATGTATTCAATAGTGCTGCAGATGCCGCAGCAAGATTTTCTGGCGAACAGGCTGGTAATATATATACTCGTTTCACCAATCCAACAGTTCGTACTTTTGAAGAACGTCTAGCCGCAATGGAAGAAGGGGAATGCTGCGTTGCCACGGCAACCGGCATGAGTGCAATCCTGGCCTGCTGTATGGGTCTGCTGGCAGCTGGCGATCATGTTGTTGCAGGGCGTGACCTGTTTGGTTCAACCATCATTCTTTTCAATAACATACTGACAAAGTTTGGTTTAACTTTTACCTACGTTGATTCAGCGGATCTGACGCAATGGGAAGATGCGATCCAGGCCAATACAAAAATGCTGTTTCTGGAAACCCCGTCAAATCCGCTGTGTAATGTCTCTGATATTCGTGCAGTGGCAAAAATAGCACATGACAACTCTGCATTACTCGTGGTTGACAATACTTACTGTACACCCGTGCTACAGCAACCACTAAAGCTGGGCGCGGATGTGGTCGTCCATTCTTCGACGAAATATATAGATGGCCAGGGCAGAACCATGGGTGGTGCAGTTGTGGGTGATAAAAAGCATGTGGGTGAGGATGTGTTCGGTTTTCTTCGTAGTGCTGGGCCATCATTAAGCCCATTCAATGCGTGGGTACAGTTAAAAGGACTGGAGACGCTGTCAATTAGAATGAAAGCACATAGCCAGTATGCACTGGAGATGGCAGGCTGGCTTGAGACACACCCTTCTGTAGAACGCGTTTATTACCCTGATCTGCCTTCTCATCCTCAGCATGATCTTGCTCAGCATCAACAAAATTCGGCAGGAGGGGTAATTGCCTTTCTGGTGCAAGGGGGACAGGATCAGGCCTGGTCAGTGATCGATAGTACTGAACTGTTTTCTATCACTGCAAATCTTGGAGATGCAAAGTCGACCATAACCCACCCCGCAACAACCACACATGGACGACTGACAGTCGAACAGCGTGAAGAAATGGGTGTGCTTGATAACCTGCTTAGGATCTCGATTGGCCTGGAAGATGTTGATGACCTTAAAAAGGATCTTCAACGTGGGCTTGACCGAATCTGAATCAGGTTAAAAAAATGATGGCTCTGGTAGAAAAGGCTAAACAATTCGCTACCACCGCACACAAGCGCATAAATCATCGGCGTAAATATAGTAATCAACCCTACACCGTCCACCTGTCATCAGTGGCAAACATTGTTGCAACAGTAACCGATGATGAGGAAATGATTGCAGCTGCATGGTTACATGATGTCGTAGAGGATACGCCAGCAACACTTTACGATGTGGAAATGGAGTTTGGCAAGGGCGTCGCTGAACTTGTCGAAAACCTGACAGATATCAGCAAGCCCGGTGATGGCAACCGCCAAATACGAAAAGCGATTGACAGGCAGCATATCAGCAGAGCAAGTCGTCGTGCGAAAACGGTCAAGCTTGCTGATTTAATCGACAATGCAAATGATATCTGCAGGCATGACAGGGAATTTGCAGCGCTGTACCTGCAGGAAATGGGCGCATTACTCGAAGTGCTCGATGAAGGTGATACTGCACTTTATAAGCGGGCATGGAAAGCACATCATAAATGCACACAAAAACTGGCCAGGAGTAAAATATCGGAAGCTTCTCTGGCTGATGGTTATCCTCTTTTAAAGCCTGAACAGAATGGTAATCAGCATCTGTACAGACTTTTTTCTGAAGCTTTTACTGCGCACCATATCGCCGAACCAGTTAGATCTTTCGATGCTTCTCGTCCCTGTAAGGAGGTACAGGCAATAATGGAACTTCATCAGCTCGACATCATCTGTTTGAGGGAGCAGGGCGTAATCATCGGTTATGCGCGTCATCAAGACCTGGTCGGGCACACATGCCGGGAAAATATGCGTGAATTCAGAGAGGGGCAGGTCGTATCCGGAGACAGCCCTTTTTCTGATATTATTCATGTGCTTACCCTGCAGCAGTATGGTTTTATCTCAGTTCTTGGAGAAATAGCAGGTGTCTTCTGCCGCGAAGACATCAATAAGCCGGTCGTCAGGATGTGGTTGTTTGGCATCATTACTTTTATTGAAATGGAAGTAATGAAGGTGATCGCCCGTTATTTCCCTGATGATTCCTGGCAGACGTCTATCTCTGAAGAAAGATTACGTCAGGCAAAAAGCTTGCGTGAAGAGCGAATACGTCGTGGACAACACTGTAATCTACTTGAATGTATACAGTTGTCTGATAAAGGAAAGATTATTATCAGTAATCAAGAGACGATGAAAATAATGGGCCTGGAGTCAAGAAGATCAGCAAAAAAAGTGATACGTGAACTGGAATCTCTACGAAACAATCTTGCACATGCTCAGGATATCGTGACTTACGACTGGGGGCAGATCGTCAGACTTACGCATCGCCTGGAAGATACATTGAATAGCAGGGCCTAGAAGATAAAAGGTGACAGGAATAAGAAGGAGAAAAATCCTTTTCATTCCAGGATAGTCCTTTGTTGTCCAGACAGGTCAAAATCAAACAGCGTTGTTAGCCGAGGTTAAGCGTAACCATTACAACAGCTAATGACAGTAATCTGCTAGCAGTTCAATTTGAAGGCAGAAACGAATAAACATCGCGTAGAGATAGTCCTGTTTTATCACTGGTGAAAGTGACTGGTATTGGAAATGACTGGTTATCACTACAAGAACCTGCGGCTTCAGCCAGGTGTCCAAATCTAGAATCCCGCTGTTGAAAAAATTATCTTGTTTAACTGAATATCGGCAGTGCGATTGATGGTCGCCATATGTAGTTGCCTGCATCAACATGCAATCTGGTAAATGTCAAACAACTGAATGTGCTGTTGTTTCCCCAGCAGAGAGTACGTCGTTGTTGCCGGTTGAGACAATACTGGATGGCAAATCAAATGCAGTATAAAACTTGCTGATATGACTATTTAGCCCCTTATTTTGCCGATAACAACACTTAGGACTTTGTCCGCTTTTAATTTCTATTTACTTTTTATATAATTTACTTTAGATTACATTAATAACATATTGATAAATATAATAATGGAATGAGTGTGACGGACCGTAGTTCTTAACATCAGGATCACCACCTCACAAAAACAAGAAAAGCTGGCGAAGGATAAGGAAGAGACCATGGAAACTCTATTAAGCAGAAAGACCTCTGCGCTACTGGCGAGCGAGGTAAAAGACTTTATGGATAAGTATGATCTAACATTTGACCAGGCCGTCAAGGTGGTTCACCTGAATCATAAGCTACCCGGCAGCTGGGACAGGCTCTCAATGGCAATTAATAGCCTTGCTGATAAGCCTGTCTATGCAGTTGATTGAAGTTTACCTGTACTGGGACAAAGTGCTTTTCAATATCAGTTCAATTTGTACAGTTATTTCATTGCATCAGCTGTAAAAAGCTTAGATATTTGGAAAGGAATGACTGCTATCAGACTGCGCACCTTGACCATCGGTTACCTGTAAAATTTCGCGCAATGTGCGTCGGGTGGCCAGTCTTGGGTTTATCGTAAAAGCCCCATCCTGCTCGATTACACCGATACGTGTACCCATGCCGTTTTTCAAAACCACGGTGGGCTTTCGTAATAGGGGCCTGCGGATAAAATGCATTTGCCAACCAAGCGTTTGCATATGAATATACGTATTCAGCTGATCTGCATTGAGGTATTGCCCGTAGTCGGGTTGGATCAACGGCTTGCGTTTGCGCCTTTCAATAAACCTTATCATCCCACTAATTCTGGTTGTTATTTATATGCCTTAATTCAATTAAACCCCTCATAAATTTATCAGCAAAAATCGTTCCACATATTTATCTCTTTGATATCATGGAGAAAATAAAAACATGGCTTTTGCATGTGTAAAGTTAGCTGACATGTTTGATAAGATATCATCAATGAAACCAATCCATTATTTTGCACCGATCAATCATAAAAAAATAAAATCAGTGATTGCTGAATCTCTCAGTAACGTCGATAGCACTATTTTCATTGCTGATAGGCAGGATAGTGGCTCACGTCCATGAGCGGCCATTCATCTAGTAGTCATTCATCTAGTAAAGAACGACCATTCCTGGAAGGTGATTTCATCGAGTTGATTATAAAAGGTGCATTCATTAGACTCTCGCGTTTTGCAAAATCCTTTCAGGGCGTTGTCGGTTTCGATACCAGCAGGGGGTGCATTTTTTATATCCGCCTTCGTGCGCAACTGCGCAACTAAGTGCCAGTTTTTTTCTCGCACTGGCAATTTTGCTCAGCAACAATTTACATAATTAATTTTAAGTATTATTCATCACTTATGGGTGTTATTAATGGAAATTAGGAATAAAAAAAGGAAGTCATATGGTAGATTGGCTGCATTTGGATTTACTGCCATGATGCTGGTAGCGTGCGATTCGTCCGTGGAGACCAGTAGCAGCGGTGGGGGTGGGGGCAATGACAGCAATGAGCCTCAAACAGCGTTAACGCTCAACCTTGATGCCTTTAATGATTTCCAATGCACACCTAACTGGGCCAATCGTGATGGCGGACGGGGTCTAACGGTGGGCAGTGGTAGTGGCACCTGCCAGACTTCCTTCGCCGGAAAGTCTGGTGTCTACCAGATAACGCTCCTTGCACAAACGGAACGTGAAGGACAGTCTCCGTACCGAATAAGTATTAATGGTAATGTAGTAAGCACAGGTAAATTTCCTTTTTCACAGGGCAGAGTGATATGTGAATGTCACGCTCAGCCCTGGACTGTTCACTGTCCCGACGTAGTGGTGAATCTGGATGGAGGGACACACCAGATTAACTACGGAGATACCATTGAATATTATGGTGAAGAAGAGTATCTGTGCGGGAAACATGGTGCCTACTCAAAATGGCGTGGCATGATTTTTACTCCAGTTAACTAATGTTGTTAGTTAGCCCTGAGTTAGTCAATGAGTTAGCCAAATAGTTTAATGACATCTGATATTCCCTGAGTCTTGCCCATATTTTTCATTATTGTGCATCTCCTTACGGCAAGCGGCGAAGTTCTACCAGTCGATAGCAATTATAGGAGATGTAATTGCTATCGATAAATCGACAACAATGCATAGCAGAATTAATATTTTTACCCAACAAGCTTCCAGTACTGGTTTTCATACTCACGATCAGGATCATTAACTGCGAGCTTTTTCAGGCCCTTCGCCTTGAAAAACTCCTCAGCGTCTTTTTGTACCTTTACAATCAAAGCATCCACTTTATATTCGCGGATGAGATCCTCAGCGTGTTCAAGCAACTGACTACCAATTCCACTACGCTGGCGCGCTGGATCTATGAATATACCGTGTAACAGCAAGGCACTGTAATTACCCTCGACTCGTTGTGACTGGGTGTCCAGAGACGCAACACCGATAATGGAATCAGTTTCTGCCGCTACAAATATTAAAAAGTGTTCAAGATCCACTTCATCGTAGAAATAACTCGGTAGCACGAGGCGTTTTACACGATCGGGTAATTTCCAGGTCATTAACGCTTTTTCAATGACCTGATTGATGGATCGAAGATCATCTTTGTTAGCAGGCCTTATTGTTATACCTTGATTGCTCATTTGCCTGATGAAATAGATCTACAATATGATTTCTACAGATACTTTATGCGTCTGTTTATATTTTCAATGTCGGCAGTGACATCATGTAGTGTTTCCCCGTCGTCGGACGATCCAACAATCACACCCACACCCGACACGGGTATGATGGCATCGATCTGAAAACGACCGCTAGTTCCGCGCAGGAAACATTCTTCATCGAAAAATAAACGATCGCCAGCAGGCCCTATTTCATCAGAAATAACTGTGTCATAGCCGATCAGCTTTGCTATGTGATGATGATCTGAAATTTCTATTTCTTTAATGGACTGAGTTTCAGGATTAACTAACAAAGCTTTCATTTGATTGCCCTCGAGTATGTACAGTTCATTTGCACGGGTTCACAAAAACACCAGTGCAAATGGTAGATGAGGTAAATTAATTAGTAAAATTGAATGATATGATGGTGACGATCTATTTTATCAATCATAATGCACTCAATTAAAAATTGCGCTCAGGCTATTGAGATTGAGCATATTGGTGACTAAGAAGAGTGAAAAAAGTGGAGACCCTTGATGTCGGCTCAGGGTCGTCGTGAGAGGTCATTGGTGTTGGTTCAACCAAAATAACAAACTGTGTGTGCGTTATCGGCCGCCAACAGATATGTTGAGAATTGCAGCAAAACTGCGCGAAGGTGCTTTATCACCGCATGGTCAGCCTGAGCAGCTTTTCATTGCCTTGCGATGTGCTTGACCTATTGCGTTAGTCTGCATGAGCAATTCGGCAAAGCCTGTTCCACGTTTGTTTGATTCGGCTCTGACCGCAGCATCCCAGGCATCGCCCATATTCATGCCTTTATTCAGATTAGCCATATATGCCACACCTATTGTCTCATAGAGATCGTACTTATCATTCCCCACCTCAGACTTCAATTTCCTGGCAGTGCATGCGCAAATCTCATCAGTTTGCTTGCACATGTCTTCAACCGAATCTGCAGCCGCATTAACGACACCCAATAGTGATGTTGTGACAGCTGCCGCTGTCCATGCACAAATAGCCCTTAACAGTGGACGATGGACGCCTGCTTTCATGTTCATTATTTCTTCCTTATAAGTTGGATTAGTAATTAGCGCGACATATATTACACAGACATTTTTTGAGTGTCATTTGTCGATGAGAGCTCTAACTCTCATCCAGCGAACCTGCTTTGCGCGGGTAAGGTATAGATGATAGCCAGGATATGGCGTTTTTGTCGCTCAGCGATCGTACATAAGGCTTCATGTCGAAAGGCTCAATGAAAGTCCATTGACGACGAAAGTACTGCACAACGAGATCACGCCTGGCTGCCATCGCCATAATCTTCTTCTGATTGAATTTATGCTCGGCCAGTGACTCTCTGTCACTTACATGCCTGTCGACTCGCTGGTATATGGTAGCCATGTCGGCTGGTGCTGGTCGCATAGTTATCTCCTTTTTATATACACAAAAATCTACAATGGATTAGTGAATAGGCAAAGATTATTTGATGGCATTTCGGTGGCGATTATTTGGGGAAGTTATGCAGACGACAGAAAGTGAACTGCTACTTAAGCAAATAGCCGCCGCTGGCAATAATCTTGTCTACGAACTTCAAGCACCAAGGGTTCAAGGCAATTACTACATAACCCGTTGATTCTTATGATTTATTGAATGGCTGCCATGGGTGGTAGTCTCGATAAAAGACCTTAAAACAATGTACTGTCAGGCCATATCCTGAACAGAATTTATCCTGTCAATTGAGCTCTCAATTGAACGCCCTGATTTTTAGTCTATGTTTTTCAGTTGTTAAATTACCTTCGAAAACTGGTTTTTCTGCTTGTTCTTCAGGTATGCATCAAATGTCATGCAAATATTTCTAATCAATAGTCTTCCGGGAGGCAGTATCGTTATCGTATGTTGATCAATCTGTAACAGTCCGTCCTCTTGCATGATCTTGAGCTGTGCTATTTCATCCTTGAAATAGTGTGCGAAATCTATTTCATATTTTCCAGTGAACTGCTTTATATCAAGCTTGAAATTACATATAAGCTGGGTAATCAGGTCACGACGAAGCAGATCGTCGCCTGTCAGTTTCATGCCCCGCATCAACGGTAATCTGCCTTCATCAATCATCTGATAATAGGTATCTTCATCACGTACATTTTGACAATAGATATTATCAACCTGAGAAATAGCGGTAACTCCCATTGCCACCATGTCACAATCAGCATGTGTTGAGTAACCCTGGAAATTTCTGTGCAACATGCCCTTATCCTGCGCAAGAACCAGTTCATCATCGGGACGGGCAAAATGATCCATGCCGACATAAACATAGCCCTGATCGGTCAGATAACCGATGACAGCCTGTAAGATTTCAAGCTTTTCCGCTGCTGATGGTAAATCTTCCTCATTGATGCGCCGCTGTGGCATGAATAGCGTGGGCAGGTGGGCATAGTTGAAGACAGAAAGTCGGTCAGGACT
Organism: Arenicellales bacterium; assembly: GCA_029287915.1. GTDB lineage: Bacteria > Pseudomonadota > Gammaproteobacteria > BMS3Bbin11 > BMS3Bbin11 > BMS3Bbin11. The sequence continues at coordinate 32,737 of JARFQE010000123.1, forward strand.
GACTTCCATTATTTTATCCAGTGTTAACAGAAAGCTATCAACCGTTTGAAATGGCAGGCCATAGATCAGATCAACGCTAACAGATTTAAACCTGGCAACCCGCGCGGCATTAATTGCAGCGAAGGTGATTTCTTCACTTTGAATGCGATTCACAGCTTTCTGCACTTTCGGGTCAAAATCCTGAATCCCGAGGCTGATGCGATTAAAGCCGATGTCGCGCAGGAAATGAACGCCATCAGGAGTAATTTCTCTAGGGTCGATTTCTATTGAATACTCCCCTGTGTCGTCATCCATCAAAGAGAAATGTTGACCGGTTTTATCCATCAACGACCGCATCTGTTCATGACTGAGGAAAGTGGGTGTACCTCCGCCCCAGTGTAATTGATCTACCGGGCGGGAGTTTTCATACAAATCCGCCTGCATTTCAATTTCACGGTAAAGGTGTTTCAGGTAGGGTGTGGCCCGGTCACGTCGTTTGGTGACAATTTTATTACAGGCACAGTAGAAACAGACCGTGTCGCAAAAGGGGATATGGAAATACAGCGAAAGCGGCTTTGGTACTGCTTCTCTGTTACTACGCTCAGCTGCTGACCGGTAATCTTCATACGAAAAGCTGTCATTAAAGAGGTTTGCTGTTGGGTACGAAGTATAGCGAGGCCCGGCTTTGTCATAGCGTTTGATCAAGTCAGGTTTGAATTCGATTTTCTGTTCCATTCTTACTACCCGTCAGGTATCTGTCCCTGAATATCGTTTAGTGGTTGATGATAAGATTAATAACAAGGATTATATCTCTATTTTCACAGGGAATAATTTTGAAATAACCGATAAATTCACCCAACTTAAATTTTGAGGAAGTTACCGTTATGTTCAGATTCGTAAGAATACTCTTTTGTACAATTTTAGCCATGTCAGTGACGAGGGCTATGGCCGTTGAGACTGAGGTAACTCTGCTGATGTTTGAAGACCAGGATTCGTTGAATGAACCAGCCTATATGACACGTTTGCTGTTAACAACGGACTATCTGCGTATGGATGATGGTGAAGACCATGGGGATTTCGCGTTACTGGACAGGTCCGACGGTACAGTTTTTAGTGTTAGTCATGAGGACCAGCGTACACTGGTCATCCCTCTTCAGCCTGTGGTTGCAGCACCACCAAAGCCCTTGAGGCATGACATCGAAGAACTGGATGCTGGTGGTGTGCCTGAGGTCGGGGGCAACAAGGTTTCAAGGTATTACATGTTTACCAATGGCAAGCGCTGTATGGAGGTCTATGCCGTAACGGGATTTTATGATGATGCCGTCAATGCACTGAGAGAATTATCAGAAACCCTGGCAGGCCAACATGCGAAGGGACTAGAATTAATCCCGGATGAAGCGCGTTCTGACTGTGACCTGGCGAATAATATTTTTGTGCCAGACAGGCATTTGAGCAAGGGCTTCCCAATCAGGCAGAAGGACTTTTCTGGACGGAGTCGCAAACTGGTAACAGTCAAGGACGATGTGAAAGTTGATTCCAGTATTTTTGAACTACCCGAAGGCTATGAAAGATTTATGCCTGGAGCCTTGTCACAGTAATAGTAAGTATCAGGATAGCTGTGCATTATCCAATGTAGCGAGAACTGAGTCTCCAGGATAGCTCAGTAGTCTGAACCCCTGCTGATCATGAATCAGATAATTGCCTTCCTTGTACCAGTCACCGAGGACGATTCTATGAGCTGTTTTGCCCATCAATTGAAAGTTATGGATAGCAGTACGGTGTGTGTGGCCATGAATCAATAGACTGACATGGTTGTCTTTCATCACTGATCCAACGGCGGCATGATTAACATCCATGATTGATTCAGGCTTGTCCGTATTACCCTTTTTACTGTTCATACGTAACTGCCTGGCGAACTCTTCCCGTTCGGCAATGCTTTTTGAAAGAATGTTCTGCTGCCACTCCCTGCTTCGTGTCTGTTCACGGAATTTTTGATGAGCAACATCATCTGTGCAGAGGCTGTCTCCATGCATTAGAAGGACGTCGATCTCACCCAATCTGAACTTCGAAGGATCTGGCAGCAAGCAGCCGCCAATGCTTGACGCAAAATCCTTTCCCACCAGAAAATCCCGGTTGCCGTGCATGAAATAGACCCTGGTCTTTTTGCATACCAGGTTAGCAAGGCATTCTATAATGATCTGATAACCACAGTGTTCACTTGCGTCATCACCTAACCAGTATTCAAAAAGATCACCGAGGATAAAAATCTGCTCGGCGTCTACCGCTTTGTTGCGGATAAAATCGTCAAATAAGCGAATGCCCTCGGGACGTTCTGGATCCAGATGCAGATCCGAGATGAATAAACTGGTCGCCATCGCTGGAGGAAATAGAAAAAATCAGCTATCGGTATCTTCAACTTTTAAGATGACCACATCATTGACGGGGACATCAGCATGGCCAGCGCTATTACCTGTGGCGACCGCTGCAATTTTGTCTACCACATCCATGCCTTCAGTGACTTTGCCAAATACACAATATCCCCAGCCCTGAGGATTCTTGCCGCTGTGATTCAAAAAAGCATTATCTTTTAAGTTGATGAAAAACTGGGCAGTCGCTGAATGCGGGTCATTGGTACGAGCCATTGCAATGGTACCGCGGTCATTTCCCAGGCCATTATCTGCTTCGTTTTCAACAGGATCCAGTGTCTGCTTCTGAGTCATGCCAGGGTTGAATCCACCTCCCTGAATCATGAAGTTCGGAATAACGCGATGAAAGATTGTGTTGTTGTAAAAGTCATCAGCAACATATTTTTTGAAATTAGCCACGGTTAGCGGGGCTTTGTCGGCATCCAGCTCTATAGTGATGGTGCCAAAGTTTGTATCCATTTTGATCATTTTTATATTCAACCTGTGTAAAAACGATGAATTATATCATGACATTGTCGAGCAAGAGCGAATTGGCTACTACGATTTGTGCGTAATAGATTGCCCCAGTAAGAACTATTTCTGTTTGTCCAGTTCATTAGCACCAATATCTCTGCTGTGTCTATGAGATTCCATTTCCGGTAAAATCCACAGCATTATATCCATCACAAATTCCATACATTGCTATGCTTGAAATCTACAATAGTCTGTCTCGCCAGAAAGAGCCTTTTACTCCTATAGTGCCTGGTAAGGTTGGTATTTATGTCTGCGGCATGACGGTATATGACCTGTGCCATATTGGTCATGCCAGGGTAATGGTAGTCTTTGATCTCGTGACACGGTATATGCGTAGCAGGGGATTTGAGGTCAATTACGTAAGGAATATTACAGACATTGATGACAAAATTATCGCCAGGGCTGCTGAGAACAACGAAAGTATAGAAGAGCTAACAGGGCGTTTTATCGATGCCATGCATGAGGATACAGATCGCCTCGGTGTATTACGTCCCGATCATGAACCCCGTGCAACCCAACATATGGGTGCAATTATTTCTCTGATTGACCGTCTGATGAAAAACGGCTTTGCCTACCGGACCAAATCAGGTGATATATGTTTTCGGGTTCGTAAGTTTGAACAATATGGACGATTATCAGGTGAGTCACTGGATGATTTACAGGCTGGTGCACGTGTGGAAGCGGTATCAGGCAAGGACGATCCCCTCGATTTCGTGCTGTGGAAACTCGCCAAGCCTGGCGAGCCAAGCTGGAAATCCGAGTGGGGCGATGGGCGTCCCGGCTGGCATATTGAATGTTCAGCCATGTCCATGGAATCTCTCGGTGAACATTTTGACATCCATGGTGGGGGACAGGATCTGCGCTTTCCTCACCATGAAAATGAAATAGCTCAGTCCGAATGTGCTACTGGCCACACCTTTGTGAATCTCTGGATGCACAATGGTTTCGTCCGAATCGATGATGAAAAAATGTCAAAGTCGCTGGATAATTTTTTCACGATCCGTGATGTACTGAACAGTTATCATCCGGAAATTCTGCGCTACTTCATTATCAATAGTCATTATCGCAGTCCTCTGAATTACAGCGATGACACACTGGATCAGGCAAAAGCGGCGCTCGAGGGCTATTATCTGGCACTGGATGGACTTGATATTGATGAAGATGCCGAGCTTGATGCGGAAATTTCAACACCCTTCTTTACTGCCATGGATGATGACTTTAATACCCCTGAGGCCCTGTCAATCCTGTCAGCTCTACGACGAGATATCAATACTGCCCGGCAATCGGGTGAGCATGAGAAAGCGCAGTTCCTGGCAGGACAACTTAAGGCACTGGGAGCAATCCTTGGGCTGTTGCAGCTACAACCGATCGAGTTCCTGCGAGGCGTCTCGGGAGATAGCCGGCCAGGGGGGCTTAGTGATGCAGAGGTCGATGCACTGGTCAATGAGAGAAACCAGGCAAGAATCGAAAAAAACTGGGCGCGGGGGGATGAGATACGAGATATCCTGAATGCCGCTGGCATCGTGCTTGATGACAGTGCAGGCGGAACGAGGTGGCGCCGGGCTTAAAACCTTCGTTTGCTGGTGATTTTATGTATAATGCGGCGCAAGCTGTCGGCGCTGTCTATGCTCTCAATACCAGCCGAACATACCTTATACATGCAATAACCGGTCTCAATAATGAAAAAAAATATTACTTTATCAGGTTCATCAAAAAGAACACTTCTTCCTTTTATACTGCTCTTGACTATCGCATTACCGGTGCAGGTGTCCGCACAGGACATAGCACTCGACAGGGGACAGTCGCCAGACGAAAAAAGGACCGGCTGGCTACCGTATATCTTTGCGACTGATGCACTGGGATGGGCAGTCGGTGTCGGCGGGTTTTCAGTCAGTGGAAAAAAACAGCCGCAGGAAAGCCTGTTCGGTACCGCTTTTATTACGTCGAATAAATCCGCGCTGGTTTCCGGGGCATGGAACGACCACCGAATTGGCAAATCTCGTTTTTTTGTTGATTCATTCATTCTCGCTGATCACTTTACCGACCAGCGTTTCTATCTCGGGCCGGATATTGATCCGAACCAGCCTCGGGCAGGAGCCAACGATTCCGACGAGGAGAATTATGTAACTGGAGTCAGCAATGAAGTAACATTTACCGCTGCCCTGAAGTATCGATTACCGATTGGTTCTATCAAAGATGATCCGGTGGCGACCTATCGCCTGTACCAGGGACTGCTTGAATCGGGACCCAAAGGGGGTGCTACCTGGAACCCGATGACCAGCGGCCAGACCACGCTGGCAGCCAAGTTTTTCTATACCTACCGTGATCTCAGTGATTTCGTTTTTAACCAGAGAGAAAATGATCCAGTAAATGAAGAGCTGTTTGCCAAAACCAACGGCCTCGAGTTCTGGCTTGAATATGACAATACTGATTTCCCGCGCAACCCGTCTATAGGCAGTCGCCAGTTGCTGAAAGTAACCAGTGATTTCGGCTGGGGAGAAAGCCGGGATAGCTGGACCAATCTTGAAGCCGATTTTTCCAAGTATTTCAATCTCGGCGACTCAGACTGGTTCCGCCAGAAGGTCGTGGCACTCAATTTCTGGACGTCTAATACAACGGACTGGGAGGTCAATGCTGATGGGACAATTAGTCATCAGCCGCCACCAAGTTATGGCTCCAGTCTCGGCGGCTTTGACAGGATGCGAGCTTATCCTTCCGGACGCTTCCAAGACAAGTCAGCTGTTTACTATTCTGCAGAACTTCGGTTGATCCCTCAAACCCAGCCGCTGCGTGATTTGCCATTGCTCAACTACTTCGAAATCGACTGGTGGCAGCTAGTTCCATTTATCGAGGTAGGCAGGGTCAGTGATGAATACAATGGCGATCTTTTCTTCAAGGATCTCAAGGTTGATGGTGGTATTGGTCTACGCTTCATGACCTACCGTGCGGTGGTTAGGCTCGACTGGGCCGTGTCAGAAGAAGGCAGCTCTGTCTGGGCCATGATCTCGCAGCCATTCTCACGCCAGGGAAACTGATTTAAGCTAATAAAACCCTTCTCCACAGTAGTCAAAGGGGCATTTTTGCCTGATTCTATTGTTGTAGCCGAAAATAGTGCAAAAAAGCCCAGTTTATCTATTGACCACGCAGGGTCTTATTAGTAAGTTCTAATGCTTCTTATTTCTCTAGAGGGTTCAGAGAGTTACAAACCTGATGACTTAGGATCAAGCATAATTCAATTGAGGGTAAATTAGTGGAATTAACCGGTGCAGATATAGTGGTAAAGGCGCTGGCAGATGAGGGGGTCGAATATATTTTCGGCTACCCAGGTGGTGCTGCCCTGCATATTTACGACGCACTTTACAGGCAGGACACCGTAAAGCATATTCTGGCCCGCCATGAGCAGGGTGCAGGTCATGCCGCAGATGGCTATGCCCGTTCCTGCGGCAAGCCCGGTGTGGTCTTGGTAACATCAGGTCCAGGCGCGACAAATGTCGTCACCCCTGTTGCGACAGCACATATGGATTCAATCCCACTGGTTGTTATTACTGCACAGGTTCCATCCCACCTGATTGGTGATGATGCATTCCAGGAAGTAGACTCGATTGGAATCACTCGACCCTGTGTAAAGCATAATTTCCTGGTCAAGGATGTTCGAGATCTTGCTACCACAATCAAAAAGGCCTTCTATGTCGCCACTTCTGGTAGACCTGGTCCGGTCGTGATAGATATTCCGAAGGATATAACTGCAGAAAAGGCAGAGTATATTTACCCTAAAAGCCTCAGCATGCGATCCTATCAGCCGGTTACACAAGGGCACAGCGGGCAGATACGTAAAGCGGTACAGGTACTGCTTGCGGCTAAACGACCTGTTATTTATACAGGCGGCGGGATTATTTTGTCTGATTGCAGCGACAAGTTAGCAGAATTAGTGCGCCTGCTCGGTTATCCCTGTACCAATACATTGATGGGTCTCGGTGCTTACCCGGCAGATGATCCTCTGTTTCTAGGTATGCTAGGCATGCATGGTACCTATGAGGCAAACCTGGCCATGCATGAATGCGATGTCATGCTTTGTATCGGTGCTCGCTTCGATGACCGGGTAACCGGTGATACAAATAAATTCAGTCCCTATGCAAAAATAATCCACGTTGATATCGATCCTTCATCGATCAGTAAGACGATTTCTGCTGATATACCCGTGGTAGGTCCAGCCGGTGTAATCCTTGAAGAGATGATAAGCCAGATAAAGGATTCTGGTCGCAAGCCGGATGCCGAAGCAATGCAGAAATGGTGGCATCAAATAGATGGCTGGCGCAAGATAGATTGCCTCGATTATGATCGCGAAAGTGAGCTTATCAAGCCGCAGTTTGTTGTTGAGAAACTATACGAAGTGACAAAGGGAGATGCCTTTGTCACTTCGGATGTCGGTCAGCACCAGATGTTTGCAGCGCAGTATTATAAATTCAGCAAACCACGGCGCTGGATTAATTCCGGTGGTCTTGGAACCATGGGGTTTGGTCTGCCAGCGGCTATGGGCGTTCAGTTAGCGCATCCTGATGAAACAGTTGCCTGCGTTACAGGGGAAGGCAGCATTCAGATGTGTCTGCAGGAACTGTCGACCTGCAAACAATATGATTTGCCATTGAACATCGTCAACCTGAACAACCGTTATCTGGGTATGGTCAGACAATGGCAGGAATTTTTCTACGACCGTCGATACTCACACTCCTATATGGATGCACTACCGGATCTGGTTAAGCTGGCAGAAGGCTATGGTCATATTGGTATCAGGATAGAAAAGCCCGCTGATGTGGAAGGTGCGTTGAAGGAAGCGCTGTCGGATAAGTCCCGCCTGTATTTCCTCGATTTTATTACCGATCAGACAGAGAATGTCTATCCAATGATTGCTGCCGGGAAGGGGCATCATGAAATGCACCTGTCCCCTAGAAATAATGGTGATGATGAAGAAAGGGAGCTGGCCTGATATGCGTCATATTATTTCCATATTACTGGAAAATGAATCAGGGGCTCTTTCGCGTGTTGCCGGACTGTTTTCAGCGCGCGGTTACAATATCGAGTCATTAACCGTCGCACCAACAGAAGACCCATCTCTGTCTCGCATGACGCTAGTAACGAGTGGCACGGATAAAGTCGTAGAGCAAATCAAGAAACAACTGAACAAGCTGATCGATGTAGTAAAGCTTGTTGACCTTGTTGAGAACGAGCACGTTGAACGGGAAATAAGTTTGATCAAGGTTCGTGCAGCAGGGAACTTGCGTGATGAGGTCAATCGTATGGTTGAGATCTTTCGAGGTCGTATCGTTGATGTTACAGACACGAGCTATACCATCGAATTGACCGGTAGCTGTGATAAAATCGACGCTTTTTTGAAAGCGGTACCCAATGACACCATTATAGAAGTTGTACGCTCCGGAGTGCTGGGAATAGCCCGTGGCGAAAAAGGCTTACGACTTTAAACACTTAATTTCGACAAAATCTCATATTTCATATTTTTGCCGGTGTTCCGGCCTGTTAAGTTTACGAGGATTATCATGAAGGTTTATTACGACAAAGACGCTGATCTTTCCGTCATCAAGGGAAAGAAAATTGCCATTATTGGCTATGGTTCACAGGGGCATGCCCATGCCAATAACCTCAAGGACAGCGGTCTCTCCGTCGTCGTCGGGCTTCGTGAAGGTTCCTCGTCGCGTGCCAAGGCTGAAGCCTCCGGTTTGCAGGTTGCAAATATATCTGACGCTGTTGCCATGGCCGATGTCATTATGATTCTTGCTCCTGATGAAAAACAGGCTGAACTATATAAGAATGAAATCGAGCCAAATCTGAAAGCGGGTGCATCACTTGCCTTTGCTCATGGCTTCAATATCCATTTTGGCTACATCAAGCCCGCCGATGATATGGATGTTTTTATGGTCGCACCTAAAGGCCCTGGTCATCTGGTTCGCTCTACCTATACCCAGGGCGGTGGTGTTCCAAGTCTGATTGCTGTTGCTCAGGATGCAACTGGAAACGCAAAAAATATCGCACTGGCCTATGCCTCTGCCAATGGTGGCGGACGAGCGGGCATCATCGAAACCAGTTTCCGTGAAGAAACTGAGACTGATTTGTTTGGTGAACAGGCTGTTCTTTGTGGTGGAGCAACTGAACTGGTACGTGCGGGTTTTGAAACCCTGACCGAAGCAGGCTATGCCCCTGAAATGGCCTATTTTGAGTGTCTGCATGAGCTTAAATTGATCGTCGATCTGATGTATGAAGGCGGTATCGCGAATATGCGTTACTCAATTTCCAATACTGCCGAGTACGGCGATCTGACTCGTGGACCACGCGTTGTTACCGATAATACCAGGGCGGAAATGAAGAAAATTCTCGGAGAAATCCAGTCCGGTGAATTTGCAAAGGAATGGATGGACGAGAACGCCAATGGCTGTGGGAACTTTTATGAACTGCGTGAAAAAGGTGAAAAGCATCCTATTGAAGAAGTCGGCGCAAAATTACGTGACATGATGCCGTGGATTTCAGCAAACAAGATCGTTGATAAATCAAAAAACTAATCAACAATACTATTTTAACAGCAGGAACATTTGGTAATGGCTTCCCACCCAATACTGGCACGTGAAGGATGGCCATTCATCACGGCCAGCCTTGCGATTGCGATAGGCATTACATTTGCCTGGGGCTGGCTTTGGGCTTCTCCGTGGTGGCTGATTGCTTTTTTCTGTATCCAGTTCTTTCGTGACCCGGTTCGCCATTTAGATGCTGGTCCAAATGATGTCGTTTGTCCTGCAGACGGCAGGGTGATCTTCGTCGGCAAGATGAAAGATCCTTATCTTGACCGTGAAGTAACAAAAATCAGCGTTTTTATGAATATATTCAATGTGCATTCAAATAAATCCCCTGTTAATGGGCTGATTAAAAAACGCTGGTATCGTCCTGGTGCTTTTATCAATGCTAACTTCGACAAGGCAGCGGAAGAAAACGAACAAAATGCCCTGTGGATAAAGACCAACAACGGGCTGGACATTACCTGTGTTCAGATTGCTGGTCTCGTTGCCAGGCGCATACTCTGTTATGTAGATGAAGGGGATACACTGCAGGCTGGACAGCGATACGGCTTTATTAGATTTGGGTCGCGGGTGGATCTCTATTTGCCTGACGGCACAGAAATATTGGCAGGTATTGGTGACACGGTAAAATCTGGTCAGGATATTCTTGCTGTTCTGCCGGAACAAGCAGCCTGATCAACAATCCGGTTATTTTGATTCTGCGGGCCTCTCGCGACTGATCGTTGCCATAAAGTTATTCTTATGAAAGCTATTTTCCTAAAAAGCAAAGCAGGTAGACGTTTCAAACACGGCCACCCATGGATATTCAGCAACGAGCTGGAGAAACCGGCTGACCGCCCGGAAGCCGGGGATATCGTTGCCCTGCGCCAGCAGGATGGGATGTTTCTTGCGTATGGATTTTATCATCCACACTCATTGATTGCGTTTCGCGCATTGACAGGAAATGAGCAGCAACCCGATAAGGCATTTTTTTCTGAACTGCTGGAGCAGGCAATTTTACTGAGAAACAAGGTCTATCCAAAGTCAAATGTCAGGCGTCTGGTACATTCAGAAAGTGATGGCCTGCCAGGGCTGATTGTGGATCAGTTTGATGATGTACTAAGCGTTCAGGTCAATTCAGCAGGGATGGAGGGAATCCTGGATATGCTGCTCAATCTGCTTAGCGAGAAACTGTCACCAGCGACTATAGTGACCAGGAATGATTCCTCGTTACGAAAGCTGGAAGGCCTCCCGCAATACACAGGAGTCTGGCGCTCCGCAGATGAAGACGTCAAAGCGCATATCACGGAATATGGAATCGACTATCAGGTCGATGTGATAAATGGTCAAAAGACCGGGTTCTTCATAGACCAGCGAGAAAACCGTTATGCCTTCAGACGTTTTATTGACAATGCAGACCGTGTCCTTGATGCCTTTTGTAATGATGGCGGCTTTGCCCTCAATGCACTTGTTGCCGGCGCCTCTCATGTCGACGCGGTTGATATCTCTGAATCAGCGCTTGCACGTGCTGAAAACAATGCCAGCATTAATAAGCTCAGCGAAAAGATAAAGTTTATTAAAACAGATGTGATGAAGTGGCTGCCGGGTTTGAAACCTGACAGGCTTTATGATGTAGTCAACGTTGATCCTCCTGCCTTCGCTTCAAATCGAAAATCGATACCCGTCGCTCGCAAGGCCTACCGAAAATTACATGGTTCAGCAATGCAGGTGTTGAAGAACGGTGGCATACTCGCAACGTCCTGCTGTTCGCATCATATCTCAGAAGAAGATTTTCTCGATTCCATTCAGCAGGCGGCACTACGTAATGGACGCCAGTGTCAGATGTTATTTCGTGGAGGGCCACCTGCTGATCATCCGGTATTGCTGGCAATGCCGGAATCAGGTTATCTGAAATTCAATATTTTCCGTGTTCTTTAGAGACTCCATTTACCCCGTTATACTGCGAGGATAATAGTTTTGATTAATCCAGTACTTACTGTCCATGTTTCAACTGTTCTATTAAGTATTTCCGGTTTTATCTTTCGGGGCATTCTCCATTTCAGAGGGTCTGATCTTGTCAATAGAAAGTGGATAAAGATTACCCCGCACGTCATTGATACGGTGTTGATCATCAGTGCCATCATACTGCTTATTCAAAGCGGTCTGAACCTGCTGACGACACCGTGGCTGCTGGCCAAGGTAATTGCACTGATTTTATATATCGCGCTTGGTCTGATCGCTTTTCGTTTTGGCAAAACAACATATGTAAGGATGCTGGCATGGAGTGCGGCAATTCTGTTGTTTGCTTATATTTGCGCAGTAGCCGTGACGAAGAATCCACTGCTGTTGTTTTAACAAGGATAAAGGATGGGAGATGAAGGATGAAAGAAAAGTTATCATGCTCCTTTGCCCTTGATATTCTATTTCAATGCCGGCTCCTTTATGAAATATGAATTCGTTGGCTAAACAAATTTCTCAGTTGGGGATTCGCTAACATGGAGCTGATTTTTGGATTCCATAATCTGCAACCCGCTGTAACGCCATGTGTTGCGACTATTGGCAATTTTGATGGGGTACATCTCGGGCATCAGGCTGTCATCGGTCAATTAGCTGAAAAGGGCGCTGCGATGGGTCTGCCAACGACCTTGATTACCTTTGAACCAACACCGGCAGAGTATTTTACCCGTGACAGGGCACCGGCACGTTTAACAACGTTTCGAGAAAAATATGTCACACTAAAGCGTTTTGCTATCGACCGCATACTGGTGCTGCCATTTAATCAAAGACTGGCTTCGATGGCGGCTGAAGATTTTATTACCAGGACTCTCATTGAGGGCCTGGATGTGCGCTATCTTGTGGTGGGTGATGACTTTCGATTTGGCAAAGATAGATCAGGTGATTTCCAGTTACTGGAAAAGACAGGAAAAGAAAATGATTTTATGGTTGTTTCCATGCCAAGCTTCCGCGTTGATGGCGAACGGGTAAGCAGCTCGGGAATACGCTCTGCGCTGGCAGATGGTGACTTCGATCGGGCAGAGCGTCTGTTGGGTCGACACTACCACATGACCGGTAAGGTTGCTCATGGTGATAAACGTGGTCGACAGTGGGGCTTTCCGACTGCAAACATCAATATGAAGCGTAAAGTTATTCCGTTACGTGGAATATTTGCCGTTGAGGTATTTGGTCTGGATCACGAGCCGGTATTTGGTGTCGCCAATCTTGGTACACGTCCAACTGTTTGTGGTATACGCACGCTGCTGGAGGTTCATTTGTTTGATTTTGATGAGCAAATCTACGGTCGTCGTATTAACGTTGTTTTTCGCCACAAAATTCGCGATGAACAGCGTTTCGATTCCTTTGATGAGCTGAAGCAGCAGATTGGCCGCGATGTAACAAGTGCAAGACAATATTTTTCAGCTATTTGACCGGCTATTACAAACGATTGATCCTAACACTGTGAAAAAAACATAGTCCATGTTAATTTTCGCTATTGCCATACGAATATCCACATTTAATTCTCATTTTGAAAGAACCTAAAAGAACCATTGTATGACCGATTACAAAAAAACTATTAATCTGCCAAATTCGGGTTTCCCGATGAAAGCCAATCTGGCAAATCGTGAGCCCGAATTTCTAAACAAATGGGGGCAGGATTTATATCAGCGTATTCGCGATGAACGTGCAGCTGCGCCCAAATATATACTTCATGATGGGCCGCCGTATGCGAATGGGGATATCCATATTGGTCATGCTGTCAACAAAATACTAAAAGATATCATTGTTAAATCTCGCACCCTGGATGGATATGATGCGCCATACATTCCCGGCTGGGATTGTCATGGGCTACCTATAGAATTACAAGTTGAGAAAAAATCAGGCAAAGCGGGGGTCAAGATTGATGCGAATGTCTTTCGCCGTAAATGTCGTGAATATGCGTTGAAACAGGTAGACCGCCAGCGTGAGGATTTCAAGCGACTTGGTGTAGTGGCCGACTGGGATAATCCCTATCTGACAATGGCACCGGAAAATGAAGCAGAGATCGTTCGTTCACTGGGGCGCATTATTGAACAGGGTCATCTTTTTCAGGGTGCTATGCCTGTGCACTGGTGTACCGACTGTGGTTCTGCGCTGGCCGAGGCCGAAGTTGAGTACCAGGACAAGGAATCGCTGGCGATTGATGTTGCCTTTCTTGCAGTCGATGGGGAGACTGTCTGCAATGCATTTTCGCACGAATACAGTGATGAACCGGTTTCCTTCGTCATCTGGACAACAACGCCATGGACTCTACCGGCTAACCAGGCCGTAGCGCTACATCCGGAGCTGGAATATGTCCTTGTCAGATTTAATGACAGGCACCGCGGCCTCTATGTGCTCGCTTCAGATTTGCTTGAATCAGCACTAGCACGCTATCAAGTAGAGGACTATATCCAGCTTGCTAGTGTCAGTGGCCAGGCTCTGGAAGGAATAGCTCTGGAGCATCCTTTCTACGACCGCGTGGTACCAGTTATCCTCGGTGAGCATGTAACAACTGAAGCAGGTACCGGTGCTGTACATACTGCTCCCGGACACGGGCAGGAAGATTTTATTGTTGGCAGGAAATACAATCTGAAAGTTGATAACCCAGTCGCTGCCAACGGACTCTTTATTGACGGTACGCCGCTGTTCGCCGGTGAGCATGTGCTGAAGGCAAATTTACATGTGGTCGAAGTCCTCAAAGATCAGAAAGCGTTGTTATTTTCCGAATCTATCACTCACAGCTATCCACACTGCTGGCGCCATAAAACGCCCATTATCTTCCGCGCTACGCCGCAGTGGTTTATCAGTATGGATCAGGCAGGGTTGCGCGATAGCGCACTGCAAGAGATTAACAAGGTGCGCTGGCTACCAGAATGGGGGCAGGCCCGGATAAAAGGCATGATAGAGAACCGCCCAAACTGGTGTATCTCCCGTCAACGACACTGGGGTTCACCCATCGCCTTGTTTGTTCATAAGCAGACCGGAGAATTGCACCCACGTAGTAATGAAATTCTGATGCAGGTAGCCGATCACATCGAGCAGGGAGGGATAGAAGTCTGGTTTGAAATGGATAGCGCTGAGCTGCTCGGTGATGAGGCTGATGACTACCAGAAAATTACTGACACCCTGGATGTCTGGTTCGATTCCGGCGTCTCTCATGCCTTCGTGCTCGATAAACGGGATCGTCATTCATCGCCAGCTGATCTCTATCTGGAAGGTTCTGATCAGCATCGGGGCTGGTTTCAGTCATCGTTGTTAAGTTCAGTTGCTATGAAGGGCAGTGCACCATATAAAACAGCATTAACGCATGGATTTACCGTCGATGCGGATGGCAACAAGATGTCCAAATCAAAGGGTAATGTTATTGCACCGCAGAAAATCATCAATTCTCTGGGGGCAGACATTATCCGTTTATGGGTGGCTGCGACAGATTATCGCAATGAGATGAGTATCTCGGATGAGATCCTAAAAAGGACAGGTGATGCATACCGTCGCATCCGTAACACCAACCGTTTTCTGTTAGGAAATCTGGATGGTTTCGATCCATCGACTGATGCCATAGATATGTCAGAGCTGATTGAGATCGATGCCTGGGCGATTGCACGCTGCCAGGAACTCAACCAGATGATTATCAAGGCCTATGAGGATTTTTCCTTTCATCATGTCTATCAGACGGTGTTGCAGTTTTGTGTCAACGACATGGGCGGGTTCTACCTGGATATCCTGAAGGACCGTCTATATACCACACCAGCTGCAGGTCAGGCTCGTCGTTCTGCACAGACTGCCATGTACCATATACTGGAGTCACTGGTTCGCTGGATGGCGCCGGTATTGAGTTTTACTGCTGAGGAGGTCTGGTCATATATGCCCGGCAACAGAGGTGACAGTATATTCCTTGAGCAGTGGCATTCATTGCCCGAGATCGAGAATAAACTATCAATACTGCAGCGTTGGCAGGCTATTACCGCACTTAGAGAACGTGTGTCTCAGTCACTTGAAACATTGCGCAAGGAAGGTGTCATCGGCTCGCCACTTGATGCAGAAGTTACCATTTACGCGGAAGGCAGCACACTTGAATTATTACAGTCCTTCGAGGAAGAATGCCGCTTTATTTTTATTACCTCTTATGTCCATGTTTTTCGAATGGATGATAGAGCAGGACGTGGCAGTGAACTTAAAGACTGGGCGCAATCTCTGGATAACTGGGACAATGACATTGTAGCAATAGATGTCAGCGTTACTGACAAGGAAAAATGCATACGTTGCTGGCATCACAGGGAAGATGTAGGTAGTAATCCTGATCATCCGGAAGTATGCGGCCGTTGTGTGGAGAATATCGAAGGTAATGGCGAGGTCAGGCATTTTGTCTGATAGTCGATTGACCGAAACAAAGCTGTCGGACGATGACCGGGCAATCCGTCGCGGTGCATGGCTAGCCTTGTTGATTATTACCATCGACCAGGCAACTAAATTTCTGGCTGAACAATTTCTTATTTTGCACCAGCCGGTAGAAATAATCCCGTTTCTGAATTTTACTCTTGCCTACAATACCGGTGCTGCATTTAGTTTTCTTCACCAGGCAGGTGGCTGGCAGAATACTTTTTTTATCATTATCGCACTATTAATGTCACTGGTGTTGCTGGTGATGCTGTACAGGACGCCGCGAAAGGAGATACAGTTTTCCATTGCTCTCTGGTTGGTGCTTGGCGGAGCAATAGGCAATGTCATCGATCGTTTGCGTTTGCAGAAAGTCGTCGATTTCATTGATTTCTATGTAGGCCAATGGCATTTTGCCACCTTCAATGTTGCAGATATGGCCATCAGTATCGGGGCTTTCCTGCTGATACTGGATAGCCTTAATATTCATCTCTTCAGAAGCAGATCGAAACAATGACAAAAGATTCAGTTATAAAAGCGGATAGTAAGGTGACCCTGAGATATGCCTTATCGCTGGCGGATGGGACTGTTATCGAGGAAGCGGAAGACGCTCCAGAAACCATTAAGCTGGGCCAGGGCGAGTTCATCAATGAACTGGAACAGAAACTATATGGCATGCGTGAGGGTAGTACCGATGATATCATTATCCCCGCACTGGAAAATCTGTTTGGAGCGTATGATGAGTCACGTGTCCAGCAGGTCGAGCTCTCAGTTTTTGATCAAGATGCTCCTCCACAGCTGGGACATCTCATAGAATTTACATTACCTAACGGTTCCACAGTACCCGGCATCATCCGTGAAGTAACTGAAGCAAATGTTCTGGTCGATTTCAATCATCCACTCTGTGGTCGTGACGTTATGTTCGCAGTTGAGATTGTATCAGTAGAGAATGACTGAATTGAGTGATAGTTGCTTATGAAAATTCTACGAGCCAGTCCACGTGGTTTTTGTGCAGGCGTTGATCGTGCCATAGAGATTGTGGAACGTGCACTGCAGCAGATTGGTGCGCCTATCTATGTTCGGCATGAAGTTGTTCATAATCGTTTTGTAGTGGGTCGACTTAGAGAAGCAGGCGCTATATTTGTTGATGAGCTGGAAGATGTGCCGGATGGTCAGACAGTCATCTTCAGTGCTCACGGTGTGCCACGTTCAGTCAGGGAGGAAGCTGAACGGCGTAATCTAAGAGTGTTTGATGCCACCTGTCCACTGGTGACAAAAGTCCACAGGGAAGTCACTCGCCATCATGCGAATGGTTATCAGTGTGTCCTTATTGGCCATGCCGGCCATCCTGAAGTAGAGGGTACAATTGGCCAAATTTCAACCGGCATTTATCTTGTGGAAACACCTGAAGACGTAGCCAGGCTTGATCTCGGCAATGTAGAAAAACTGGCTTATGTAACCCAGACCACCCTGTCGATTGACGATACGGCAAACGTGATTGCGGCCTTGAAACAGCGTTACCCGAACATACAGGGGCCACGTAAAGACGATATCTGCTATGCCACCCAGAACAGGCAGGATGCAGTTAAAAGACTGGCAGAAAATTGTGATATGGTTTTTGTTGTTGGCTCAACGAACAGCTCAAACTCCAACAGGTTAAGAGAGCTCGCTGAAAAAAAAGGTGTACGCTCATACTTGATCGATGATGCGGATGAAATTAAACAAGAATGGCTGGATGATGTATCGGTACTCGGTATTACTGCTGGTGCATCTGCACCGGAAGTTCTGGTAGAAGGGGTTATCAACCGCTGTAAAGAACTGGTTCCAGCAACAGTCAGTGACCTGCTGGGCCCGGAAGAAAATGTTACTTTTGCATTACCAAAATCACTGCGCTAAACAACCGGCTAATTAGATTTGATGGAAAAGAAAACTGATACTATTGTTATTGGCGGCGGAATTATTGGTCTATTAACGGCACGTGAACTTGTCATGTCCGGCCAGTCAGTTACCATCCTCGAACGAAACCCCGGTGCCGGCCTGGAGTCGTCCTGGGCTGGTGGCGGCATTCTTTCTCCTCTATATCCGTGGCGCTATCCTGAGGCAGTTACTGATCTGTCAGTGATAGGCCATAATGAATACCCGGAACTTGCCGCTGATTTGTTTCAAGCAACTGGGATTGACCCTGAATTTATACGTTCGGGACATCTTGTTCTTGATACCGAGGAATATGAACAGGCCAGGTTGTGGGCCATGGAGTTCAGTAAGAAGATTTTACTGGACAGCAAGGTCAAGTTTCTTTCTCGTATTGGATGCGAGGAAATTGCTTTGATCGAGCCTGAATTATCTGAAAATTTTCTCAATGCAATGTGGTTGCCTTTAATCGGGCAGGTACGCAATCCACGTTTGGTAAAAGCCCTGATCAAGGATCTTATTCTGAAAGGCGTAAAAATCAAAACAAGAACGTCTGTTGAAAGAATTAATTCACGGGCAGGAAAAGTTATAAGCGTAGAAACCAGTGATGGAAAATGGTCAGCAGATAATTATCTTGTCACTGCAGGCGCCTGGTCTGCTTCATTGTTGAAAGAGACAGGCATGTCGCTTGATGTCGAACCTGTGCGGGGCCAAATGATCCTCTTTAAAACAGACCCGGAAAGGTTGCGCCGAATAATAATGAATAATGGCAAATATCTGATACCAAGAAGAGACGGGCATATTCTCGCCGGCAGTACACTGGAATATGTTGGCTTTAATAAAGAAACGACCGATTCTGCTTATCAGGAACTCTGGCAGGCGGCGGTAAACATGGTGCCTTTCCTGAAGACTACACCTGTTGTTAAACACTGGGCAGGTCTAAGGCCAGGATCAACTAATGCTGTTCCAACTATTGACAGACATCCCGAACTTGAAAACCTTGTCATTTGTTCAGGACATTTCAGGAATGGAGTAATTCTCGGCTTAGGGTCGGCACAACTTGCTGCTAAACTCGTTACGAACGGTGATTTATTGTTATCAAACAAAATAACAGCCAGTTCCTATAGTGCGCTGTAAGAGTCGACATCTGAATATGCTTGTTTCAAATTCCTAACTCCAGTAAAGTCCTGCATCCTCGCGGTTACCGTTATCTGTAGTAGCAGTTTTAAATAAAGGCCGAGGTAGCTCAGTTGGCAGAGCAACTGATTCGTAATCAGTAGGTCGGCGGTTCGATCCCGCCTCTCGGCACCAATTCCTTTCTAATAATTATATTCTGAGCAAATCACTGATATAGCGATAACCACCTGCTTTATGTC
>JARFQE010000064.1 GCA_029287915.1 Arenicellales bacterium
ATCCTGCTTGACCCCTTGAGTCTCATCGCAGATATATGCGCACAGCACTGGGATGATCGCAACAAGCTTGATGACGAATTAAAAAAATACCTTGATAATAATACCGGGCATCGATGTCGAATGTTATATGCCATTGATAACCAGGGATTACAACACAGCAGGAATGTTTCAGATGGCGATTTTGACGATAGTAGAGTAGGGCAGGATTTATCTAACCGTCCCTATTTACACCTTATTGAGAAAAGTGAACAAAAACATTTTGTACTGAGTGATGTCTATGTTGATAAGCAAACACGCAAGCCATGCATCACTGCGCTGCATAGTATAAAAGCGAACAAGGTAGCACTCGGTTACATTGCTGCGGATTTTGACCTGAAGGATTTACCGTTAAGGAACGTAGATGAAATTCAGGTTAAGGAATGGCGTCAGATCAAGGGTGACCCTTCTATCCGTAATACCTTGTTTCAACAAACACGTACCCGCAGTGCAATGGATGAACACCTTGATGAGGTTCTTGATGTTATCGAATCCCTGATAACAGAGCAGGGTATCTATCATGCCAAGTTACATTTCTCCAGCTCACGTGCAACATTATGGCCATTTAATGACCCTTGCCGTTATCGTCTACATGTTCTTGATGAAATAACCAACCCAAAAGTCTGCCTGGTATATGCAAAAACAGCCTACCCTGAAGATGCCTCGATACCAGCAGAAATGGTGTCAAAAGTGTTAAAGGTTTTTAAGTCATTACGTGAAGCAGATGAAACCATCTATCTACGGGCGGCTTCATTAAATATCATGAATGGGCTGGTTGGCCTGAATTTTTCCTGTGATGGGTCCCACTATATGCCCGCTGATGAGTTTATGAATAAAGACCTTGCTTTCTGGTTTGAATAAGTTGCAAGTTTATTTCAATATCAAGCAACATGTTGGCCAGATTATGCTGTAATCGCGATTGCTATTTTATCTAAAGTCAGACTGATCTATTGAGCTGTCAGCTTCGACACGCCTTGTTCTTTCGTGTCTAGTAACAAATCACTACTAAGTGTCTGCATCATGTTTACCTTAATTTATATATTCTCTTAGATTAGAATAAGGCCACACTTCACGTGCTGGTAAATGAAAAGAAAATGGAAAAGGTAATCAAGCTTTCGTATTTTTCTGATGTTCTCTGTTTCTGGGCCTATGCCGCACAGGTACGTCTTGATGAATTAAAGAACAAGTTCGGAAAAAGAGTCGAAATTGAACATCATTTCATTTCAGTGTTTGGGGACACGCAACAGCGTATTGGAGAAGGCTGGAAAGACCGTGGCGGCTATCGTGGTTTTGCTGATCATGTTCTTGATGCAGCTAAAAGCTTTCCGCAGATCCATGTGAATCCTGAAATCTGGTTGCGAAGTTCACCTAAAACATCAGCAATGAGTCATTGCTTCCTGAAGGCCATTCAACTTCTAGAGAAGAACGGAGTGATCTCTGCAGATATAAATACAGAATTTGATAAAACATTTTTTGAAGAGTCATTATGGAGAGTGCGATGTGCCTTTTTTGAAGGTGCTCAGGATATCAGCAACATTTCAGTTCTGAAAAATATAGCAGAAGAACTTCAGTTACCAATGGCTGCTATCGAGAAATCCCTGAATGATGGATCAGCCCTGGCTGCCCTGATGAGTGATACGGAAATGAAGGAATTATTAAAGCTCGAAGGCAGTCCTTCCTATATTCTCAATGATGGCCGTCAAAAGCTTTATGGAAATGTTGGATACCGTGTCATAGAAGCGAATGTAACTGAGCTGCTTGAGCATGATGATAACCAGCTGAGCTGGTGCTAGTAACGGATTCTGGATAACAATCGAAGTCATTGCAGTGAACAAACAAGCATCATCGACAGTTGACGAAGTAAAGAATCAACGCACGATAGACAAGTACCTGCAAATATATGCTGAACCTGAATCACAATGGCGGGCTGCAGACCTTGAGCAGTTTCCATCAGCAACATGGGACTACGTAGTTACCATTCCTGCCTGTGGTGAACATGAATACCTTCCCGGTGCGCTGGACTCCATTGCAAACTGCCAGGCAGTCGGCAACAAGTCCCGGGTACTGTGTATAGTCGTACTGAATGGCAATCAGGCAAGAGAGATGGAATTCAAAGCATCCAATAAAAAGATGCGCGACTGGTTAGCAAAACTCACTATACCCATATTCTCCGGTCTGAATCCTGATGGTACCTGCCCACAGTCACTCGTCTCATGGCAGGGTATAGAAATTCTGATCGTCGACCGCTCACAGGAGCCCTGGCTGATCCCTTCTGACCAGGGAGTAGGCATGGTGCGGAAAATCGGTGCAGACATCGCTCTTTTGCTCATTTCTGCAGGGAAAATAGCTAGCCGGTGGATTCATAACACCGATGCTGATGCCAGGGTCCCGTCTGATTATTTTCTGAGAACATCTGAACAGATCGTGTCAACAGCAGGCAAAGCAAAAAAAGCGAGTTGTTATATATACCCATATCAGCACATCCCGAATCCCAATATGGGACAACAGGAGCATAATATTTACTGGCCAGCAGTGATTGACTATGAACTCTGGCTTCGCTACTACGTGGCGGGTCTGCAATGGGCGGGATCCTGTTATGCATATCCATCGATTGGCAGCTTGCTGGCTTGCCATAGTCTTGCCTATGCCCGAACACGCGGCTTCCCAAAAAAGATGGCTGGAGAAGATTTTTATTTCCAGAATAAGCTGGCCAAGATGGGCAGCATGGTTAACCTCGAGGGCGAGCCGATAAGATTGCTTACCAGGCCATCTTCAAGAGTCCCTTTTGGTACCGGTCAGGGGACAATAAAGATAAGCCAGCTGAATCAGGCAGGCCAGCAGTACGAGGTCTATCATCCACTGGTGTTTGATTTCCTGAAAGGCTTTCTGGCAGCAGCAGGCGACTGGTTATTGGCACCAGAAAAGACAACTGATGAGAAGCAGGCGGTTTTTTATAGCGCACTGCAAAAGCTTTTGCCTGCACGAGGACAGAAAGAAATTGACCGAGCTGAATGGCTTCAGAATTTGCTAATAGAACTACAGGTTTTTAAAAACCTGCGCGCTGCAGAGAAACGTTCAAGATCATCAGAAGGTGCTATACAGCAATTCGATGACTGGTTTGATAGCTTTAGAACATTGAAGCTGATTCATCGCCTGCGGGATGATTTGTATGGAAGCCTTACACTAGTAGAAGCCCTCCAGGCTTCAAATTTTCTGCAAAAGCCAGGTCAGGAGAAAAGGCACCTATATGGTACAGATGAGTGGCTTGAGAGACTTCGGGCTACCGTTGCTTAAGCTGATAGAACAAGATTAGAAAGTCCGAATTTGTATTAGTTCAAATGAGATTACCTAGCAATATCGGCACCTCTACCTGAGGTAATGGAGTAGAGTTGTTTACGCCGTGATAGATCAGAAATTAATGTTCTCATGAGAGCTAGGTCAATTCTCGGCTGGTAATACTGAGGTTTATATTAAGTGTTACATCGAGGGGATGCAAAGTGGCCTCGGTCAATCGCAGTCATCTTGATTACGCGAATTACATCCACAAAAAATCACCCGTAATCGCTTCATGAATATGAACGTTTTGGCTGTGGTCATTTAACTTATAAATTAATCCCCGCCGTGAAGCGGCGTCAGCATGAATGAATTATTTGTCGGCATGTCAGCGACTCTTCTGCACCCCCTTCCTTGAAATGAGCAATCTGATGTAACCAATTAGAGCCACCAGGACTCCGACAAATATAAGTAGATAGCCGATTGGCAGCAGACCGAAAGGTTCTTGAATAAATCCATTCGGGTCAATAGAGGAACCAATCAGGCGAAATGCTAGCAGGCATGAAAAGCCAATAGCTACAAAGAAAACGCCAATGCGGATCATGGTGCGAACCTCCAGGACAGTCTTGATAAATCTATCGTGCGGTAGCTGTGTCTGGTGCGTAAAAAGTGCATCTGCCCTCTAACAGTTTTTAAGCAGACCCGCACGATTCTGTTAAACTTATAACAAAGTCTAATATTGATTCGCATATCATTATCTTGGATACAAATTACAGTAATATGGTCTCGTCATCAATATTATAAAAACGAGACGTTAGTTGCTAAAAACAATAACATATACCCTCGCCATTTTAACTAGAGGTAACCTAACTAGAGGTATCTAAAGGGGCAGGCATCCGACGCACCATCAAAAGCAATCTATTGCTATGTGTCGATAGTAGTCATCGTACCTATAGTTCTGTAAGATCGAGACTTATCCAGATTTAGAAAATCTCCGCTCAAGTCAAGATCTATACATGTAAGTATCTCCACTATTGAGGTTTTGCCGGTAAGGTAACAGGCCTGTTACCAATGATATTACCCGGTACAAGTGATTTATTCTGTATTGGGCGGTTTCTAACTGGAGCTACTGATGTTCCACCTGTTGCAGGAGCCATCGGTTTTACTCTTTCCTGTTCAATCTTTTCCCTTTCCTCTTCTTCTTTTAAGCGCTCTTTTTCATACTCTTCAGCAAACTTTTCTGTTTCTTCGTGTCTTTTTATACCTTCCTCATAGGCTTCCTGGTCGAAGGTGTTCTCAAACTTGAGGGTTTCCGCGCCCTTGATGTTTTCTGCAGCTTCGCCATCACTGTAATGGACGACACCTTTCTCATCGACCCATTTCCTGACGGTGTCGCCATAAGCTATACATGAGAGCGTGAGAATTAATAAGAATAGTATGCTTTTCATAGTAGTTCTCCATGTCAGTAAAACCACTATAAATAAAATAAGAGAAAAAGTGAATTATTCAAGTAACATATCAGTAGTTCTGCATTTTTCTAATAATTTCAATGTTGCGATATGACGAATTATCATTGATCAGTAGCGAGGTCTTGTCTAATAATTTCAGCCCATTTTGTATTTATACGCTCAGGTAATTCTTTGATGTCAACAGCGGTGGTGAAATTCGGTTCACTTAATGCTTCGATTTTGTAACTGCCATCTGAAACAAATTCTATAATTGTTATACTTCTCTTCGACTTTTTCTGCGCCCCCAGTAGCCTACGAGGTCCTGCACCGAGGCAGGCCTGGCTGATGTAGCTGATGCCCTGTTTATATCCGGGATAGTAGGCGTGATGGTGTCCATTGAGAAAAATATCAACATTACCCTGTTGCAGTATATCTTCCAGTTCATGATCACCAAGAATGTCCTTTTCGCGACCGACAGCATATGGCCACAGAGGAAGATGACCAAACACGACTCGCTGTTTATATTGTTCTCCGTTGACTTTAAGTAACTTTTCCAGCCAGCTTTTCTGGTCAACAGGTAAATGTCCGACCCTGGTGGCATCAAGTGATACAAACAGAGTTTCACCAGCTGAGAAAGCATAATAAAAAGGATAGTGATCATCATCGATATATTGAAGCTCTGGCTTCCTGGCCTGCCATTGTTCATTGTATATCTCACGTTCAAGTGTAAATGATGCATAGGCCGAAGCATCGTGATTACCTGGCGTTACTGCTAACGGTATATTGGCATACGACAATGGGTTGCTGACACTATGGTGGAATGATTTCCACATGGCATCGAGCTTAGGGCGTGTCAGCAGGGGGTGAAGTCGCTGGCCTGCGACCATATCGCCGGTGCTGAGTACCAGGGCAGGCTTAAGCTCAATGATTCGTTGGATAGCTCTTGTGACATTGGAGCGATATTCGGTCGAGCCATAGCTCTCGTTGAGGTCGGAGATTATCGCGATACGGATACTGCTGGCCTGCACCGGGGAGCAGGTAATTAGTAGAACAATTAATATTAAGTAGGCTTGATGAACTCGTAAAATTGTCTGCATGAGTCTGTAATCAGGAAGCGTCGCAATCCATGGTCTGTTCCACGGTCTGACCAGTTAAAAAATAAGCTTCCGGGTCAAGATCAAAACGCAGCATTCCCTGCCTGCAGCTGTTCCTCAGAATTGCTGTAGCCTGGGACGTATTGTTGAGGATCTGCTCCAGTTGCTGAGCAGTCAGACCAAAGGTCGTGGCGACATAATTATACAATTCGCCCTGATTTCTGAAGTCTCTGTCGAGCAACAGCAGGCGTTTATATGTGCCTGGATTGTAATGCCTGATCTTTTCCAGCATTTGTGTCTTTTTAGTGAAATTGGCGTAGGAGCGTTTACCTCCGGCGTCGTTGTCATTGAGTTGTGTTCTCATTAATCTGACCGGGTTGAATCCGGCTATTTCACGCGGTGGAAGTTTGTTTTCAGCGTGCCTGCTTTGCAGCTGACCCTGTTCTATCCAGTACCAGAAATTTCGATAATCAATGTTGCCAATCCTGTCCTGCTGGCTGAAAATGTAATCCAGCAGCGTTATTTCCGTCAGGTCCTGCATCCAGTAGACCATTTGTTGCCTTGAGATGTCACGACCCATGTCATGGCGTAGTGTTTTATCTTTTCGTGCCTGGGCCAGGCCAAGGTCAATTGCCGCTTGCAGTGGTTGCTCACTGCGTAAGGCCAGAAACGGAGCCGTGTTCTGGAAGTCACGGTTCTGTCCCTCGCCCCAGCCGGATTTCCGGGTGCCATTCAACGTGCTGTTATAGCGTTTACCTGCCGGCTGAATAAAAACTCCATAGATCTGTGTTCGATCGCGAGTGAAAAGTTCATCAATCGGCTGGTAGGCATCAGGAAGTCTTTCCGCCTTCTGCAAGATAAGCCAGGCTTCATGGTTCATCTGGCGCGCCTTGCTGCCAGCTGTTAGTTCGAGCCCCCGACGCGTGACCCTTTGCAGGTGTACGTCCTTGTCGATACTCCTGTATACCGCCACAGGAACATGGATGGCTGCATGAAGATAGCGGGAAAAATGATAGTAAAGCAACGAGGCAGTAGAGAAGGTGCCACTGGTCGTTCGGCTGTTCATGGTGGTCTTGAATGTGATCGGCAGTCCCGAGGCTTTTATTTCTTTGTGCAGGCTGGTACCGCAGGTGCTTTGCTCAAATACAGCCGGGGCTGTTTTTTTCCCTGTAAGATGAAATACCTCCATGCCCGGGCTGGTGCTCCATGTTTTTGGGCAGACGGCTATTGATTCATCGTACAAATTAATGCTGCAGAATGACTGCTCAAGCTGTGCATCTTCATCCGAATACTCTGCACCAGGCATTTTGTCCAGAATTATGCATTCTTCCTTGATCCCATTGGGCGAGTCAAAACTGAAGATCTGGCCTTTTACATCTGATGAAGCATATGCCAATTGCATCGCTGCAGACAAAAAAACTGGAAAGAAAACTCTACTAATTAAGCGCATAGATTAGACCCGGCTCTATTCGACCCAATGCAGTACATCACGGATAACCGACCACCTCGGCTGCTTCTTTTTGAACTGTTTTCCCAGTACCCAGTAGTCATAAGCCTTCTGAATTGTCCTGTCCTTTTCCTTCATGCTGATCCAGATACGCATGAAATCCTCCAGGCTTTCTTCGCCATGCGGGATCGGGAATGCAGCGGGAATCTTTATTACATCAGGAACTGGAATAACAACAGAATACTCAGGATGCAACAGGCTCCATGCTCCTGCCTTTTCAACCGTAGCCACATAAGCATCGAGTTTGTCACCATATTCTTCGATAAATTCCTTTGGCGTATTCACATCATGCAATATAGCGTGTGGCAGCCAGGTCTGAAGTAATTCGACGACATAGGGCTCATTCACTGCCCCTAGCATGGGAGCTTTAAGATGATGCAATGCTTCGCTGGTGCTGAAATCTGCGCGTTTGTAATCTTTTACCAGGAAGGCAAAAGTGCGATCCACGACCGGGATGGTAAAGGCACCATTCAACGCAAGCCCCGGAGTCATTCCCAGGGCAGTCCCGATGTCACACTCACCGTTATTTAGCTGCTTGACCACCGTCTTCCAGCTTGAAGGCACCATCTCCAGCGCCACATTCATATCGTGAGCAAGAATATGAAACAGTTCAATATCAAGCCCAACCAGATCGCCGCCATGATTGAAATAGGAAAATGGTACATCATTTTCGTTATAGCAAACTCGCATTACACCACGTTTGACAATAGTTTCGAGACGCTTTCCTGCGACAGTTGCAGGTTCTGATGCAGGTTGCGAGCGGAGGATATTTAACGGCACATGTCCGTAAAGCATACGCAGCCTGTTTGCTTTTCTGCTGTCGCCAGAAACTGATTTTGTCAATTTTTCATCCAGCGATGAAGTCATATCCATACGAACAGAAGGTGCACCCTGGGACCTGTGATGCACTTTTACAGGAACCCGGTCATGCATCAGGGCCATATTGGCGATAAGTTTGTCCTTATCATAAGTATTATCAATGCTCTTCAACAATACAGTGCGTACGCCAATGACCGTAATTCCAAGCAGTAAAATTGTCAGGGCTATGTAACGCA
>JARFQE010000077.1 GCA_029287915.1 Arenicellales bacterium
GCCGTATTTGTCCCATTCATCATTGACCTGCTGGTGTATAGCGTCGATGCGGGAGATATCCCAGCCTACACAGGTTTCTGTTTCCGGGAGTATTCCGAATACCCAGGCATCGCGGATTATTTTTACGATCATGGTCATGCCGCCGTTGATATCATGGTCTAATCCGGCGTAGGTTTTGGGTGCATGCATTCGTATCATCTGGTTGTTTTTCCTGTAAGTTATAGAAAAAGCGAGCTAAAAATAGGGGACAGACCTCAATTAAATGGACCTCAATTAAATGTATCTTAAATGTATCTTTTTTTAAATGTATCTTTTTATTCGGATATCAGGGAACAGCGTGAGCGGATACAGAATTCGATTCATTACAGGGTTTGAAAAATACAAAATGCCCCCACATCTATTGATATCGTCTATGCTTGTAAAGATGAGTGAGACGATAAAGGTTTGCATTTCATAATGGTTTTCAAGAAGTCCAGAAGTAACCCCGGTTCCATCCCGAATTTCCTGTTTTACCTCTCGTGTTTTGCATTTATTAACTAAGTAATTATTATAAAGAGGTATGTATCATGAATGGTACCGTTAAATGGTTTAACGACTCCAAGGGGTTTGGCTTTATTACTCCAGACGATGGCAGCAGGGACGTGTTCGTGCATTTTTCTGTCATCCAGGCCGAAGGCTATAAGAGCCTGGCGGAAGGAAAGCAGGTCGAATATGATGTTGAAAATGGTCCTAAAGGTCCACAGGCCACCCGCGTTACTTTCTAGATTGATTTCTGGAATTACACGGCTCATGCCGTCTGGGGAGCAACCGGCGGTGAGTGCTGCCGGTTCTTCACCGTTTCAATTTTTACAAAAGGCAGCACTATGAATATTTTAATGGACGGGTTACTCAACCTTTCTGTGTGGGGCTATATCGGCGCCACGTTATTGTTAACACACATTACCATTGTCTCGGTGACCGTTTTTCTGCACCGCCACCAGGCCCACAATGCTCTTACATTACACCCGGCCGTCAGCCATTTTTTCCGTTTCTGGCTATGGCTGACGACAGGCATGGTTACCCGCCAGTGGGTAGCCGTGCACCGCAAACACCATGCCAAATGCGAATCCAGCGATGACCCCCATAGCCCACAGGTGCTCGGGCTGAAGAAAGTCCTGCTGCAGGGCAGTGAACTCTATCGCAAGGAAGCCGCCAATGCGGAAACCACCGACAAATATGGCCACGGCACGCCGGACGATGTTCTCGAGCGTCGCCTGTACAGTCGCTACCCGTTTATCGGCATCGGCCTTATGCTGGCCATCGATGTGCTGCTGTTCGGTGCCATTGGCATAACGATTTTCGCCATTCAGATGCTGTGGATTCCGTTCTGGGCCGCCGGCGTGATCAACGGTGTCGGCCACTTCTGGGGTTATCGCAATTTCGAGACCGATGATGCATCACGCAATATTGTGCCGTGGGGCATTTTGATCGGTGGTGAAGAATTGCACAACAATCATCACAGCTACGGCTTCTCCGCGCGCTTGTCCAACAAGTGGTGGGAATTCGATATCGGCTGGTTCTATATACGTATCCTGGAATTGCTCGGCCTGGCAAAGGTCAAGAAGATTTCTCCGCGGGCAGTGATCGAACCCGATAAAAGCATCATCGATGTGGAAACCGTTCGCGCCGTGGTACGCAACCGATTCCATATTCTCAAGCTATACGGGCGCAAGGTCATCAAGCCGGTACTGAAACAGCAGCGCCGTATTGCGATCCCGTCATACAAACCTTATTTCCGCAGGGTCTCCAGGCTGCTGGTGCGCGAGGGAACCGTGCTGGATGCAGCGAAACGTGAACGTCTGGCCGAAGCGCTGAACCATAGCCAGACGCTGGAAACAGTCTATCGTTACAAACTGGCGCTGAAGGAAATCTGGCGCAAGACATCACGTGACCAGGCAGATCGTGTACGACGCCTGCAGGAGTGGTGCAACCAGGCGGAAGCAAGCGGTATCCAGGCCCTGCAGGACTTTGCCTGTTACCTGCGCGGCTATACGCTGGATATTCGATAGTCAGAAATTATGAAACCCAAGTCGCCTTTTACGCAACCCTATGAAAATTTACCCCAAGAGCTACCGATATACCCGTTGGAAAATGCCCTGTTGCCTGGTGGTGAACTGCCATTAACCATTGATGAAGCCAATTATTTGGCCATGTTTCTGGATGTGTTAAAAACTGATCAATTGATTGGTATGGTGCAGCCGCAGGATAATAATCCGCATAATGATATTTATCAGACAGGTTGCGCCGGGCGAATCAGGCAATATCGGGAGAGAACAGACGGCAAGTTAAATATCATGCTGACGGGAATTTGCAGATATAAAATAATCAAAGAATTACCGATGAAAAATGGTTATCGAAGGGTCATGGCCGACTGGAGTGATTTCGAACAGGATTATCAGACGGAAGAAGTCCCTGCGCAGAAAATTGATCATTTCATGGCAAGTTTACGCAACTATTTTGACCGTCACATGATGCAGGTGGATTGGAAAGTTCTCGATGAACTGCCGATTGAACAAGTCGTTAATAATCTAGTCTTGATATTAAACTTGAGTATTGATAGTAAACAGCGACTGCTTGAGTCACCAACAGTTGTTGATCGGCTACAACTGTTTTCACAGTTGCTCGAGGAAATACCCGCTCCGATAACAGGGTCAAAACAAGGGAATCTTGTTAATTAGTCGACCCTGAAAGACTAATAATTGATTAATATATTGAATACAGAATCAATGTAGTAACACCCTGTCGGCCGGAAATTGATGATAACAGTTAATTACTGGCGGATTGCCGCATCAATGCGCACAACGAAACGAAACACAGTGATATAGTTGTTGCCAGCTTTCTTAACTGACAAATCATTTGTGGAGTAATACTCATGTTTATCGTCGCCAATCGGGTACCCGTTGCTTCCGGCTGGGAAGATACCTTTGAAGAACGCTTTCGACAGCGTGCAGGCCAGATCGACAAGCAGTCTGGTTTTGTGCGTATGCAAATCCTCAAGCCTAAAAGTAATGATACGCCTTATGTCGTGTTAACCACCTGGCAGGACAAGGCCTCATTTGAGGCCTGGGTGGGCAGTGAGGATTTCAAACTGGCTCATAGCAATCCAATGCCAAAGGAAGCGTTTGATGGAGAGGGCAAGATGGAAATACACGAGGTGATTATCGATGCCGAGCCATAGCCATGTAAGGATTTGGTAATGTGATAAAGAGTCGGAGTGATTTAATTTTTTGCAAAACTATAACAATACGATGACTATGAAACTTGTACAAAAAAGCCTTCTAGAAGGCACGAGGGAATACGAAATCATCGATGATGATACCTTATCGGTACGGATAAAGCGGCTGTTAAAAGAAGAGAAACTGACTGTCAGCCTGTCCATGCTTAATCCTGAGCCGGTGCTGAATGGTTCAGAGCTGGAGTTTTATAGTGACTATAAAGGGCGTCCGATTCTTTCACTGTTATTAAATAAACCGAATGCAGCAGAATTTGACACTTTTATCGATACATTGAAGAAAAAAATAATCGGCGAGGACGATATTCTTACCAGTGTTGATGATGATTCCCAAGATACTAAAGTGTCTGAAGCACTGGCCAGGAATGTCTATGAGGAACCACCGTTGTTCTTCGAGGATTCTGCCGATAGGCGAGATATAACGAGCGTTCTGCCGGTTAATGCAGAAAGGCTAAGTGATGACATCAGCATGCTGAAAACCTATCTGGAAGAGGAGGACATCAGGCCCCTGATCGATTCTCTTGAAACACTTAAAGCGGGACCTGATAATGAAGCGGCCTATCAGAAAATGCTGGATGCCTACGACGTTCTGGGCATCAAACAAGGCGCTGTATTGACCTATGCGCCTTATCTCAAGGTTCTGCTATCTAAATCCATGTAATATACAAATCAATAAAGAGCTCGGAGTGATGCAAAATAATTCTCTCCGACCCTTTATTGCCAGCTATTACCAGGTGAAATTGATGCCTGCATACAAGCGCCGCTCAGCACCCGCTTCGTAGTAGCGCCCATTTCTGGCGTTGATGCGCAGATTGTCCAGATATTCTGAGTTGAACAGGTTTTCGATACCGATGACCAGTTCGGTGTCATAACTGCTGCTTGTCATGGTACGACCAATACGCAGGTTGCTGACGGTTTGTGATGCAACGTCGATGGTGTTGGCATCATCCGCATAACGCTTACCAATGTATTGCGCAGACAGGCCGGTATAATAACCATGCTGGAACTGGTATCTGGCATCAATGAACCCGGTCCAGTCGGGCAGGCCCGGCAGGTCGTTATTACTGGCGTCATCAAAGCGTGCATTCATGTAGGTTAGCGCGCCAGACATTTCCAGCTGTGGCAGGGCTTCTGGCCACCAGCGACCACCGAGCTCAAATCCTTCACGGCGGGTGCGATCGGCATTGCGGTAGAAGGTGCGCTCATCAGCTGGAGCTGCGCCCGGAGCATCATCAACGATAATCTCGTCTTCCACCTGTACCGTAAACAGGCTGGCCTCTAGTTGCAGATTGATTAGAGCGCCACGTAGACCGATTTCCAGGCTGCGGCTGGTCTGAGGCTCCAGTCCCGGGCGAAAGCCGCTGCCCTGCGGATTGGCAAACTCGGTGAACGTTGGAGCTTCAAAGCTGGTGGCGTATTGGCCAAAGGCGCTCCACTGGCCATCAAGCATGTGGCTGTATCCGAGGCTGTAGTGCGTCTCGTCATAGACGCGTTCGCCGGAGTTGTCGATACCGCCCGCCTGCAGGTTATCATCGATGGCCATGCGGAGGTGGTCATGCCGCAAACCGATAATCCAGCGTCCATGTTCATTGACTAAAGGCCCGGCCAGTTGTAGTCCCAGGCCAGCATTACTCGCTTTCTCAAGTTGGTCCAGTGCCAGGTCATCGCTGATGCCGCTGCGGCAGATAAAGGGCTCGAGGTCGATATTCCGACAATAGCGTTGCCGGTCATCGCGCTGATCTTCAACACTGAGTTGCATATGCAGGATGACTTGGCCCAGTGGGCGTTGGTAATGGAGGGTGCCGCCGATGAGCTGCCGGTCGTAGCTGATCAGACTGTCGCCGGGAAATGGTAGTTGCTGCTGAAAGTCCCGCTTAGTCAGCCACGCTTGCGCACGCAGCAGATGATTATCACCACCGAGGCGCTGCACGACCCCCAGTGAGGCGATGTTCTGGCTGACCTCTTGTCCGGCATTCATGGCCCTGGCGAGCGGGGCGGCCTGGGATGGATCGTCCTGCAACTCTTCGTAAGTGAGCGCGCCGGGGTCTTCGGCCAGCGGAGTGTCGAGGTGGTTGAGAATCGCATACCAGTCGCGATTGCCCTGTTGGTGATCAAGCCGGAGTCCGACATTGAGTCGTTCCACCGAGCTTTGCTCGCGATAGCCCTGCTGTTCAAGCCGGGTGACGGCACCGCGAAACCCGAACTGATCGCGTTGTTTGCCTTGTTTGCCTTGTTTGCTAAGCGCGCCGTGGATACGACGCAATCCATAGCCGCCCAGCTGCGCCTCGACCCTGGCGAGCGGCGATTGGCGGGGGATAAAACTGCGGTAATCGAGCAGGCCGCCACTGCTATTGCCATGCAGCACAGCATTGGCACCGCGCAGCACTTCGATGGTCTGGATGGAGCTGGGATCGATGGCATCAATTTGCGCCTGCCCATCCACCGTGGTCAGCGGTATGCCATCCAGCCGCACCCGCACGCCGCGGATGCCAAACGGTGCGCGGGCTCCAAATCCCCTGATCGAAACGCGCGGGTTCTGTGCAAAGTTATTGCGGTTCTGCACCAGTACGCCTGGCGCATGGTTCAACGCATCGGTTGGTTGCAAGGGAGCACGTCCATCTCCGATATCTTGATTGTCAATCAACGTGACCCCGCTTGGAGCCTCCTGCCAGCGGGTTTCAATCAATGGTGCTCTAATAATAATCTCCAACGGTACCTTTTCAGCAGGCTCCTGCGCAGTAGTCAGTGCGGGCCAGAGCGCCATGGCGCTGAACATCATCAATAAGGGCAGTCGGGGCATCGCGTGCTGAGAGAATAATCTGGAGGTTCAGGTATCACCCGGGGCGAAATAATAGGGGTCTGACCCCAATTAAAGTTCAATTAAAGTTATATTAATTTCGCATTTAATGTAATAGGCACTGCTGACAATGCCATCGATACCGGGCAGTTCTCTTTGGCGATGGTTGCCAGTTCTACAAGCTTTTCTTCAGCTATGCCCTCTATCTGGGCTTCCAGGTTTAAATCAATACCCTCAAACGACCAATCATAACCTTCCTGTTTCATATGAATCACTGCTTCTGCCGCTAATCGAGTAGGCGTATATCCTGCAGCAACGATTTGGAAACTAAGGGCCATACAGAAGCACCCGGCATGGGCTGCGGCGATGAGCTCTTCGGGATTGGTACCAGCTACACCATTTTCATTCTCAAATCGGTTGGATACATTGTAGGGAGTTTCGTTTAATACCCCGCTGGGAGAGCTAAGTTCTCCGCTACCTTCCAGTCCTGTTCCAAACCACTCAGCAGTTCCTTTTCTTATAAGACTCATGTTTTACCTTAAACTAATGGGTAATAGTAATAGGGGACAGACCACGATTAATCAGAGTGCTGTCTACCTTATCATATTTTTAAAGACATCATATTTTTAAAAACGTGGTCTGTCCCCGTTTACTCGTTTACTCCAGTCACCAGCATTGAAGCGCGGCAATCACTAGACAGCGCCACGTCATTGCGGCGAAAGCCGGAATCAAGATTTTGATTTCCCGTAATACATAACCCATAAAACTATAAAACGGTTGTTACCTCTCCGCTTCGCCGTGTTATTAAGTTGCATCGGGTTTTCAGCATGTGATAATAGACTTCGATTTTTATTCTCAAAGCGACTGATCATGACCGATAATCCCGTTTGGCGCTGGTTCGACAATACATTTCTAGATCTCGGACGCCAGTTACGCTGGTCATACCTGCCGCCGCTAATGATTTACCTGGCCGCGGGCGTACAGGGATTGACTGCGATCGTCGGTACCTTTTTCATCAAAGAGTATCTGGACCTTTCCGCCGCTTTTCTCGCCGGCCTGGCATTCTGGGCGGGGATCCCGTGGACGCTAAAAATGCCGCTGGGGCACCTGGTCGACCTGATCTGGCGCCGCAAGGCACTGCTGGTCTATATCGGCGCCGGTCTGATTACGCTGAGCATCCTGATCATGTACGGCGTTATCGCGCATACGCAGGCGATGGCCGAAATCATGAAGGTCGAAATCTGGTTCGTCATCGCGACGTTGCTGGCGCCAACCGGTTACGTGGTACAGGACGTGGTGGCGGATGCGATGACGGTCGAGGCGGTGCCCACCATCAACGAACATGGCGATCCTTATTCGGATAAGGAAATCAAGGTCATGCATACGACCATGCAGACCCTGGGGCGCTTCGCCATAATCGGCGGACTGGCCGCGGTCGCCGCGCTCAATATCACGATGTTCAGCGGCGTCGAAGACATGTCCGAGGAAGTAAAGGTCGCGATCTACGCCGATATCTACCTGCTGGCACTGGTGATCCCGGTACTATCGATATCCGGCGTTATTCTGGGCGGGGTGATGCTAAGGCGACGCGCGCGGCGCATGCGCGAGCAGGGCCAGGATCACGCGGCCATCGACAAACTGTTATTCGCGCCCGCCGCTGAAATCCACCCCAACTGGTGGATCCTCGGTGGCAGCCTGGTATTTGTCATTTTTACGCTGAGCATGGGGATCAGCCAGGTGCCGCTGGCGCAGGAAATCATTTTCATCGGCTCGATGTCGATCGTCCTGTTCCTGATGTATCGGCTGATGCTCGAACTCGAGCCGGATATGCGCAATACGCTGATCGGCACCGCGGTCATCATTTTCGTCTTTCGCGCCACCCCGCTGCCCGGCCCCGGCGCAACCTGGTTTGAAATCGACGTGCTCGAATTCGACCAGCAGTTTCTGTCGGTGCTGTCGCTGATTGCTTCACTGCTGACTCTGGCAGGCATGGTCATACTGCGGCCAATGATGGCGAAACGTTCAATCGCCTTTGTCATTGTGGTGCTGACGATCGCCGCCGCTATTCTGGCGTTACCGAACATCGGACTTTACTATGGCCTGCACGAATGGACCGCAGCGCGCACCGGTGGTGTTGTCGACGCGCGTTTTATCGCAATCATCGACACCATGATGGAATCACCGCTGGGCCAGATCTCGATGATCCCGATGCTGGCATGGATTGCGAAGAATGCACCGCCGCATTTGAAGGCGACATTCTTCGCGGTGATGGCGTCATTCACCAACCTCGCACTATCGGCCTCCAGCCTGGGCACCCGCTACCTGAATGAAATCTTCACGGTAACACGTGAGGTCCGCGACCGCGTCGAGGACGTCGTCACGACCGCTGCCGACTACAGCGAGTTGGGCTGGCTATTGATCACGGTCATGCTGATCGGGCTGCTGGTGCCGTTGCTGACCGTTTTCGTCGTGCAGCGTTCACGTCTGCAAACCCAGCAATAGCGACTCGTTCGTCGGCCCTCAATTGTATTTGTGATCTGACTCTTAAATTTAAAAATTTAATACCTTAACTCCAGTGCATTGCACAGAAACCGCATATACTGATCTCCTGCATGAAAACGATTAATCACAGTTTTCATCAATGCTGGTGACAGTACCTCATTGTCTTCAAGGGGGGTGATGGCGATGAAATCTTTTCGTTTAAGATCTGCGAGCAGGGGATGTGTTTTGTCATAGCCGCGAGGTGGTCGGCTTAGGGATTCACCCCTTAAATCAAAATTTCTTGAAAATGTGCTGTCGTTGATTGCGTTGAGCCAGTGTTCCCGTTTTTCATCAATGCGTTGACGAATTTTACTGAGCGCGTCTGAATCTGGACGCCAGATTCCGACACCAACGAAACATTCACCGGGTTCGATGTGCATATAAAAGCCGGGCGCATGGACATCTTTACCCGCTTCGTGTCGAAACTGTATACCAATATTGGTTTTATATGGTCGTTTGTCTTTGCCAAAGCGTGTATCGCGATACACCCGCATCAGTGAGCCACCTACCTTTTTCGGCAGAGCCAGGAAATGGGGTGAAATCAGCGCAAGATCGCCTGCTATATCCTCGATAAATTGCAACGCTGGTGTACGAGCAACTGATTCATACATGGTTTTGTGATCATTAAACCAGTCACGGTTGTTATTGTTGGCGAGCTCGCTTAAAAACGACAGGGTTTCCCTGGTAAAATATTGATTTGACATAATCGCATTCCCTGGTATGTAGCGTGAGAATAATTAGCATAGCAGTCGCATGTCAACAATAATCAAGAATCAGCAACAAACCACATTTTTTACACCCGTATACGATAAAAGGGGTTGAGGGATCAAGGTGGCGGAGTGATATGACATTAATCACTCCAACCTCTTTTCTTTTTTTGATTTCATCTTGCTCATCCCCGCTTCAGTTGCCCTGCAAATTATGGGCACCCCTTAATTGGTAGTGATGCGACGACGAACTAATGATAATCGATGTGAGTTTCAGCCAGGATATGCTTTGCGGCTACAGGTAAAGGATTCCGTCTCTGCGCTTCTGGATCGATGGCTCATTTTCCGTTGAGCCTCTAAGTCGTGCTTCCACGCGCATAGCATTCATTAGTTTCTTATCCGCTACATATGGATATAAAGGATAGAATCTCTGCACTTCAAGAACGTTGGGTTTTGCTGCCAGCTCAAGACGCCTTCGATCCTCATGTGACAGCCAATGCAGCATCAGCAGGCGTGGTGCCTGTCTTGCTAAATAACGTTGACACAACTGATACTGAGACTCTTCCTGCCAGTCTTCCCTTACCAACAAGGCGGGAAAACTTTCAGTTTCATGGCTACGACGCGTGAACCAGCGGGCACGTGGATTATAACCAGCCCGTTTGGCGACCAACTTTTCCAGCTGGTAATTGACCGGGGGGGTACCTCGCTCTTTCTCGTCTTCCGTAGTGTCAACAGGAAGGACTGCAGCCGGCAGGGCCGTCCACTCCGGGCGCTCTGGAAATGATGCCATCTGCTCCGCTTCCGTACAGGAGAAAATCAGCGCCAGCGGCGACTGGTCTTCTTTATCGAGTAGCCAGTATTCATAGATATCTGCAGCAGGGAATGGCAGGCTTGCCTGTGTGAGGAAATGGATCAGTTCCATTATGCGGTCATCAATTTCTTCACTTTCTAATGTTGATTGCTGCGCAATCGTCTGCAGTTGACTGTGGTTGACCACGGCGGCCCGTCTGAAGCTGTGCTGAGGTCTGTAGCCGTAGTAGTTTTCTCGCCCACTGATGGCATGAAGAAAATGTATCTCCCAGGTTTCACAGTCCATGGATACGGCGCGGGCGCGTTCTGACTCGGCAATCTGTATCTGGCCGGAGTACGGGGGAGTTAGACGCTGTGAGTAGGCTCTAATCTTGCTTGTCATTGTAACTGGAATCCAATATTGCTGTGTTTGCAGGAAAGTCGAAGAAAAAAATAGATACTCAATGCTTGTTCCGCGTGTCGTTAGTATACGGGTCATCTGAGATCAGGACTATCAGGTAGGGCGCGTATGTCAGCACGGCGCCCTGGGCGATACCAGGATTATTGAAAGCCTCATTAGTATCTGCAAGACGTGGAGCACTATCAGGATCTTCCTTTAGTGCTTCCAGTGCCGAGATCAAGGGCTCGATTTCAGCACCATCCAGGTATGTTCTTAACTGTTGTATAGAGGAGGTAATCCCTTCAGTATCTATTTTTTTTTGAAGACTGGTCATTATCTGTATGCTGTTTATATCTGTATTTCAAACATGGATGAAGCGGATTGCTATGTTTGTAGACAAGGTGGATAGTGTTCTCAATATTTTCTCTGCGTTCAATGTAATGGTCGTTGATGTTTTCTCAATTCAGTTGCACGCGTTGACCAAATGGTACTGTTGCCTGGCCCTTGACCAGCCACAGTACGGGATACATCGGTTCTGCCTGGGGAAATATGCCCCTGGCATCAGTGAAGTATACTAACAGGTCGGGGGCGCGGTCCTGGTTTTCGATCCATTCAAACGGCGGCCTGAAGTTGGTGCCACCGCCGCCATGTATTTCAATATCCCGGGAGAATTCATCCCATGGCTCGAAATACCACGGGCAGCCGTGATTAAGCTCCGAGTCGCAGGTTAGTAATGTGATGCGTGCCCTTACATGGCCCTTGATCGCATCGATTTCGGACATGAACTCTCCGATCTCTTCCTCTGATATCGAGCCGCTGGTATCAATTACCACCAGGACGTTGGTTTCGGAACTGCGCAGGCTTGGGTAGACGGCCGGGTTACCGCGTCGTGATGATGGCCTGGAATAACTGTAATCATCACGTGCGGTCATCGCCATATAGCGTTGTAGCAGCATGCGCCAGGGCAGCCGTGGCTGCAGCAGAAAATCAACCAGGCGTGCCATCTCGCCTTCCAGCTGGCCCCTCTGGTGAGCAGTCTGCGCGGCTGCGGCCAGGCGTTGTTGCCACTGCGTATTGAGATCTTCCAGTTGCTGTGCTGACATCGGCTGCGGTTCTGCTGCGGCACCAGCGCCGCTGCCCCCCCCGTTTTCATTCTGCTCGTTGCCTTGCCCCTGTGAATGGTCTTCCTGCTCGTTGCCTTGTCCCTGTGAGCCGTCATCCTGCTCGCGTTCCCTGTTAGGTTCATCGTTACCAGCATCACTATGATTCTCGCTGTCGCGGTCATCGTTGTTGTCACTACCACTGTTTTGTTCGTTGTCGTCTGTATCGCTGTCATGTTCCTGGTCCTCATCTTCATCATCGAGGCAGGGATAGATTTCCTCCGCCGTCATGCCCTCGTATTCTTTCAGGTAAATGGCACCCGGCGTCGGTTTGAGACCATCATTGATCAGCATTGGATTAACCGCATAGTCGCAGGCAAGATCCCATCGTGTCTTGATACGGTGCCCCCTGCGATAGAAATGTGATAGTGCACAATGCAGCGCTTCATGTGAAAGTGCGAATTGTGTCTGGTCGAGGTCAAGCGTGGCGATGTACTCGGCATTGTAATAAAATGTCCTGCCATCGCTGAATGTCGTCTTACACCATGACGGGTCACCCTCCGTCATTGGAAGCCGCAGCACCAGGGCGCCGAGAAACGGCTTGTCAAGTATCAGGCGTGTGCGGGCTGAAACGAGTTTGTGTTCTATATCTTGTTTGTTTTCTATATCTTGCATTTACGCGCCACTGGATGTTCAAGATAACATGACATCCGCAATCTTGTCGGCCCAGTCTGCGAATTCAGGTACGGCGAAGATATCCTCGCCTACCGCTCTATGCATATCGGACACCATCATTACACCCATGTCGCGTTGCGGGAACTTGCTGGCATAGCCGAGTATATTACCGTGGATTTTTACTGCTTCGCCATTGGCGCTGTCCTTTGCGCGAATGGCGCGGGCAACGAGGGCTGAAGCGACAGCGTATTGCAGATCGAGCTCCGCCGGTGCCGGAACGTCTTCGCCACTGACGATGGCATCCAGGTCAGGCATCTGGTGCAGGCTCTCGACGAAGGCATTCAGTTCCACACCAGCGGCTTTGCCGACACATGCCTGCAGGGAGTTGACCAGCAAATCAGGATTGTCATCGAATTTTTGCAACGCCCGATGAGCGAACTCCCAGGAGCGTGGTGATGGAAATGCAACGGGGTTGTATGATGGATCGAAGTCGAACACGAGGTCCGGACGGAAGCGCAGGAAGCCGATGACACGTTCATCGATGCCATTTGCATAGGCCCAGGCCACCCAGTCGTCGAGGTTCACATCGACCTCGTAATGCGAAAAGCGGTTCGCCAGTGGTGCCGGCATGGTATAGGTGACACCCCGATCACCCTGGCGATTCCCTGCAGCGATAATTGCCCATTGATTGGGCACTTCGTATTCACCGAGCCTGCGATCCAGAATCAGTTGGTAGGCGGCAGCGGAAACACTCGGCGGTGCCGAGGTGATTTCGTCCAGGAACAGAATGCCTTTAGTCCCATGGCGTTTTACATCGGGCAGCATCGCCGGAACAGCCCAATCGACAATTTCATCTTTCAGGAAGGGGATGCCGCGCAGGTCGCTGGGCTCCATCTGTGACAGGCGGATGTCGATTAGTGGTGCCTCGTGACGTGCTGCAACTTGTGCAACCATCTGCGATTTCCCGACACCCGGCGGGCCCCATAACATGACCGGCGTGTGGTGGCCATGCTGAGTACTCTGGAATTCTTTCTCTATAACGGTAAGTAATTGTAGCGGGCGCATAGAACCTTTCCTAATTAGTGGTTTAAAGCAAACTCCAGATAATTAGTTGGAACTGTTCGATACAGTTGCTTCACTTTCCGGCCGCTCCCCATTGAGCGATTGATAACACCCGTGGTGAACCTGCTTAGCTCCTTATCCCATCATGTGAAGCG
Organism: Arenicellales bacterium; assembly: GCA_029287915.1. GTDB lineage: Bacteria > Pseudomonadota > Gammaproteobacteria > BMS3Bbin11 > BMS3Bbin11 > BMS3Bbin11. Next base: position 13,498 of record JARFQE010000077.1, read on the forward strand.
ATAATTTTTTGGAGTGTATATAGTTATTCTTATCTTGGCATCATTTTGCAGCTTAATACACCTCGGCATCGCATGGGTAACCAGCTGCGGTGGCGGGTAGCCCCGGTTTGTGGTGATGCGGGTGGAATGCCTGACTATACTTTCAATGCTAGTGGGGAGGTTTGCTCGCCCACTTTTCTGCATGCCGGTTCATCACCGCGCTGACAGCTTCGGGTACGTTCTGCACAGCCATCTGCCTTTTGCCGTCGGCAAAGAAGCCAGGCATGTCATACGGCAGGCGCCGGCCCAGTTTCTCGAAAGTGCGCTCCATCAGCTCCGGATCCAGCGAGCGGGTCGCTGCAATGCCTGAATTAAGGTTGATGACGCGCCACGGGCGCCATGTATCACTCCTGTCCTCGTCCATTTGCAATTTCTCGGATGCTGCTTCAATGACTTCATCCATGATCTGGCATGCCTCGGCGAGATCCTGCGGTTCGCTCAGTCCGTTTACAATCATGCCGAAACCATCAGCTGCGCCTGCAAGGTTGTCGATGATCGCATCATGGCGCGCGAGCCACACTGCCAGTGACGGGAGTACACGCGAAACGTTATCCCTTTGATCCATGATCTCAAGCTTGCGCACCAGAAAATCGAGCCTGTCCAGCAGGTCGAGACCGTAAGAACCGAATTCGGTCAAATCATCTGAGTCCATATAGCACTCATCAGATTCCAGTGCAGCGGTGATCTGAAAAAAGTCGGACAGGGCGGAAGCCAGGGCGAGTGGGCCAGAATCGTCACCCATGATTTTTTGCGCTTCCGTCTCCCGGGCCAGTACTGCCTGCATGATCTCCAGTGCCAATTGGGAAATGGCATCTATTTCAATTACGAGCTTGTTCATAGGCTGTGAAGTATATCTGAGTTGGAGCACATGAGACATGGTGATAGATACGGGTATTCGAATGCTGATGTCATTCAGCTGTTTGATACTATCTTGATGGTGCCTTCACGATTTATTGATGCGTTTAGTCCTATTCTGTAGTCGTGATAGTAAGCAACTGAGACCAGAACAGGAGAATACAGATGATTAGTGTAATCAAATCTAGCGCTAAAGACACAGAAGATCGTTTTGTCGGTATGGCTCTCTTTTCATTCCTCACAGCCCCACTGTTTCTACTGACAATTGCGGCTGGGATCAGTGCGCTTTAAGACACGCAACTGGGCGACGCATCAGGTTTAACGCCTGCGCGTCGTATCACCGGGTGCCGATTCATAGCTGCAGAAAACAGGGGGTCAGACCCCGGTTTGCCCCTCAGTTAAATCACACCGACCCTTGTTGAATTAAATTACTTCGACCCCTTAAACTCTTATGCTTTCCTTGACGCTTAACCAGTCCTCTGACAGAGTCGAATACCTGTAACGAGGAATGAAGGAACCATGCCAATGAAACCTGCTGAACTGTATAAGCAACTGATTGCCAGCGCCGGTGAGGATGTTACGCGCGACGGTCTATTGAAAACCCCGCAGCGTGCTTCCAATGCCTTTGCTTTTTTGACCGGGGGATATCAGCAGTCGCTGGACGAACTGTTAAACGATGCAGTATTTGAGTCTGACAATGACGAAATGGTGATTGTTAAAGACATTGAATTCTATTCCATGTGTGAACACCACCTGTTACCTTTCGTTGGCAAGGCACATGTCGCCTACCTGCCCCGGGGCAAGGTCATCGGCCTTTCCAAGATTGCCCGGATTACAGATATGTATGCTCGTCGCTTGCAGATACAGGAACAGATGACCAAACAAATCGCCGATGCAGTGATGCAGGCGACCAATGCCGCCGGTGTTGGGGTAGTGATAGAGGCGCAGCATTTCTGCATGATGATGCGTGGCGTGCAGAAGCAGAATTCATGGACCGTTTCCTCCATGATGCTTGGATCTTTCCGTGACAATGATCGTACACGGCATGAATTTCTGCAATTGATCAGTAAATAGCTATCTATATGTTCTACTGCCATTGCAAAGATATGAAAGGTTGATCCAATGCTCGAAGAGTTCGCACCCTCTCTTTATATTGCCGACGGACCGGAAGTACAGTTTTATGGTTTTCCGTACCCCACTCGCATGGTGGTTGTACAGCTCTCGGATGGGAATGTGTGGGTGTGGTCTCCGGTAGCACTGACCGACGAACTGGTCATTGCAGTAGACGCCATCGGACCGGTTCGCTATATCATTTCGCCAAACAAGATCCATCATCTTTTCCTTTCCGAATGGGTGGAACACTGGCCTGAAGCCAGTCTCTTTGCGCCGCCCGGTCTCGCAAGCAAGAAGCCCGAACTAAACTTTGTTGCAGAACTTGGTGACGAACCTCACCCAGGTTGGGCAACAGACATCGACCAGGTGATCTTTCATGGCTCACTGGCGATGGAAGAAGTCGTTTTCTTTCATCGTGCATCGCGAACAGCGATTATTTGCGATCTTATTCAGCGACACCCGGAATCAAAGATGACAGGCTGGAAGGGGATGTTGATGCGACTTGATAGTCTGGTTGGTGAGCGAGGCAGCACACCACGCGAGTGGCGTGCAACTTTCCTCCGGCGCGGACCAGCGCGTGCTGCACGTGAAGAGGTACTAAGCTGGAAACCCGAGCGGCTGGTTATCGCACATGGCGAGTGTGTTCAGCACGGAGCGTCACCGATTATCGCCGATGCACTGAGCTGGATCTAGGAAGGTGGAATAGAGTGTGATAGTAGACAGACCACGATTTAAAATATCGATATGCTGCAGAAGTCTGGACAAATAATGAACGATAATTGAGTATCGCTGGTCCAGCTATCGTTACCACTAAGATGCTGACCAGCCTGAGTCCTGTCTATTTGCAGGATTGATTGAAGAGTGATGAATATAATTAAACCGAAGCGCCAGCATTTGTTCTCCCGAAGCAGGTATTACTATAGCCTGTTAATTAAATATACTGCTGTTATGTCAACGAATATTTCAACATTAATCAAACGGCGTAGTTACAAAGGGCTTGTCCTCTTCGGTGTTATACTGATTGCAGGGTGCGGATCACTGCGGCCGATAGAGTTGCCGAGTGAATACAGCACGGCACCGGCGCAGACGGCGCTATGGCGGGAGGTCGGCAATATTCGTGACGACGACTGGTTTCATCTGCTCAATACCGGTGATGAAGCCATAGAATGGCGGCAGCGCCTGATCGATAGCGCCTCCCAGTCGCTCGACCTGCAGACTTTCCTGTGGAAGCATGACCGGACCGGCCTCAAGATTCTGCGTCACATATACGAAGCCGCCGACCGCGGCGTGCGGGTGCGCATTCTGCTTGATGATACCTTTACCGCCAATCTTGACGAGGCCATCTGGGAGATTGACCATCACCCGAATATCGAGTTTCGCGTCTATAATCCATTTGCCCGCCGAAGCAGCAGCATTGCGATTCGGCAATTGCTCAATCTGGGTGATTTTAGCCGCGTCGATCATCGTATGCACAACAAGCTGATGGTGGCTGACAATAATGCCGCTATCGTTGGCGGGCGCAATCTTGCCGACGAATACTTCGGCGCGCACGATGCTGCCAACTTCCGCGATCTCGAAGTGCTCACTGCCGGTCCTGCGGTGCAGTCGCTAAGTCGGCAATTCGACGAGTACTGGAACAGCGACTGGTCATTTCCCGTTGCGAACCTGGTCAGTAAACCACCATCGATGACTCCACAGGAATTTGAGGCAAGGATACTGGCGACAGTTGAGCAAGGCCTTGATGAAGGCAGTGCAGCGCGCGAGCAGGCATGGAAAGTGACTGCCATGGCTGGCGTGGCAGGCGAGGTGGTCGTGTTTGCCGACCATCCTGCAACAGATAACCCGGCTGATGCTGATGAACTTCCGACACAGCTGGCTGAAGAACTCATTGGCTGGATGGAAACGGCACAGGACGAGCTGATACTGGTTTCAGCCTACCTGATTCCTACAGCTGAGCTTGAGCAGGCCATCGAGCAGGCAGAGAAGCGGGGTGTGCGGGTGCGGATCCTGACAAACTCTCTGCGCTCGAATAATCACGTAGCGGCACACAGTGCCTACAGGCATCATGTCAAACGCCTGATCGGCCATGGTGCGGAAGTTCATGAAGTACGGGTTTTTGCCAAGGACCGGGGTCTTTACATGGAGCAGCCTGTCATCGACAAGCACCTCGCCCTGCATGGCAAAATGCTGCTGATCGATGACCACCTCAGCTATATCGGCAGTGCCAACCTGGATCCACGTTCGCTGCGCCTTAATACGGAAATGGGGCTACTGATCAAAAGCAGGGACTTCAACAGGCTGGTGCGTGAAGTTGTGGCACTCGATTTTCACCAGCGCAATGCCTGGCAGCTGCAGGAGAAAGGTGATGAGGGCCTGGTCTGGGTGGCGGATGACAAAGTGCTCCACGAACAGCCGGCGGAATCAGACATGCAGCGCCTGGAAGACTGGTTTCTTAGCATATTGCCGATTGAAAGAGAGATGTAGGGTGGCGCGTTTTACCGGAAAATCCTGTTGTAACAATGGATCCAGGGTTCGTTCTGTTTGCTTTCTACTGTTGTAAGTAGCGGGATCAGGTCCCGCCTGGCGGGGACAGTAGCCTGACAGACTAATTGCACTGCAACTCTTTCTCTAACTGTTCTTTCAGCTCCTCGAGTGTTTTCATCGATGAAGCTGGTTTTCCCTGATCCAATTTTAGTTCCTCACCCGCTCTGATTCTTCCTTTTTCTTCACCGTTCACAACCAGAACATGGTCGCCAGTTGTTTCATCGAGTATCCAGATACATTTACTCATTATCGTTTCCTTTACGGGATCAAGAGGTGGATCAAGGTGTCAGAGTACTTGAATTTAATTACAGAGATCAAGGGGTCAGAGTACTTGATTTTGAGTACTTGATTTTTAGATCAAGGGATCAGAATATTTAACGGGCCTCATGCAACCCTATAGCCAACAGTTTTTCGTGTGGCTATTGATTGAACACTGATTGAACGAAAACTTGTAAAAGTAATCAAATACCAGGTAACACTTCAATTTATTATTAATTGAAACGTGATGTCATGAAAAAAAATATTCTACTACCGGCATTACTCGGTATTTTGCTTTACTTCGTCAATGTAAGAGTATTGATGGCGATAACCATGAATGGTTTTGATCTCGATGAGCCCCTGGTCGCAGAAGAGCTGATAAAAAGGGGTGGTCCGCCTCGTGACGGCATACCATCAATTGATGAGCCCAGATTTATAGCGGCAGCCGAGGCTCATTTTCTGAAAGCTGATGATCGGGTGCTGGGGTTGGTTATCAAAAACGAGGCACGTGCTTACCCTTTAGCTATTCTAAACTGGCATGAAATTGTTAACGACGAGTTTACTGGTTTGACCGTCATTATCTCATTTTGTCCTCTATGTGGAACAGGGATGGCTTTTGAGCCGGAGCCGCCGGTAAGAGAATTCGGTGTTTCAGGCCTACTGTATAATAGTGACGTACTTTTATATGACAGAGAGACTGGATCGCTTTGGTCACAGATTATGGCAAAGGCGATAAATGGTCCGCTAAAAGGACGGAGTCTGAAGCAACTTCCGCTTACCCACACCAGCTGGCAAGACTGGAAAATACAATACCCGGACAGTCGTGTTCTGTCTACAAACACTGGTTTTAAAAGAGATTATTCAAAAAGTCCATATGGTGGTTATGAGAAGAGTAATCAGATTTTTTTCCCTGTTTCCGCCAGCGATCAACGTTTTCATAATAAGGAATGGGTGCTTGGTGTCAATATAGGCGGGATCTACAAGGCCTATCCTTTTTCTGAACTGGAGAAAACAACCCATCCTGTAAAAGAGTATGTTTCAGGCCAGCTGATAGAAGTCATTTTTGACAGGGAAAACAAGACTGCAAGAGTCCTGGATGAACAGGGCAGGGACATCAACAGTGTAATGGCCTACTGGTTTGCGTGGTATGCCTTTCACCCCGATACCGAGGTGTTTCAGGCTCCCTGAAAACGCGGAAAGTAAAAAACGGAGACGGGGGGATTAAATTTAATAGTCATAGAGGACAGGCAACGTTTTGCGATATTGTTATGCAGCAGAAGGCTGGGTAAATGAAGCAAGATAATCATGGTGTGTCCACTATTGTTGCCTATTGTTTGTTCTCTACTGTTATCCTATTGTTATTGTTTATTCGCGCTAGAGGAAACTGAAGAATGAAAGCATCTGATCTGTTCGTTAAGGCACTGGAAGCCGAAGGCGTCGAATATATCTTCGGTATACCCGGCGAAGAAAATCTCGATTTTCTCAACTCGCTTAAAGATTCGTCGATCAGGTTAATCCTGACGCGCCATGAGCAGGCGGCCGGATTCATGGCTGCCACCTATGGTCGTCTTACCGGCAAGGCAGGTGTTTGTCTTTCTACGCTCGGGCCAGGCGCAACCAACCTGGTGACCGCGGCTGCCTATGCCCAGCTTGGTGCCATGCCAATGTTGATGATTACCGGGCAGAAACCCATCAAGACCAGCAAGCAGGGGCAGTTCCAGATTGTTGATGTGGTCGATATGATGCGGCCGCTGACCAAATTTACCCATCAAATCAGCAGTGGTCATAACATCCCTGCCAGGGTGCGTGAGGCCATACGCAAGGCGGAGGATGAACGGCCGGGTGCTGTGCATCTTGAGCTGCCTGAAGACATTGCCTGTGAGGAAACCGATGCAAAGGTTATTACCCGAAGCCGCTTTGACATTCCGCAGGCAACGAATCATTCCATTGCTGCCGCTGTCGAGATGATTGAATCGGCCAGGCACCCCCTGATGCTGATTGGTGCAGGGGCAAACAGGAAACGCATCACCGCCAGCCGTGGCGTATTCATCAGGAAAACGGGCATTCCATTCTTCACAACGCAGATGGGCAAAGGCGTCGTTGATGAACGCAATCCGCTATTCCTGGGCAACGCCGCTCTTTCTTCCAGTGATTTTTTACATCGTGCGATTGAAGCAACCGATCTCATCATTAATGTTGGGCATGACGTCGTTGAAAAACCCCCATTCTTCATGGAACAGGGAGGATTCAAGGTCATCCACGTCAACTATATTACCGCCACCATCGATCCTGTTTACTACCCGCAGCAGGGGGTGATTGGTGATATTGCCAGCAGCATGGAACGGATGACTGAACGAATAACGCCACAAGCAAGCTGGGACTTCTCTCGATTTATGGAGGTTAAGTCACACCTTGATAAACATCTACTGATAGGGGCAGAAGACGAACGATTTCCTGTCTATCCGCAACGCCTGGTTGCCGATGTCCGCCAGGTGATGCCTGATGACGGCATCATCGCTCTTGATAACGGGATCTACAAGATCTGGTTCGCCCGCAACTACAGGGCCCATGGACCGAATACTGTGCTGCTCGATAATGCCCTGGCAACCATGGGTGCCGGCCTGCCATCGGCAATGGCCGCCAAGATCGTTTATCCGCAACGTCGGGTCATGGCGATCTGCGGTGACGGTGGCTTCATGATGAATTCACAGGAGATGGAGACGGCAGTACGTCTGGGTCTGGACCTTGTTGTGTTGATCCTCAAGGACGATAGCTACGGTATGATAAAATGGAAACAGGCCAATATGGGCTTCGATGATTTTGGCCTTGATTACGGCAACCCGGATTTCGTCCAGTATGCTACCAGCTATGGTGCAACCGGCCATCGCCTCGAATCAGCAGCGTCGCTGATTCCTATGGTCGAAGAGTGTTTCAATGCTGGTGGCGTACACCTGATTGAGGTGCCTGTCGACTATTCAGAGAATGACCGCATACTCAATTCGGAGATCAGGGAACAGAGTCAACGGATATAGAATCACTTGGCCCCCCTTTTTTTTACAATGCGGGTTGTTCTGCCTGTTCTCTTGCCTGCCGGCGTACATAGCCTGGTCCAATACCAAATTGTTTCTTGAAAGCTTTTCGAAAGGCGGGTTCGCTATGGTAACCGCATTCCTCGGAAAGTTGGGTGATGGATTTATTATCTGAAACCAGGGCGTCATGGGCATGTTGCATGCGCCAGCCTGTTACATAGGCCATCGGCGACATACCAACCATGTGTTTGAACTGATCGGCAAATGCCGAACGTGACATGGCAGCTTTTTCAGATAGCGTTTGCACGCTCCAGTTCTTTTCAGGCGCTTTGTGAAAGCTGGTTAGTGCCTTGCAAAGTCTTGGATCTTTAAGTGCTGCAAGAAATCCCCGATTGTCCTCGTCTAATAGTGTGTAGGTGCGAATCGCTTCAATCAGCAGTATATCCGATAAACGATCGATGACTGCGCTGGTGTTGGTGTGATTATTATCGGCTTCGGCGATCATCAGTTTAATGATGGTGTCGAGGTTGGTATTAATCGAGTCCCTGGTGGGGATCACCATGATGTTCTGACAGGCTTCCAGTATTGGGTTCCAGTAGTACTGTAGAAATTCACATTTGCCGCATATCAATGTGGTTGATTCCCCTTCAATATCACCTTCTGCTGGAGTATTGCGTGGTGTGTCATCGGCGGGATATTGCGAATCCGGGGTTACGAAATGAGGTGGATTGCGCAAACAAATGACCAGGTCGCCTTCATGCAGTTCCCGGGCGGTGGGGGAATCTGGTTCGCGTAACCAGCAATTGCCGTGAGCAATGACGTGAAAGCTTACCTGCAGGTCCAATGGTTCAATATTAACAACCCACTGGTTACAAAATCTGGCGTGCAGGAACACCTGCGAGTGCAGGCGCAGGGTCTGTAGAACATCGTTAAGGATATCCATGACAGGACAGTATATAGCAGTTTTTGTTTAAACGGACATAAATTGTGGTTAACCAGACATATTTCCCCAACTGCTTTATCTCTATGATTTATCTCAACCAGTGGTCCAACATGTCTGTTGGTGCTGGCAACCGATTAATCAATCAAGGGGAAATGTCATGAGAATATCGAAAAACCATATAAAACAATTACTTGTTTTGAGTGTCCTGGTGAGTGTTCCAGCGCTTGTATTTGCTGCACTACCCAATCCAGGTATGCAGTTTGATCCGGTGCGTACGGCAATTGTGATCACAGACCCACAAAATGACTTTTTAAGCGAAAAAGGCGTAACCTGGGGTGTTGTTGGCAAGAGTGTGGTCGAGAACAACACGGTGCAAAACATAGAAAGTTTGTTCAAGGCCGGAAAGAAGTATGATGTGCCGGTTTTTGTTTCGCCACATTATTACTATCCCACAGATCATGGCTGGAACTTTGAAGGTGCGCTGGAGGCCTTGATGCACCAAATCAAGATGTTCGATCGTAAAGATGCCCTGAGCCTGGATGGTTTTGATAAATCCGGTGCGGACTGGCTTGCTCAGTATTACCCGTATATAAAAGACGGTAAGACTGTCGTCACCAGCCCGCATAAAGTCTATGGCCCGGATACCAATGATCTGGTGCTGCAGCTGCGCAAGCGCGGGATCGATAAGGTCATCCTGGCCGGCATGTCTGCAAACCTGTGTGTTGAATCACATATGCGCGAACTACTCGAACAGGGGTTTGAAGTAACAGTAGTTAAAGATGCAACGGCAGGCGCCCAGGTACCTGAAGGTGACGGTTATCAGGCCGCCCTGGTGAATTTCAGGTATATGGCGAATGCAGTGGTTACAACAGATGATGCTGTGAAGGCCATTTCTACAAAGTCTGATCTCAAATAAGACCTCAACACAATAATTAGCGGACAGACCACGTTTACTGATATTGAGATGTAGCTGAGATATCGTGGTCTGCCCTTTTTGTTAATATCCAGAACTATCTTTCATGTACCTTCATGTAACATTCACATGCTGTTAACTCTTTATTGATCTGTATTGTGAGAATCTATACACAGATTCAATATCAATTTAAACAACAGGAGTTAACAATGGGTAAAACTAAAATCGCAGCAGCAATGCTAACGTTTGCTGCAATGAGTGTGTCCGCCAATGCCATCGCTGCGGACAGCAATTACGTCGGTATCCACGGCATGTGGACTGATCTGAAAGATCTGGACTTTAATGTGGCCCCGGGCACGATCGACACGGAAATCGACTCTGGCACTGGATTTGGCATTACCTTCGGTCGTACTTTTGGCCAGATTCGTGGCGAAGTCGAATACACGGCACGCATGAATGATGTGAAATCACATTCTCTCAATGGCGGGGAGGCACTGCCCGGGAGTACCGGTGAAGTGAAAAGTGACGCATTCATGGTCAATGGTTACTATGATATAGATACCGGAAGCATGTTTATACCCTACATCGGTGCTGGGCTTGGTATGGCAAAGGTCAAGTTCGATAACTTCGGTGTTGCACCGATCCCGGATGTACTCAATGAAGATGATACCCAGTTCGCCTACCAGTTTATGGCGGGTGGTGATTTCATGGTCACTGACAAAGTCCGTTTATTTGCTGAATACCGTTACTTCACCACCAGTGATGTCGATGTTACAACTTCCGCGGCAACTGGTAGTGTCGGCAACAGCATATCGTACAAAACCAATAATGTGCTTCTTGGTGCACGCTTCATGTTCTGATTAAACAGGTCGATTAAGGGGGCCGGAGTGATTAAATTAAATCACACCGGCTCTTTTATTCATTTTTATTCTCATAGAACTGCTAAAATAAATTTCTATTTTTTGCATTATAAATGAGGTTCATGATGCCAGGACGTTTACCAGCAACGCGTAAAACCAGGCTCAGTCTGCTGCTTGCAGGGTTGTCTCTGGCTGCAGCTGTCGCTCAAGCCCAGGCATTTGAGCTTACTTTTGAGGCGCATTCTGCGCAGACGTTTTCACAACCCCACGACATCACCTTGTCACCTGATCAACGCTATCTTTATGTAGCGGATAACAATAACGATCGCATCGCGGTGCTGGATTCCTCAACACTCGCGCTGCTGGGCAGTTTTGCAGATGGTGAAGTCAGCGAGCCGCATGATGTGGTGTTTGATACAGACGGCAGGTTGCTGGTAGCCGACACGGGGAATAGCCGCGTTGCAATCTATCAAGTGTCGGGTATAAAAGGGCGTTTCGTCGGTGAAGTTACAGGCAACTTCTCACGCCCGGAGGGAGTGGCCGTTCACCCTAACGGTCGACTCTATGTGACGGGGGCCGGCTCCGGAAATATTGTGGCGATCAAAAATAACCGCACTATAGCCAGTGCCAGTGATTTATCGTCTCCGCATGATGTGGTGGTTGCAGCGGATGGTTCAGTGTGGATAGCTGATGCCGGCAATGATCGACTGGTACGTATGAGTGAAGACTTGCAAACGCTCAGCGTTATTAAAGGCAAACCGTTTGGCTTCAATGGCCCGCGCTACCTGGCTATTGATAGCAAAGGACGTTTGTATGTGGCTGACAAGTATGCCCACCAGATCAAGCTTATTACGCCGGACCATAAACTGTTTTACACCCTGGGACAGGATCGCGCTGGTAAAGGCCCAGGTTTGTTTGACCGGCCTGAAGGAGTCGTTATCCATAATGATCTGGTCTGGTTCTCTGACACATACAATAATCGCATTGTTCGTTATCGCATCAGTGAATGAAGAGCTAAAGCTATAGTAATAAAGTCAAAGAGTAATGAAGGTCAGACCCCGATTTTCGCGACCTACCGGCCGATGAAATAATTCCCTCGTCCTAACTCTGTTACAGCGCGAGAGGGGATTGTAAACCAGTTTCAGGCTCCTGTTTTTTAGTCAGAATGGTTGGTTCGGGTACAAGTTCAAATTTGAATTGCGTCACCAGCCTGCCTTCAAACCAGGTATCCAGATACAGATGCTGTTTGCCCCTGGTGACCGTGAAACCCTTTTGCTCGACGGGTTCAATGGCAACGAAGCTGAGATTGGCAGGCAACTGGATATCGATGGATACCCGCATCGGGAAATAGCCATCAAGAAACTTCCTCATGAACGGGCCATTCTGCATAACAAAGGTGCCATCTTTCTGTGCAATCAATGCCCGACTCTCGGCCTCGATACATAAACGGGCATTACTCTTGACATCGGTTAATTGCACAGTATGACCCTCCACCCGAGCCTCACCGATATTCCTGTGCCGGGTAATACGCAGATGGCGGACCTTGCCCTCGTTATAGACAATCTGGACTCGAGGAAAAATGTCGAGGTTCTCATGGCATTGCACCAGCTTGACCCAACCCGTTTCGATACTGCTTTTGCGGACAATAAGCGTGTTATGGTGGTGGTGAACCGGTGTAGCTGGTGGTCTGTCGAGAAAATTCAGTTCACCCTCATTAATGGCATCGATAATCTTGTCCGTGTCGTCATCAGGCCAGTACATCTCCCAATCCTTATCTGCCTGCGAACTGGCCAGACTGGTAGCGGAGATCATGAGCGACAGCAGTAATACGATCGTGACGAACAAATGCATCGGAAGTCTTTCTCTTGCACACATAAACATAGTCTCGATCCATTTGATACAGAAAGCAAGGTGTTATTAATGAGGCCAGGCCTGATTAATGACCTCTAATCATCGGGGTAATTATATGGATAAGGGGACAGACGAGGATGGTTATTCTCGTCTCAGCATCTGAAAAAAGTGGTTTGTCCCCGATTAATTTTAAATCAATCCGACACCTGTAATCTTATGATGAAGAAAGTGTAGAATATGTTTATATTTATGTAGCACTTCTTAAAATATACCCATGGGCTATCGGCATCTTTTGGATAATCGTGTAAAAGCAAGTTGAAAGCCTCCTCCCACGCACTGACTTGGTAGAGTCGAAATTTTATTTCTTATAACGCGCAAGAAGCGCAAGAGGACAATTTATATGCTTTTAATATCCAGATATCTCACCGGTTCGTTTTTGCTTGTTGTTGGTCTGCTGACGGCGACTATTGCACAGGCGCAGCCGCCACAGGGCCCCCAGTTGTCGGCAGAGCAGATACAGCAGATGCAGGCCTT
>JARFQE010000089.1 GCA_029287915.1 Arenicellales bacterium
GAATTTAGAAAATATCGAGACATGAAGAGAATGATTATCAATCTGGCAAATCAGGAAGCGGCATCATGAAAAGTTTAAAAATGATGCTGTTGCTTGTACTGCTGCTTGGTTCTGTTTCTGCCTCTGCAATGACATATGAGAAATACAAATGGCTCAAAAATATTGCGACAGCTACAGAGGGCACGATGGAGGCCGTTACTCTAACTGTTTACCTTGCTGTGGTTGCTAAAACTTATAGAGATACAAACCTTAGCTTGAAAAAACGAGGGAAGACACCTCTTTATTGTCAACCAAAGACAATTAGTCTAAATCACGACACCGTTACTGAAATTATTGAAACAGAGGCTGAAATGACTACACAGAGTGGTACTGGCATAGATTCAGCTTCAATAAGCACTATTTTGCTGGAAGGCTTGAGGGAAACATACCCCTGCACAATTCATTCAGCGCAGAAATGAGCAATTAGTCGTCTATTCGTCCAAATCAAATAATGTCTTCGGTGGACTGCTCTTCTCCATCCGCCCCCTGCCCCTGCTCAATACTGCCCCGACAAGAAATATTGTTAGTGTGCCGATTATTATAGTCATAAAGCTATGCAATGGGTTGGCCCACCAGGCTTCCTGCGCGGGAGAAAGACTTGCCCAGGTAATTACCAGCACGCCAATGACGACCGCTGTTGCGGCTTCGAATGATCGCGCTCTTCGTGATAATACACCAAGCAGAAACAGGCCCAGCATACCTCCGGAGAAGATACCGGCCAGTGACCACCAGGCATCCAGTGCGCCTTTTATCGAGATCATCAGCAGCGCGGTAGATGTCCCCAGTACGCCGAGGACAAGAGTCATTCCGCGAAGAAATTTTATCTGACTGCCTGGGGTAGCTTGAGGCTTTAATAACCTCAGGTAGACGTCGTTCATCAACAGGCTGGCCGATGAATTCATCGAGGTGTCTGCCGAGCTCATGGCGGCGGCGAACAGCGCGGCAATCACCAGGCCGGTCAGGCCGGCCGGCAGTTCATTGACGATGAAATGAGGAAACACACGGTCGCCGGTAACTTCGTTTGGCAAGACACCGAGGTTGAGCTGATAAAAGGCGAAAAGTGCAGTGCCAAGAAACAGGAACAGGGCACTGACCGGGATATAGGTCAATGCGCCTATCCAGACTGAGCGCCTGGCATCGCTCAGTGACCGCGCGGTCTGGTAGCGCTGTACATAACTCTGATCGATACCGAAGTTCTGCAGGTTTATAAAGATGCCGTAAAGCATGACAAGCCAGAAGCCCTGCTCGGTAAACGTCAGATCGAAGCTGCCGAGCGATGTCTTATCTGCTGCACTGGCAATGTCGATGATCTGTCCCAGGCCGCCGGGCATTATCCAGATGATGGTAAGCAGGGAAACCAGTGCACCCAGTGTCAGAATCAGACTCTGAATCGCGTCTGTCCAGATTACCGCCTCTATGCCACCGACAAAGGTATACAGGGTTACCAGGATGCCGGTGATGATAATGATGGCAGGCAAGTCCCAGCCGGTCAGTGTTTCCATTGCCAGTGCGACGAGGAAGAAAATAGTCCCCATGCGTGCCAGTTGGGTCAGCAGGTAGAAAACCAGTGCATAGAGTCTTGCCCATAAGCCGAACCGTCGCTCGAGGTAGGCGTAGGCCGAGACATCGCCGGTTGAGCGGTACAGTGGGATGAACCAGCGTGTGGCCACCCACGCCGCGAAGGGTAGCGACAGCGAAAATACGAAAGCACTCCAGTTAGAAGCATAGGCTTTGCCCGGTAATGCCAGAAAGGAAATTGATGACAGGTAGGTGCCAAATATTGACAGGCCAACGACCCAGCCGGGCAGGCGCCTGTGCGCCACCATAAATCCTTCAACATCCGATGAGCGACGATAGAAAAGACAGCCAAACCCGGTGACCAGCAGCACATAGACTATAAGAACAATGATGTCGAGATTCTGCATAAAGATCCTGTTACGAATTACGATTCAGGTTTTACGTAATGCAACTGCGGTCACACTAACTTGATTTTCATCGTCATGCCGGACTTGATCCGGCATCCAGTAAATCGTTGAAATACATAGATTCCGGATCTAGTCCGGAATGGCAGCCTGTTTGATTTTCGTGTTTCATAAGCAGCTAATCATTCAATGAATCAGAGATATCATCATATGTCCATTCACAATAGATTTTTAAATCGGACAGTAGTAACGAAATAAATAAAAAACGTAACACGTAACACATTGCTATTCTTTATTCTCTATATCATTGCCACGAAATACAGTAAGCTCTTCTAACAACCAGTCCTGCGAGCGCATCTCTTTTCCATCAGGACACTTCACTGTGTAGTACTTGCCACTCATGGTGCTTTTAGTCGCTGAATATTCGATAAATGCTTCTGTAGTAGTGATGTCATCGGCAAAATAATCATACTTTTTCTGAATATGCGAGGCAGCCTCTTCGCCCTCGTGTTCATTACCGTTACGGATCATCAGGCAATCCGACTGGCGCACGAATGCTAGAAGATGTTCAACTTCCGGTTTCTGTTCAGGCGGTACATCGGCAAAAGTGCTAACGGTAAAAGTCAGGAATAATGTTGTTAGAAGATGTTTCATTGATTTAGACCGTTCCAAGTTCCAAGTTGACGATTGTAACCTTTCCTCTTTTCGCTTTCCCCTTTTTATCCTTCACTATTACATTCACTTCGCCTTTGTAATTTTCAAGCTTGACAGTTGAATCTTGAAACTTGAAACTGCAACTCAATGAACTTAAACAAATTCAGCCGCATCATTGGCCTTGCTGGTGTCGATGCCAGCGAAAACAATCGCGCACAATACACAGCAAAACTCCTCGAATGGCCAATGATGGGGATAGCCCTGTGGATACTTATCGAGTGGTACCTGGGCGCTAAAGGCCTGTCATCCCATGCACTATCTATTTTCACCAACTGGCTTGTCTTTCTGGGATTTTCATTTGAAGTCGCACTCCTTACCTCACTGGTAAATGACAAGATTCTGTACTTACGTACAAACTGGATGAATCTGTTAATCATTATTTTAGGCATTCCCATTATTCTCGAAGGTGGAGAAATGGCAGCCACCCTGCGTAGCATGCGCGTCTTGATTGCGGTTCAGGTGTTCGTCAACGCCAGCAGTACTTTTCGTGAACTGCTGGCACGAAATCACCTGGGTACAACCCTCGGCGTAAGTCTCATTATTATGACAATCGCCGGAATGCTGGTCGCCGGTATTGATCCAGGAATCGAATCAGTATGGGAAGGACTATGGTGGGCCTGGGTGACCATAACGACTGTTGGCTATGGTGACGTGGTACCGGTCACTGGTGAAGGCAGATTGATCGGAGCCATATTGATACTGATAGGGGTTGGGTTATTTGCCATGTTGACAGCCAGCATCTCTGTATTGTTCATCTCACGCAGCGACGAGGAAATGGAAGAAAATCTAGAACAGCAAATGCGGAAAAATGAAACCAAGGCGATGGCACAGCTCAGCAGGATTGAAAAAAAGATGGAGAAACTTGAGCAGCAACTTGGGCAGCTGCTGGAGAGGGAAAGGGAAAGGTAAAGGTAAGTTTTAAGTATTAATTGATCAAAGTTCATATGAAAAAATAGTAGGCCGGGTGTCGATCTGATGTTTATTACGCTTCGAGAACAATAGTTACACGCCGTCATCCCGGCGAATGACGTAATCCGCAATACCACGTTAAGCTCTGTAGTTGCCAGCTGAGAGTTGAGATCTGGAAGCTTTTATTACAAAATCAGCGCAGATCAGGAGTATAATCCTCATTTATAGGCATAATTAATGCTGATCACACACGTTTCTGAGCGCTTTCCTGGAATACTTACAATGCTTATGTTGTTATTCGCCGCTCTCAAGATCCCCCCTTCATCCGTTATTGGAGTCAGACCCCATGAAAAATAATATTATTCAAAGAGCCGGTATGCTTATTACCCTTCTCTTACTTATTTCTGCCAGTGCCTGGTCGGCAGACACACTGAAACCTTTTGAGCTAGTGTCCAATGAAGCAGCAGACTTTAGTGGCGTTGTCGATGCAACTAAAAACAAATTACAGTCAGGTGGCTTCACACTTGCTGGCGAGTACTCACCCTATGATGGTGCCCATATATTCGTTGTAACCAATGATGAACTTCAGGCTGCAGCTGCTAAATCCGACTTCGGCGGTTATGGCTCGGTTATCCGGGTGGCCGTCACCAAAAATGCTGATAAGGTAGAAGTTTCTTATAGCAATCCAATGTACTGGTCTAATGCATTCCGAATTCCAGCCGACCTCACTGCCGTCGCTGAGAAAATGACTGCCGCACTGGGCAAAGGTGAACCCTTCGGTTCCGAAAAAGGCCTCACTGCAGAAAAGCTTAAGAAATACCACTACAAAATGCTTATGCCATATTTTGATGATCCTGATACCCTGGGTAAATTTGATTCATTTGCAGATGCGATGGAAAAAATAAATAAAAACCTGGCAGCAGGCACCAGTGGCATAACTAAAGTCTTTGAAGTAAAAATCCCGGGTAAAGACCAGGCCCTGATCGGCGTAGCGATGACTGAAGGGGCTGCTGCAGACAAAACTATTATGGAGAAAATTGACGTCCATGGCACCCGACATACTGCACATCTACCGTACGCAATTCTGGTATCAGGTAAGACAGCCTATGCACTCAACGGCAAATTCCGTATTGCACTGTCTTTCCCGGATCTTTCCATGATGGGAGCGGGTTCATTTATGGAAATAATGGACGCTCCGCCAGCAATCAAAGAATCGCTATCTACAGTAGCGAAGTAACAAAAAAGCCGGCCTGTTGGCCGGCTTTTTTTTCGATATTTGGAAATGCCCCGCCCTGAGGCGATATAGGCTTTACACTATACTAGATTTCAAAATCGCGCCGAGGACGAGACTCCTACATTTACCCATTAAAACTATTTTGACTACATTGCTGTGCGTTTTGCAGGGCAGCAATGATCTCCTTCAGCAGAACTATAATTATTTGTTATAAATGTTGGCGGACTCTAGCAAGGGGAAAGATAAAAACTAGTTCCAAGATCCAAGTTCCAAGCTTTCCCCTTTCCCCTTTTATCCTTAGTCCTTAGTCCGAATCTCTCCATGGCCTTTTCCATACATAATACGCCATGCCACCATACTCACCCATCACCTGCTTGACCTGGCGGCCATTCTGCCACCAGTTGTCAGAATCAAAAGGATCATCAACTGCGGCACTGATGTAGATATTCTTATCTGAGCCCAGCACCTTGCGCCAGACGTAGAGAGCTCGACGAGTGTGGAATTTACTGGTGGTAATAATCAGGCTGTTCACACCACGCTCCTGTAAAAAAAGTTTGATGGTCTGGGCCTCACTAACGGTGTCGAAGACATCTTCTGCACTGATCGCCCATACCTGCTCACGAGGTACACCGTACATCTCCAGGATCTGCAGGCTGTTTTCAGACCACTTGCAGGCAGGCACGAACCCCTGTTTTTCAAGTTCTCTCATGGCAGCGGATTTACGATCGCCGTTGATCAGGATTTTTCTCACGCGATTGTCACGATATAACTGGGCCGCCTGCAACAGCCGTGGAAGATAATCAACGCCCGTGCTAAGTACTACGGCGACATCTGCGGTCGCTGATGGATTATCAACAATCAATGAACGGCCTAAATAGCCTAACCAGCCAGCCCTGAATACATAAAGTAATAAGACGATAACGGTAGCGATAATCAGTATTTTTTTCTTCATAGCTTTCCTGAAGTCATCCCAATGCCCTAAAACAGATGCTTTTAGCACTGTTAGATGCGAAAATTGCGGGTTACGTGAACACGACCAACCGACAAAATTCCCTTCTCGATATCCACTATCAGCCACGTGCACGCCAGTCTGATGTGGTCAATGATCCCTATACTCTTGCGGTTATTGATTTTAACAGTCAATCGCAGTTTACAGACGAAAAAAGAATCATTGTCGGCACACCTGCGTTAACTGGCGGAGATCTTCTGGAGGTGTGGAGAACAAATGAGATTCCTGAAAGCGGTAGTTTTGGCGAGATACAGTACCGCAGAACCTCGGCACTGATTTTTGGCCAGCTGCTGATACCCAGTGATAGCGGCTCGATGGAATCGCTGACTCAAAAAATCTACCAGCAGATCAGCCATCTGCAGCTGGAGCTGTCATTTGAAAAAATGATTCGCGTGTGGAATTACCTGCCCTGGATCAATCGGCATGATGAAGGACTCGAGCGCTATCAATCGTTCTGCGTCGGCCGCCACCAGGCTATTGATACTTCAATTGGGTATGAATCACACTTGCCTGCCGCGACTGCTGTCGGCACTCATGATGGTAATATACTCGTATATTTTCTTGCTGCGCATGAAGACGGTATGCAGATCGAGAACCCTCGACAGGTCAGCGCATTCGCCTATCCGTCGAAATACGCGCCGAAAAGTCCGACGTTCTCAAGAGCAGTAGTAAAGCAATGGGGAGAACAGAAGCATCTCTACATCTCAGGCACTGCCAGCATTCTCGGTCATGAGACACGTCACGTTAATAAGCCTGGTGAACAGCTCGATGAATGCCTGAACAATATCGACATCCTTATCGCCGAAGCAGACAGGGAAACCGGACTTGGAATCAAGGACGCATCTGACCTGACCGGTATCAAGCTCTACCTGCGTAATCAGGATTACCTCGAAGAAACCATCGACCACCTTAAAAAACGTCTCGGTGATAAAGTTAAGTTGATGGTGCTTCATGCCGACATCTGCCGGGGTGATCTGTTATTGGAAATTGAGGGGTTTTATTCGGGTTAAGGTATATAAAAAAGTTCCAGGTCTGAAGTTCCAGGTTCCAAGTCGAAAAGCGCCATTAAATAAATTCCGAATAGCAGACAAAAGATGAATTCCTAAACGCCTTGAAACATAAAACATAGAATTTGGGTCTTCAGACCTGGAACCTGGAACTCCTTTTACTCATTCAAATTCCTCTTTCTCTCTTTTCTTCTTTTTCTTTTTGATGCTGTTTTCAATCGGTTGCTGTGATAACAAATATACTGCCATGGCCTTGCGATCACCGGCAGGCAACAGGCTTAAGCTGTTATCAATGATGCTGGCCATTTTGCCGCCGCTGGAATCTCCTGACAACGTGGTGCCGGTTTCGAAGTAATACACCAGGTCGTCAACGCTCCAGCGCCCAATACCGGTTTTTTTATCGGGAGTGATATTGGGCACAGTGCCGACACCAGTCATTTTTTGCACACCTGCAAATGCCATAGTCTCATCCAGCACCCCCAGTGCCTTGCGCGGGGTATGGCATTCGCTGCAGTGCCCCATCGCTTCTACCAGGTAGGCGCCCCTGTTCCATTCTGCTGATTTCTCTGGAGCATCAACAAACTCTCCTTCTTTGAAGTAGGCGGCTTTCCATATTCTTGCCGAGGGCGCCATTTTTACATAGAAAGCCAGCTCGTGTTCGCGGTTGGACTTTTTTACCGGCTTCAGCGAAAACAGGTAGGCTTTCAGCGCCAGAATATCGTCACGATGCATCTTTGTGTAGGCGGTATAAGGGAAAGAAGGGAAATAATGATCACCTTCTGGAGATATACCCTGCTGCATTGCACGGATAAAATCTTCATCCGACCAGTTGCCGATACCGGTCTCGGGATCCGGTGTGATATTGGGTGTATAGAAGGTGCCGAAATCACTTTTCATGGCATAACCGCCTGCCAGCGGTTCACCGTTATTCTCCTTGTCGGTATGACACACGGCACAGCTGGCGGCATTGAACACCTGCCGCCCCCGTTCAAGCTGCGATTCAGATGCCTGCAGAGGCGTTGCTACCGACAGCAGCAGCGCTGTCAGCAGATGCTTCATTCCTCTTCAGTACGGAATTTTTCGTGGCAGGATTTACAGCTGTCAGAAATCTTTTTAAAGGAACCTGCAAGAGCGTCCTTATCACCACTGGCAACTGCCTTATTGAATTCAGACACAGCCTGCTGATTCTCC
>JARFQE010000107.1 GCA_029287915.1 Arenicellales bacterium
AGCCTGACTGGGGCGCCCAGCGTATTAAGGGATTATCTATTACAAAAACCCTGCTGCATGCCGTAAAGACTATTATGGTGAAAGACGAATCAGTCGGTCAGAAGAGCATTGAAACTTCGCTTATCGACCGCTTTATGTACCCTAAACTAGGCCCCGGACAATTGTGGGAAGAAGTTGCCCGCATCGTTGAGTCTCGTGGTGGCGTGATTCGGATGAACTCCGAACTTGTTGGACTGACCCTTGAAAACGATGAAATCACGAGTGCAACAGTGAGAGACACTGACACAGGCCAGATTGAGAACATTTCAGGCAATTATTTTTTCTCCAGCATGCCTGTCAAGCAGTTAATTGCATCGATGGGATTGCAAAAAGAAGCTGTAGTCAACGAAGTCGCAAACGGCCTGACATACAGAGATTTTCTGACTGTCGGACTGCTGATGCGGAAACTCAAGATTAATAATGAAACCAATCGAAAATCTGTCAATAACATAGTGCCTGACAACTGGATCTATATTCAGGAACGAGAAGTTAAAGTCGGCCGGCTTCAAATATTTAATAACTGGAGCCCTTACATGGTGAAGGACCCGGATACAGTATGGATTGGCATGGAGTATTTTTGTAACGAGGGAGATGATATATGGACCATGCCTGACGACCAACTTATCAGGTTTGGCATTACTGAACTGGCAAGTATAGACATAATTGATAAGAAGGATGTGCTGGATGCAACTGTTATCAGAATGCCAAAGGCCTACCCAGCATACTTCGGCACATACGATAGATTTGATGAAATCCGGGAATTTACCGACCAGATAGGCAACCTTTTTCTCATAGGCCGTAACGGTATGCACCGCTATAACAATTCAGACCATTCAATGCTGACCGCCATGGTTGCTGTAGAAAACATAATCCAAAACAAGAAGAGCAAAGATAACATCTGGACTGTGAATACGGAGAAGGATTATCACGAAACGAAATGATTTACCCAGAGATCATATATGCACAGTCCGGTGAATACTTAAAGCACAGCAAAGCTGAAACAATACAGCGCCGAGAAAACCACGGACGGTGTAAATGCAGTCATGACTGCCTTGTCCGGCAGTTTCTGTATGCCATAACCAATCATCACCAGCCACACCGGCAACAAATGCAGAATGTACTTGGTCTTCAACATCCAGATGTGAAAACCATAAAACCACTCTATGTAAACGATCAGTGTTGCACCCAGCAGAGTCATCAAAAATATACTGTCCTTGTTGACCAGCATTCGGGCAAAACCGATCAGTGACAGCATAAGCGGAACCAGTCCCGCCCATAGCACACCCTTGACAATCCACATCGGGATTTCCTTGGTCCGGTAAATACGATTGCCGTACATATGACCGTGTCGCGTGGGGTTGGCGAAGAAGCTGAAATCAGTCCACAACTGCCCGTAGTGCGATGTGAGTACAGAGGAGTTATAGGCCGGGAAGGTATTCAGGATTCCTGGCTCGGACGACTTATCGATCACGTCAGAAATATCTTTAATGCTGAAGTCGGTGAAGGTATACAACTCGGTATAGTACTTACCCGTGTGCCACGCCTCGTTGCCCTTAAAGGGTGTCCCGTACTCCACCCAGTTACTGATATACGGATAGCCACCGAACACGGTGCACAGCACAGCAAATAATAATCCCTTGTTAAACGTTACCTTGTTTCGATCACGCACGAAATCGTAAAGCAGGAACATGCCCAGCACCAGGCATATCAGCAATCCACTGTACTTCGTCATCGCAGCCAGTCCTGCGAAAACGCCGGCTGCGACAAGGGCAGCGGGTATGACTTCTCGACGATAGACATCGAAATAATAGATGGCGATGACTATCAGCGTTGATGCCAGCAGGTCTGATTCAACACTGAAAGAGGCGATGAAGATGACCGGCAGGAAAAGCACCAGTGCCCATATCCACAGATTGAGGTAGTTGTCGTGGTAGCGCCTGTAGATCGCATAGGCATAGATGCAGAAGACGATCGACACGACAATCGTGAAGGCTCCGACAAAGTAATGCTGCAGGTCATAGGACCCGCCAAACATCGACACCAGCCTGAAAATCAGCGCGCCGATCATCGGAAACAATGGGGGGTGGTAACAGACCAGGCAATCCCCTTCTGCGGGTAGACGCCCCTCGTTGACGATGACGTCTATGGCATCGGCATAGAAATCATAAACGTAGCCGTGCGGTGTCGGTGAAAAGACAACAAGCAGAATCCTCGCGCAAATTGCGGCAAGCATCAGTGCCATGTGGGACGGTGTTGCTATGTACTTAAATGGATTCATTGCACTCATCGCTGCTGAATAGGCATTATAATCACTTCTGTTATTAACGATTCACGCCGGGTAAGCATTCAGGCCTGTCATTTATAGAGACAGCCAGTCCAGGAATAACATGAACAACACGCCGGAATCTTTCTCGATTCACCCCGCCCTGCTGGCGACTGCCTGCATGTTAATCGGTATTGTATACCTGGTCATTACACCACCCATGCAGGTGCCCGATGAACAGTATCATTTCTACCGTGCATACCAGGTATCGGAAGGTGTTTTATTCTCGGAAAAGCGCGGTGGCCTGGCGGGAGGTGAGTTGCCGGCATCTCTATCCGAGCTGCACCGCCTGTACAGTTTTCTGGTCTTTAACCCGGAAGAAAAGACAAATCCCGAGATAACTGAAAAAGCTCTCTCGCTGGCACTCGATCCGCAGAACAGGGTATTCACAAAATTCGAAAGCACTGCGATATTTCCGTTTCCGGCCTATACCGTTCCGGCCATAGCAATTGCGGTCACACGCCTGGTAGATAGCCGACCTATAGTACTAATGTATGCAGCAAGACTGGCTAACCTACTGTTTGGCGTGTTTATTCTTTTCCTGGTATTTCGCCTGTTCCGGCAAGGCGCTCCCCTGTTCCTGCTACTCGCATTGCTCCCCATGTATATGTTCGAGATGGCCAGTGTCTCATCTGATTCGTTTTCCAACAGTATCGCCTTCCTGTTCATCGCACTGCTTGCACGATCAACGCAGGACGATGAATTTTTTCAGCGTGCATGGCCTGCAATAGTGTTAACCGGCATGCTAGTCGTATCATCCAAGCAGACATACAGCGTGATACTTCTTTTGCTTCTGCTTGTACCACCAGCACATGCGGGCAGTGGTCAACGCTACCTCGTCAAGACGTCGTTCTTCTATGCGCTTGCAGGCACCGCGTTCATTGCCTGGGCCATGTATGCCCGTTCTGTCTACGTCCCGTTAAGCTGGCATCCGGGTGCCAATGCAGAAAAGCAGATCGCACACATGATCGAATATCCCTACGACCATTTCATGGTGTTCGTTAACGATATTTACTATCGCTGGGACCGGTACCTGCGCATGTGGGTCGGTGAGCTGCTCGGATGGGTCGATACCCGCCTGCCCGGCTGGCTGGTGATCTACTACCTGTTGTTGTTCCCGTTTGCACTGCTCGTTAAAACATCATTCAGCCTGAACCTTTTACAAAGAACCGCGCTGATTATTCTCGCTATTATAGGGCTGTTCGTCGTCGAGGCAGCGATTTATATTCACACGGCCTACATCGCCTCAACCCTCAACGATCATGTCCACGGTCGCTACCTGATCCCGTTCGTACCACTGCTCGGGCTGGCACTGCTGGGGCTTGCCATCCTGCGGCCACTGCAATTGCGGGAGCAACTGATTACACTCCTGATCCTGTTGCTCGGCACATTGGGGTCAGCCATTAGCCTGTGGACGGTTTACAGCAGGTATTACGTTGTGTCCTGACACAGCCCGCCTAGACCTTCACGACAAACTTGTAAAACAGCACCCGTAGTACTTCATTCAGGTAGGCACGCGCCTTTCCGGTAATCACAGCCGTACGACTGATGTTCACCCATGGCAATTCGGCTATGGCATCAATCAGCGCGAGGTAGTTGTCGCGACGTTCACTCTTGAGACGAAAGGTCCAGTTCTGACCGGTTAGTCTGAAACTACACAGTGGTTCAGCCAGGCACCAGGCATCACCAAATTCGAGCAACCTGATCCAGTAATCCAGATCGATCAGGTAAGGCAGTTTCGCACTGAATCCACCCGCTTTCATTGCACAGCTGGAACGGAACAACACACAGGCCGGCTCACCGATGACATTCATACCGCGCGTGACGTTTTGCCGAACCAGGTCAGACCGGTCCCGGCGCCCTGCTTTGCTGAGCAGTGCCGTCATTACCCGCTTGTCCTCA
>JARFQE010000025.1 GCA_029287915.1 Arenicellales bacterium
CTATTGAACTGATTGCCAAACAGGTCAGCCGTTTCGCGGTATCGCTACAGACACATATCGCCGTGATGGCTGGGATTTCAGCTGCGCTGTCAGCCGTGATGAATAATGTCGCCGCTCTGGCCATGTTGATGCCGGTAGACATCCAGGCTGCCGCAAAAGCGAAGCGAAGTCCGTCGCTGACACTTATGCCTTTATCCTTCGCATCGATACTTGGTGGCATGATTACACTGATAGGAACACCGCCCAACATCATCATTGCAGAGTTTCGTCAGAGCTCGCTAGGTGAGAGTTTTAGCATGTTCGACTTCGCACCGGTTGGACTGGCGTGTGCCGCGGTCGGCGTGCTATTCGTGACACTGGTGGGCTGGCGACTGCTACCCAAAGACCGCGTCAGCCATGATTCTACACAGGAATTGCTTGATGTCAGCGGCTACATCGCGGAACTGCATGTAGCGGAGGGATCACCTGCCATCAAACAGCGTGTACGGGATCTCGATAAGATCGCCGATGAAAACGATGTGGCCATCGTTGGTCTGGTACGACGCGGCAAGCGCCAGCCCGGTCAGGCCAGGCTGGTAGAAATTCGCAAAGGCGATATCCTGGTTGTCGATGCAGCACCGGAAGACATGGACAGGTTCGTCGGTGCTCTTAAACTCGATTTTTCCAGCAAGGGCAAGGATACCAGCCCTCTTAGCGGTGAAGACATGTCGCTGTGGGAAGTGGTGGTGCCCGACGGCGCCAGGATAGAAGGTCGGACGGCTGAGTCCCTGCAGCTGCAATACCGACATGGCGTGACACTGCTGGGGGTATCGCGGCAGGGAAAACAATTCCGTGAACGTGTACGCCAGCTGCAGATTAAAGAAGGTGATGTACTATTATTATACGGTGCCAGCGACCTGTTGGCAGAGATCACCTACTGGCTCGGCGCCCTGCCTCTGGCGGGTCGCAGTCTCGACCTCATCAAGCGCCACAAAGCCTGGCTGGCTGTCGGCCTGTTTGCCGCAGCGATAGCATCAGCCAGCTTTGGACTGCTTTACCTGCCAATCGCACTGGCGGCAGTGGTTGCCAGTTACGTGATGTTCAATATCGTACCGGCGCGCCATGTCTATGACTCCATCGAGTGGCCGGTAATCGTATTACTGGGCTCAATGATCCCGATTGGCAGTGCACTGGAATCGAGTGGTGGTACGGCATTAATAGCCGAAACAATTACCACGATGTCGGCCGGTTACTCACCGGTGGTCGTGCTGACCCTGCTGATGGTGGTCACCATGACCCTGTCAGACGTCATGAACAATACAGCGACGGCTGTTATTGCGGCACCGATTGCGGTCGATATTGCCAACCGCCTTGGAGTCAATGCCGATCCGTTTCTGATGACTGTAGCCGTGGCAGCATCCTGTGCCTTTCTGACGCCCATCGGGCACAAGAACAATACGCTGATTATGGGGCCCGGTGGTTACCGTTTCGGAGACTACTGGCGCATGGGGCTACCGCTCGAGCTACTTATCGTGCTGGTATCGATTCCGGTGATACTGTGGGTTTGGCCGTTATAATACGTGAATGTAGTTAATTGAGGTCTTCAGTCTTATTTGTTGCAATGTAGACCACACGCTCGGCGATGTTAGTTGCTCGGTCACCTATTCGCTCAAAGCTATGTGTGATCCACAGGGTATGAGTGGAGATCATGAAATCATCCGGATGTTTGCTCTGCCAGTCAAACACCTGTCTGATAATATCCTGCTCAGTGTCATCGACCTGGTTGTCCACCTCGGCGGCTTCGCGGGCCCACTGTCTGTCGTGATCCCGGTAGGCCTTCCAGACGCTGGCCAGCATTTGTCTGCAAAGTTCACCAAGATGCCCAACTGCTTTGGCAATCTCCTCAGGGGGTGAGGCCTTCATTTGCTGCACATTACTGGCCACATTGGCAGCATAGTCGCCGATGCGTTCAAGCTCGGAGGCGATCTGCATGTCTGCGATTAGTTCACGAAGATCACGAGCCATCGGCTGCATACGCGCAATAACTGCCACACACTCTTCCTCAGTACGGTGATACAGTTTATTGATTTCAGCATCACCATCAATGATCGTCTGCGCCAGCTGGATGTCATGATGCCTGATGCACAGCAGAGCATCGCCCAAGGCCTTGTCTACCGATTCGAACAGGCCGGCTAGCAGTTTGCGTACACTGCTTTCACGGCGGTCGATCATCTGTGTCTGTGCTGGCATTATTGTCTACTCGGTATAGTCCCGGTGCCTGCTAAATAATACCAATAAACCGGGATTTGAGATCAAAGACGAAAGATAAAGGATGAAAGATAAAGAAGAAAACAATACCGTTTAAGACCCTCTTCTTATCTTTAATCTTTCATCCATAGTCTTTCCCTTCCCTCCTTACATCGCCATTTCGAGGTCGTCATTGATGGCCTTGAGACCAGCCGCTGCACAGGCTTCGTCGGTTGTACCGGACGGCGCGCCACTGACTCCGATACCACCAAGGATCGTGCTACCAGCAGTAATAGGCAAACCACCTGCAGAGGTTATCAAACCGTCTATCTTTGGTGGTGCGAACGGTGAGGTAAAGCGGGATTCAAGTTCTGATGTCGGAGAATTGAAATTCAATGCAGCGTAGGCTTTCTGCTTGCTGATCGGCACAGTAATTGGCATCGCCAGAGAATCCCTGAGTACGACCTGGGAATGACCACCGCGGTCAATTACCGTAACTGCTACGCTCAGCCCCTCTTTACGGCAGGCAGCAATTGTTGCCTGTGCGGCCTTTACAGCCATATCCATAGCGAGACGCTGGACAGGCAGCACCATGGGATCATCGGCCTGTGCAGCACCTGTGTTTAATAATGCAGCGATTGTTAGCATTAGGGTGTGTTTTTTCATGTGATCTTTACTCCTTAATGAGTTATGGTTTACCAGCTTCATTAGCAGACTATTTAATAAAAGCAAAATAGTGTTCTCTCAGCAAAGCGTCGTCCTACACCTGACAGTGCAGAAAACGATGTCCAGTGACACTTATTACGCTTAACATTACGCTTAATAGTATGCTCCTGTGAAATACGTACTGTTTGGAACTTAACATGTTATTGTTGCATTAGCACTGGAATCTACATATTTGATATGAACATATTCTCAGTAAAAAAAATATCCCTGAAATTAAACAACCTCATCTACATGGCTGCTGCCATAATACTACTCTATGCAGCATCCAGTAACCAGATGATGGCTGCGGAAATGCAACCATTCGCAGACACTCACCTGCACTACAACGCAGACCAGGCAGAGATAACCGAAACCGGCGATGCTCTGCGGGTGTTAATAGAGAACAATGTGGTCTTTGGCATCGTGTCGAGTAGACCACCGGCACTGGCACTAGAGCTGGCAGAGGCATCTGGTGGCTGGATCATACCGTTTTTCATGCCTTACCTGGAAGCGGAGCGAAAGGCCGACTGGTTCTTCGATGAACGTGTCCTGCCAGCAGCGAGAGACGCACTGGCATCAGGGCGTTACAAGGGACTGGGCGAGATGCATCTAATATCCGGCTTTACGCCCTCGCTTAAGCATCGCAACGAGATCATCGATGGCATCCTCGATCTGGCCGAGGAGTTCGATGTCCCGGCCCTGATTCATGCCGAGGCATCAAGCCACCTGTATTTTCTCCCGTTGTGCCAGCGTCACCCAAGGGCCAGGATTGTCTGGGTTCATGCCGGTAGCAGACTTCGCCCATCTCGCGTAGGCAAACTAATGCGCGCCTGTCCAAATGTCTGGGCCGACCTGTCAGCAAGGGATCATATGCGCTATGGAAAGACCAATCCGATAGTTGATGATGATGGCAAGCTGCTGCCTGAATGGCATGACCTGGTTATGGAATTCCAGGACCGCATCATGCTCGGTTCCGATCCCTACTACTACGAGGGTACTGCCACATGGGAAGGAGCCAACACGGGCTGGAACCACGTTACTGAGGTGCTCGCTTTTCATCGTCGCTGGCTGAGCCAATTACCTGTCGACGTAAGACAGAAACTGGCACTGGGGAATGCGGTGAGGTTTTATCGTCTGTCGATTGAAAAAGACCTGCGCGCAAACTGAAAAAAGGGCAAAGAGTGAAAGCAAGATGAATGCAGATACCGTGTAGAACCTATACTATTGTCAACTTTTTACAGAATACTACGGTCTAACAAAGACCTGTCCATGTTGCTATGCACTTCCAATAAAGTTTCATATCAGGTTATACTCGAAAAAAAAGAAACAAGAAAAAAGAAATCAGAAAGGCCGTTTTTATAAGGTTATCAGCATTTCCAGGAGGAGAATGATGTATAACAAACTAAAAGCATCCTTGATGGTGCTGCTTGGCTGCCCGTTAATATGCATAAGTATGCAGAGCCAGGCCGAATGGGTCGAATGGATACTCGACCCGACCATTGAATTACGTGGAGAGAACAATGTTAATCTCTCTTCCTTCAGTGCGGATGAAGAAAGTGATGAAGCCCTGCGCCTTGTACTGGATGGTGGTCGCTACTTTCAAATGAGCGATTCATCGCGATTGCGGCTAAGCGCTGAATTCGAGGCTGAGACCTATAATGAATTTGATTTGCTTAACAGTGTCGCTATCAGTGGCAAGCTTGCTGTAATACATAAATTCGGTTTGGGGCCAAAAGTGCCCTGGATCAGCCCCTACCTGACATATGGCTATATGGATGTCAAAGATGATATCCGTAGCGGCAACTTCGGTGATATAGGAATCGCTGCAGGCAAACGTCTGACCGACCGCTTTGATATGTCTGGCAGTCTGGAATACAGCAAGTCAAATGGTAAACGAGGTATTCAGATTGTCCCCCCTATCAGCTCAGATGTGTTCGATCAAAATCGCTGGACAGCCGCCATAGAGGGTAATTTTCTACTGACTAATAGACTTATTCTGCTGGGCGCTGTAAAACATTACGATGGTGATTTTATTTCCGCCTGCACTACGGGTAATGTAGGCACTGTGCTGGAACTGGAAGATGTCCAGGCCATCACTGCTGATGCCGTTTTCGGCGGCTGTGTTTATCGTCTCGATGGCGATGGCAACAGTGCCTCGCTGGACCTGGGCTATGCTACAGGCCGCCATTCTTCGCTTAATATTGGCGCAGAATACCTGGCCGGAAAGGCCGATGTGCTCGAATACCATAACACTATATTCCGCGCCAGCTTCATGTACAGTTACTGAGGATTGATGCCATGATACTGAATAAAACAACTCTCTCACTGGCAACTGGTGTGCTGTTGTCCTGCGCATTATCTACGGCGCACGCAGCCACTGTAATCGCCTCTGTTAGTGAAAAAGGTAAGGCACAGTTAGGTAATGCTGTTGTCTATGCTTTTCCAGTCGCCGGGCTTACGGAATCTGAAAAAAACGGTGGTAAACAGATCATTGATCAAATCGACAAGGAGTTTGTTCCACATGTCTCAGCTATCCAGACCGGGACCAGCGTCGACTTTCCCAACCATGACAAAATTCGCCATCACGTCTATTCTTTCTCGCCAGCCAAATCTTTTGAGATACCGCTGTACAAGGGGACACCCGCTTCACCGATAAAATTCGAGCAGCCCGGTGTTGTTAAACTTGGCTGCAACATCCACGACTGGATGGCTGCCAATGTTTTCATAACAGATACTCCTTATTTCGGTATTTCTGATGCTAGTGGTAATGTTGTGCTAAGGGATTTACCTGCAGGCAGCTACAAGATTTATGTATGGCACCCGCAGCAGACTGCAGACACCAATAGTACCGCTCAACAGGTAGTCCTGAAAGATGTTGAGTCGCAAGCGGTGAGTTTTATGGTAGAAAAGAAGAAACAATGGGTTCCCTTCAGGGCACCAACCAGTGCAGCGAGCAGCTACTAGTATTTTCCAGTTCAAAAACTTCAGGACCCGCCTGCTAATATTTCTGATCTCGTTGCTGGGCACGGTACTGGGTGCGGTGTTCTTTTCAGTAAACCAGGCGAATATATCTAACGCCCGGTTGCACCTGGAAGATGCGCTGCAGTTAACTGCAAACTCCTTCGCCAGATCACTCAGGGGCCGTGAAAAGATTTTGACTGAAAAGGTCAGGCTGCTGTCCAGTGATTTTGCATTCAAGTCAGCTTTTGCAACACGAGATACTGAAACTATTCGCTCGGTGCTGAAAAATCACCAGCAACGTGTTGGTGCAAACATCATGCTGCTGCTTTCACTGGAAGGTGAAACGATTGCTAACACCACAGATAGTGGCAGAGGTGGCAGTTCACCAGCACTGGATGATTTACTTACAGCGGCGATGAGCAGTAGCCATGGCGAAGCATCGGCGATTCAGATCATTGATAATATCGCTTACCAGATGGTCATCGTACCTCTGTTTACACCTGAGCCAAGTGCCTGGATTCTTATTGGCTTTGTGATCGATGATAGTTTCAGCCTCGAACAGGGGGAGTTCACACGCTCTGAAGTCAGTCTGCTGTACCATTCTAAAGACAGGCCCTGGCAGATTGTCAGTTCCACACTGCAGGACGAAGCAAAATCACAGTTAACGGAGGCCATCACCAGCAATATAGTATCGACCAGCCGTGTATTCGATCTTTTACTGCAGGGTGAGGAGTATCTATCTCTCATACTTAAGGTGCAAAAAGGCGCAACAGGAGAAAGCATTGCTGTGCTGCAGCGATCACTGGATGACGCACTGGCACCTTATCTAAGATTAAGAACCCTGATGTTTATGCTTTTCAGCATTGGTCTGGCTATGTCAATCGTCGGCGCAATAATGATCGCACGCGGGCTCAGTCACCCGATTGAACAGCTGGTTAAGACTGCAAAGCGCATTGAGAACGGTGATTACAGCGAAGGTGTGACAATCCAGCGGCAGGATGAAATTGGAACGCTGGCGACTTCGTTTAATAGTATGGTGGAAGGACTTGCTGAACGGGACAGGGTGCAAAGTTTGCTCGGCAAGGTGGTCTCGCGCGAAGTAGCCGATGAACTACTTAGCAAGGGGATAGAGCTTGGCGGTGAAGAACGTGAAGTCACGATACTATTCTCAGATGTACGAGATTTCACAAGTCTCTGTGAACTTCATGAACCTAACGAAATTCTAAATCTGCTGAATCGCTATCTGACACACATGAGTAATTCAATCGAAGAGCATGGTGGTATAGTCGATAAATATATTGGAGATGCCATCATGGCCCTGTTTGGTGCACCAGTGTTCAAAGAGGACAGTCCGCAAAATGCAGTTGATTGTGCATTGGAGATGCAGACTGAAATAAGGCTGTTAAACCATGAACTGGCGAAAGACGGGCTGCAGCCACTGACCATCGGTATAGGTATCAATACCAGCAAAGTGGTCGCCGGTAATATGGGCTCGTCAAATCGCCTTAACTACACAGTCATCGGAGATGGTGTCAATCTGGCATCCCGCCTGGAAGGGTTGACCAAACTATACGGCACGGAAATTATTGTCAGCCAGTCTACCCGCGACCTGTGCCCGGACCTGCTCTTTCGTGAGCTTGATCGGGTTCAGGTCAAAGGGAAGTCAGATTCCGTCGCAATATTTGAACCACTATCAGTAGCGGAGGCATCATCGGCTAGTAGCAAATCTGCACTGCATCAGTACCACCTGGCTATTGCGCACTATCGTTCCCGTGAATGGGATGAAGCAGAAAGACTCTTTAATCAGTTGCTTGTCGATGATAGTGACAAAAAGATCTATCAACTTTACCTCGCACGGATTATCAAGTATCGACAAAA
>JARFQE010000057.1 GCA_029287915.1 Arenicellales bacterium
CAGCAGTCAGTTGACAACATCATGGAGGTGATATGACAAGCTACCCGGAAATCATCAACTTCTGGTTTGAAAAAATTTAACCGGAAAGCTGGTGGAAAAAAGATGAGGATTTTGACCAGGCTATCCGTGATCGCTTTCTTGATGTGTATGAGCGGGCCGCAAAATGCGAGCTTTTTGAATGGCGCCAGGATGCGCTAGGCTGGTTAGCAGAGATCATCGTTCTGGATCAGTTTCCGCGCAACATGTTCAGGGATACACCGCAGGCTTTTAGCACCGACCCGATGGCAGTCATCCTGGTACAGGAGGCCGTTGCAAACCAGGTTGATAATGAACTGACAGCGATACAGAAGAGTTTTCTCTATATGCCGCTGATGCACAGCGAATCACCTCTGATTCATGAAACAGCACTCGATCTATATAATCAGCCAGGCCTTGAATACAACCTGGATTTTGAAAAGAAACACAAGGCCATCATTGATCGCTATGGCCGATACCCGCACCGCAATGCCATATTAGGCCGCAAATCGACAGACGAAGAAGAAAAATTTCTTAAAGGCCCGGCCTCTTCGTTTTAAGACGAAGTATTACGCTTTATGTGTTACGGGTTACGTAAATCGTAAAACGTTATATCGTAAATCGTCTCACTTAGCCCAGTTTGCTTTCTTCGGCTTCTTTCAGCACTGTCCTGTTGCTGGATCTGGACAGGTAGATGTACAGGCCGGGCAGGGACGATAGAAGTATCACTGGGATATATATCAAAGCAATGGCTGCTGCATCGCTTTCAGCTATGCCAAAGCGCATCATTAAACCTACTGTTGCAAGCTCTCTGACTCCCATACCACCTATTGATATGGGTAAGGCTACTGCTATGAAAGTGAGAGGAATGACGACCAGTATGACCTGGATGCTTATGTCTATACCTAAACCTTTTGCAAGGAAAAAATAGACCGTGATTGCGAGCAGCTGGTGAGCTACACTATATAAAAATATCGCCGACACAGTTCCAGGGTATTTTAGATAACCGTGTGTGGCCTCACCCATTCGTAGTAGAAAACTGATAAATCGGAAGCGCGAAAGACGTTCAAGCAGTCTGTGTAACGGCCAGTATGTTGCAGGCACGGCAATCAGTATCAGAACAATGACCGCTCCTGACAAGATCATCAGCAGGGTGGACCAGAGTACTCTGGTGACGATATCTACTGAGCTTGTAAGATAGATTGCGACAACATTTACTGCCAGCAAGGCCACCAGGCCTATGACTCTTTCAGTGATGATGGGTGAAACTGCGCAAACTGCATCTTTTTTGTGACGATATATATAATAGCTGCGAATCAGGTCACCGCCGGATGCTGTTGGTAGGATGTTATTAAACAGCGTTGCTACCAGGTAGTGATTGAACAGTAAGGATGTTTTAAATGTCGGGTAATGGGTGCGTAGCAGCAATGCCCAGCGTAAAGTACTGACGTAGAGCGTGCACAGAAACAGTGAGACAGCAAGCGGCAGTGTCCACCAGGAAAGACTCCCTGCTTTTTCGATAAGTGCCGGCCAGTCAAGTTGCCATAATAAATAGCCAAGCAGTCCCAGGCTGACAACAATCTTTGCGGCAAGTAATAGCCGTTTATTCAATGTCGGATTCTAGTCGTTGGCACGTTCGACATATTCGCCGGTGCCAGTATTTACCTTGATTTTTTCACCGGCACAGATGAACTGTGGAACAGTAACAGTGATACCTGTTTCCAGTATCGCTGGTTTGCCAGAGCTGGTTGCGGTCTGACCTTTTACCACTGATTCAGTCTCGACAACTTCAAGTATGACATTCTGCGGCAATTCCAGACCAATAGGCCTTTCATTATGAAAATTGACCTGTACTTCCATATTCGGCAGCAGATAGCCCATTTGTTCGCTGATATCTTCTTCAGATAGCCCGAGTTGCTCGTAAGTGGTCAAATCCATAAAAATATGGTGGTCACCTTCAGCATACAGATATTGCATCTGTCGTGGTTCAACATGGGCCTTTTCCAGTTTTTCATCTGAGCGGAAACGCTCGTTGAGTTTCGTGCCGATAGAAATCTCCTTCATCTCAGCCTGCACGAAAGCACCTCCTTTGCCGGGTTTGACGTGACTCAGTTTCAGTACGCGCCAGAGTTTTCCCTGATATTCGATCAGATTACCTACTTTCATTTCAAAGGCCGAAATTTTCATCTTTTATCCCATTCGCTATTTGATGTCCGAGGCGCGATTGTAGGGGAACAGAGGAGAAAGGTAAAAGGGGAAAGGGGAAAGGGGAAAGCAAGTTTTACGTTTTATGTATTAGGTATTACGATTAAATTACAATTAGGCTGTTTACATGTAACGTAATTAGTAAAACACAATATATTTCTTCTGTAGTTGTTAGAATCACAAAATGGACACAAAAGAATTTAATATCAATTGCCGGCGCTGCCCGCGACTGTCAAGTTTTCTTGATGATGTGCGCGATGAACATCCCGCTTACCATGGCCTGCCGGTAGCACCATTTGGCGATGAGAAGGCTAGATTGCTGATAGTTGGACTGGCACCAGGCATGCATGGCGCCAACGCCACCGGGAGGCCTTTTACTGGTGATCATGCCGGCATTATCCTCTATGACACGTTGTACCGTTATGGTTTTGCCAGTGCGGCAGAATCTATTTCAGCCAATGATGGACTAATATTGAAAAATTGCCGCATCACCAATGCCGTGAAATGCCTGCCGCCGGCCAATAAACCAGTTGGTTCGGAAGTTAATGAGTGCAACAGCTATCTAGCAGAAGAATTGTCTACACTGGAACCTGGCAGTGTGATTCTGGCCCTCGGAGGTCTGTCGCACAAGGCCTGTGTAAAAGCCCTGGGCGGGCGTCAGAAAGATTATCCTTTCGGGCACATGAATGAGCAATGTCTGGGTGAACTGACTTTGCTGGATTCCTACCACTGCAGCCGTTACAACACGCAAACCCGTCGTCTGACTGCTCAGATGTTCGATGCGGTATTTGACAGGATTAAGCAATTGCTGGGGAATATCTGATTAAAATGTCGTCGTGAGAATTAATATGAATTAAAGCGACAAAGCAATCGCTATGCCGCTGACTCCAGGTTAAGAGATTGCAGTGCTGCGCTCGCAATGACAAGATGTCAATTCATCAGAAGCCCTTCGATAAGGTTAAGCTAAACAGTAGATGACTGATACCAGTACCCAGTTTGATCACAAGAGATTTCTCAGGACCCTGACCGTTTCACCCGGGGTTTATCAGATGTATGACGACAATGACAAGTTGTTGTATGTTGGCAAGGCGCGAAATCTAAAAAAGCGGGTCGCCAGCTATTTTCGTAAGACCGGCCTAAGCCTGCGAATACAGTCGATGATGCGGCAGGTGACCCGCATCGAAGTCAGTTTAACCCATACCGAGACGGAAGCTTTGTTACTGGAAAGCAACCTGATCAAGAGCATGAAACCGCGCTTCAATATCCTGATGCGTGATGACAAGTCCTATCCCTATATCCGTTTGAGCATTAATCAGGATTATCCCGGCCTCTCTCTGCACAGGGGCTCACGTAAGGACGGTGCACAGTATTTCGGTCCATTCCCCAGTGCCGGTGCAGTACGGGAGTTACTGGCATTATTGCAGAAGACCATCCCGGTCAGGCAATGTGAAGATAGTTTTTTTCGAAACCGTTCCAGACCCTGTCTGCAACACCAGATAAAACGATGCACAGCACCGTGTGTGAAACTGATCTCCAGAGAAGATTATGCAAGGGATATCGAGCAGGCGGTGTTATTTATCAATGGCCAGAAAGATACCCTGACGCAATCACTTACTGAAGCCATGGAGCAGGCATCTGCAAGGCTTCAATTCGAACTGGCAGCAGAACTACGTGATCGTATTTCAAGAGTCAGGCAGATTCAGACCAGGCAGTATGTCAGTGGCAAACAGGGAGATTTCGATGTAATCGTCCAGGCGCAGCAAGAAGGGACTTGTGCAATCGGTGTTATGTTTATTCGCGCCGGTCGTTCACTGGGAACCAGGGTTCTGTTTCCGCGTTTTGGTCTCGAGCAGGGAGAGGAGGAAATGCTGTCAGCTTTCATTGCCCAGTTCTATATGAATAAACCGCCTGCAAGACAGATTCTATTACCCACATTACCTGCTGATGCAGATGTTCTGGCTGCAGCGCTGACACAACGTGCTGGTTATAAAGTACACATTACCAGTGTGCAGCGTGGAGATAAACGACGCTGGCTTGATACTGTGCGAATCAATGCCACTGACGCTCTGCAGCGACGGATTGCCACAGAGAGTAATTATCGTGATCGGTTGAATAGTCTGGTCGAGGCATTAAATCTATCTGAAACACCAGAGCGAATTGAGTGTATTGATATTAGCCACACCCGTGGTGAGGCGACCGTAGCATCACTGGTCGTGTTTGGTGATCAGGGACCACTGAGCAGTCAATACCGTCGTTACAATATCGACGGCATTACTCCGGGTGATGACTATGCAGCGATTCACCAGTCATTGACTCGTCGCTTCCTGCGTATGCAGGAGGAGGGCACAAAATATCCAGATTTACTATTGATTGATGGTGGCAAAGGCCAGCTTGCCTGTGCCTGTGATGCCCTGCAAGAACTGGGTGTAACGGGAGTCGTTACGATTGGCGTTGCAAAGGGCAAGGAACGTAAAGCGGGCTGGGAAAGACTGTTCAGGCCTGGTGAGCCGCTCCCCATCATGCTGCCACCTGATTCGCCTGCTTTACACCTGGTTCAGGTCATACGAGATGAAGCCCATCGATTTGCAATTACTGGCCATCGTCGCAGACGGGCAAAAGCCCGCGTGACATCTACTCTTGAAGAAATACCGGGTATCGGCGATAAAAAACGTCAGGCACTATTGAAACATTTTGGTGGCCTGCAAGGGGTAGCAAAGGCAGGCGTCGATGATTTGTCCAGAGTGTCCGGCATCAATCGCAAACTCGCTGAACGCATCCATGCCCGTTTGCACTAAAAACAGTGGATTTACCAGTTATCAGACTCACTAACAAAGTGTTAGACTTAATGCCCGCTTAACAGAATGAAAAGAAAAGAGTCATAATAAATTACCGTGCCGTTAAATATCCCAAACATACTGACACTGCTACGTATATTACTGATCCCATTCTTCTTTATTGTCTATATGTTAGATGCTGGCTGGAGCAATCTGGCGGCCACAGTCATCTTTGTCGTGGCTGCTATTACGGACTGGCTTGATGGTTATCTGGCCAGGCGATTAAACCAGTACACTACCTTTGGCGCGTTCCTTGATCCCGTTGCCGATAAATTAATCGTTGCCACGGCACTGGTTTTGCTGGCAACCGATGATACAGTCCTCTCTCTTGTCATCTCGACCCCATTATTTGCTGCATCAGTAGCCATCATAATAGGCAGGGAGATCGTCATTTCAGCCTTGCGGGAATGGATGGCAGAACTTGGCAAGCGTGCCAGTGTAGCAGTCTCTTATGTCGGCAAGGTCAAGACTACGCTACAGATGACCGCTATCAGCCTGCTGATCTACCAGCAACCATTGCTTGGCCTGCCGGTATTTAAACTGGGCGAATTATTGTTGTTCATAGCTGCGGTACTTACTCTATATTCGATGATCGTTTATCTGAAGGCTGCATGGCCAGTGCTCACCGATCAGGAATAACAGCTTGACAGTAGAGGCTGTGTGCATACAATAGTCGACCCACGCGGGAATAGCTCAGCTGGTAGAGCACGACCTTGCCAAGGTCGGGGTCGCGAGTTCGAATCTCGTTTCCCGCTCCAAACACTCAAATGGGAAGC
>JARFQE010000017.1 GCA_029287915.1 Arenicellales bacterium
GTGCCGTGCACGCCAATAGTTTGGACAGGACATTTGAATTTGACGAGATCGTCGCGTTTGGGGAGAGTTCCACTGACACTGGCAATGTCGCGCTGGCCCAGTGCAGCCAATCACTACCCTATTTGCCAGGCGCGGGCTTTCCCGTTTTCTGGGCCCCGTGTACTCCTCTCAATTCCTCCACGTATAGGCCTGGTTACTTCAACGGCAGGTTGTCGAATGGCCCTCTGTGGGTGGAGTTTCTGGCAGACGCACTTAGGGTTGACCGACCGCGTCCGAGCACGGACAGCGGGACAAACTATGCGCATGCTGGCGCTAAGATAGGTCCGGATGCAACCACTGAGCCCGATGCCAAATTCAACTTGCGGGTTAATCTCTATCCCAATAACCCTGTCTTGAATACGGATGGTCCCTGTGATAACGCGATATATCAAGCGGGCGAGCTTGTGTGTGGTTCGGAGGTACCGCACATCATTACGCAGATCAAGCAGTACCTCACAGATAGGAGCGGCTCAGGTTTTAACAAAAAACAGCTTGTCGTTATCTGGGGTGGTGCCAACGACCTACGTGACATAGGACTTGACCAAGCTGGACCAGAGGCGGCCATTGCGAACATTGTCAACAACCTGGTAACGGCGGTATGGACGGCAGCCGCGGGAGGCGCAAAACACATTGCGGTTCTGAATCAGCTGAACGCAGCACGAGCGCCTATTACGCAGGCGCTGTGCGGTGGAGACCCGCTCTGTCTGGGGCAAATCGAGGCGGCAGTCCAGGGCTTTAATGCTGCCCTGCGCTCCGCCCTGAAGGAGCTTCGGTTAGCGCTAAGCGAGCAGGGGTCCCGTGCCAGGATCCATTACGTGGATGTCTACAGCGCGGGCGAAGTGGCGGTGGAGCTCTCAGAGCTGTTTGGGAAGCCTTTCGTCAATACCGCTGAACCAGCTCTGGTCCCGGATCCTAATTCACTAAGCGAGTTTGGGTTACCCTTAGCGAAAGCCATTCCCGACGACGCTGAGGACTATCTGTTCTGGGATGTCATCCACCCGACTGAGAAAGCTTATCGCATTACGGCCTACCGGGTCTGCAAGACATTGAAAAGAAAGATCAGCCGTTTCGAGCCTCGATGCTTAAAGATCTTAACAAGCAATTAGTGGGTGGCGAGATACTGGCCAAGGTTTCTTTCTGAGACCTGGGCTCGTCGCCTTAATGCGCGGAAACACATATCAGTCTTCCGCAAGCATGAGTGGCGACTATCAACCAGATGCTTATGGGGTAGGTGTTGGTATCGATCAGTTTGGCACGCCAGTTCGAAGGAAATTCTGAGATGGCGTTAGGATTTAATTGAGGAATACCAAAAAAAGTGTGCAAAATACTGTCCAAATAACTCGGTAAGAAATAATAAGACTATAGAATAAGGATTAATTATCAGTTTTTTAATCTGATGGTCGCAGGTTCGATCCCTGCACGACCCGCCACCTTCGGGTGGCTTTTTCGTGGATTTCTCCCAAGCATTGAAATTGAGAACTATTTGATTCAAGTAGCATGCCTACAATGGGGCAACAATAATGTTTTTGATAAAAAGTATCATATATAACAGATGGTGATTATTTAAGTGTGATTGAGGACCAAGACCATTTTTATCCGAATTATCATATAGTTCAGAATATCAGATGAAATCTGGCTATCCTTCATCATGTTATACTTTATATACTGTTCGTAAGGAGCCTGTCGGCTTTTAATAATTATTACAGACTGTTGAAGTATTCCTGTCTCGTCTGTTGCAAGCAGGACCTTCATGTCATTGGTTCTGCACAGGAAGCTATTTTGACGAGGGCTATGTGACGGCAATATATTCAATTCCCGGCTTTAGTGAACCATTTAGCTCATTAAGCCATCTGCTGGCCGCCGGGACATTTTCCCTTATTGGCTTATTGTTCGTGCTGCGTAGCCGCGGCTCTCATGGCCGTCTCTACAGTATCGGAATATTTGTTTTCACCGTCGTTTTCCTGTTATCTATGAGCGGTATTTTTCACCTGCTTGAGCCTGGTGGTGATGCCCGCGGTGTCTTACGTCGTCTCGACCATGCAGCAATTTTTACTTTGATTGCAGGTACATTCACCCCGATTCATGTTCTACTCTTTTCCGGTTGGCGCAGATGGAGTGTGCTGGCAGTAATCTGGATGTGTGCCTTTGCCGGTATAATTGTAAAAACGCTTTATTTCGACGAAGTGCCAGAATGGGTTGGCCTTATTCTGTATCTTTCTATGGGCTGGATTGGTGCCTTGTCAGCAATCTTAATTTATCATCTGCATGGTGGCCGTTACCTGGTTCCCCTGGTTGCCGGCGCAATTGCATATACTGTAGGTGCGGTCCTGGATTTCCTGAGGATCCCGACAATTATCGAGGGGGTGATTGGCCCGCATGAGTTATTTCATGTCTTCGTCATTTTCGGGATAAGTTTTCACTGGCTGCTGATTGCCAGGATTGCTGAAGATCATAGAAAAGGGACATTAATAACTCAGGGTGAGTAGTCTAGAAAAATGCCGTATATTTCTCTGCTTCAGCGAAAGGCAATTAGATTAAAATACTAGAATCAGGAAATGGATAATGAACAGGATACCCATGATTCTATTGGTTATTGCTTTTAAAGCGCATTGTTAGACTAACCGATGATTTTTTAAAAAAACTCTACAATGGAAACATTATTTTCATCAATCGATTACAGCGATCCAATCTGGATTGCTATCGCCCTGGGCTTTGGCTTCTTAAGCCAGGTTGTGGGTCTGCCGCCGCTTGTTGGATTTCTTGTCGCCGGTTTTACACTGAATTATTTTGGTGCAGAGGAAGGCGAGGTGCTGGCTGTCGTTGCAGACCTCGGCGTCACTCTGTTGCTATTTACGATTGGACTTAAACTACGTGTTAAAGATCTGCTGCATGCAGAAGTCTGGG
Source organism: Arenicellales bacterium (assembly GCA_029287915.1). Lineage (GTDB taxonomy): Bacteria > Pseudomonadota > Gammaproteobacteria > BMS3Bbin11 > BMS3Bbin11 > BMS3Bbin11. The sequence continues at coordinate 2,944 of JARFQE010000017.1, forward strand.
GTGTCACAAGCGTACACATCATCGTGGTTAGTATTCTTTTCGCGATATATCTCGCGTTACTGAAACAATTAGGCTTACCGCTGTTTAGTGAACTTGACCTGGTAAAAATACTGATAATCGGGTTTGCACTGTCATTTTCAAGTACGGTCTTTGTCGTCAAAATACTCGATAACCGAGGAGACATGCTTTCGCACTATGGCCGCCTGGCTATCGGTGTGCTTATTATCCAGGATATAGCTGCGGTTATTTTTCTTGGAATTTCAGAAGCCAAGGTTCCATCAATATGGGCAGCATTGATGATCATGCTCATAGTTATAGGGCGGCCGCTGCTAAACATACTTTTAAACAAAATTGGACACGGTGAGCTGCTGGTACTCTATGGCCTGGTGCTGGCACTCGGTGGTGCAGCCCTGTTTGAAGCAGTGGATATGAAAGGTGATCTGGGTGCGGTCGTTTTCGGTGTGCTGCTGGCAAATAACCCGAAAGCAGAGGAAATGGCGAAGACTTTATTTAGCTTGAAAGAACTCTTCCTGGTCGGCTTCTTTCTCAGCATAGGCATGGCTGGCCTGCCTGACTCTTCTATCATGTTAGCAGTAGTGTTACTGCTCCTTGGCCTGGCACTTAAAACCGGCCTGTTCTTCCTGTTATTTTCACGATTCAAAGTACGTTCGCGAACGGCAACGACATCATCCTTAATACTGGGGAACTTCAGTGAGTTTGGTCTTATTGTCACATTGGCAGCTGTCTCAGAGGATTTGCTCTCTCATGACTGGCTGGTGGCAATTGCAGTCCTGGTCGCCTGTTCCTTCGCAATTTCATCGGTAATCAACAAAAATGCTGATGATATTTATACGCGCTTCAGAAAGCGTTTAAAACGTTTTCAACGTGATAAACGGCTACCGGGTGATGAAGATATTGTTTTATCAGGCACCAGAATTCTTGTTTGTGGAATGGGAAG
>JARFQE010000124.1 GCA_029287915.1 Arenicellales bacterium
AATTATATGAAAGCGTATTCAATCACCAGGCCTTTACCGGACGTTCGGGCGGCATGTTTGGTTTTGAGGGTCTTGGTTGTATTTACTGGCACATGGTTGCCAAACTTTTACTGGCAGTGCAGGAAAATTACTTTGCTGCATTCGCGCAAGGTGCTGCGGATAATGTCTGCAAGCAGCTGGGGCAACTCTATTACCGTGTTCGCAGTGGCATCGGCTTTAACAAGACACCGGCTGAATATGGCGCATTTCCTGTCGACCCTTATTCCCATACACCGGGACACGCCGGCGCACAACAACCTGGCATGACCGGCCAGGTGAAAGAAGAAATACTGACCCGTTTTGGCGAATTAGGCGTTCGCGTGAAAGATGGAACGGTTAGCTTTAAGCCAGGCCTGCTGCGTACTCGTGAATTTAATTCAGAACCAGGTTCTTTTCGTTACCTGGATGTTGCTGAAACCTGGCAGACAATTACCGTACCCGTCAATGGTCTTGCTTTTACCTGGTGCCAGGTGCCGATAGTCTACCAAATGAAAGATGATGTCGATCCTTTCATACATATAACCTCGCATGACGGAACACAACAGACGTTGAAGCAAATGACATTGACAGTCGAACAAAGCAAGGAGCTATTTCAGCGTAGTGGACGCATCCGTCAAATAACCCTGGTTTTGGGAAAAAGCCAGTTATTTTCTGCGTAATATGAAATTTCCTGAAAATTTTGTCTGGGGTGCCGCTACATCCAGTTACCAGATCGAGGGAGCTGCCTTTCTCGAAGGCGGGGGTCGTTCTGTTTGGGACATGCTGGGCAGGCAGCCTGGAAAAATTCTCAATGGAGATACTGGCAGGGTGGCTTGTGACCATTATCACCGTTATAAGCATGATGTCGAGTTGATGTCGGCGATCGGGCTTCAGGCTTATCGTTTCTCCATAAGTTGGCCGCGTATCTTTCCTGATGGAGTCGGTACAGTGAATCAGCAGGGGCTCGATTTTTATAGTCACCTTGTTGATGAGCTTCTGGGAAAAAACATCGAACCCTGGATAACCTTGTTTCATTGGGATTACCCCTATGAATTATATTGTCGTGGTGGCTGGTTAAACCGTGACAGTGCAGACTGGTTTGCAGACTATACGGCGCTGATTGTAGACAAGCTCTCGGATCGCGTTTCACAATGGATTACATTAAATGAACCGCAATGTTTTATCAGCCTGGGGCATCTTGACGGTATTCATGCGCCCGGTCTGAAGATGGGGTTTTCAGAAGTTTTACTGGCCGGCCATAACGCTTTACGCGCACACGGTAAAGCGGTGCAAGTAATCAGGGCTAATTCAAGAACGAAGCCCTTCATCAGTGCGGCACAGGCAAACAAGATATCCATTCCTGTATCGGATCATCCTGATGATGCCGAAGCCGCGCGACAACACATGTTTTCAGTAACCGAGAAAAAGTTGTTCAGTAATTCATGGTTCTCCGATCCTATGATTCTTGGCAGCTACCCTGAACAAGGCATTGAGTTGTTTGAAGAATATATGCCGAAAAATTATCAAGATGACCTCTGGACTATCCATCAAAACCTGGATTATTTCGCTACCAATATCTATTCTGGTGTTCATGTCAGGACGACAGAAAATAAGGGCTACGAAGTTATTGAGGAGCAGGAACTACCAGTTACTGCGATGGGGTGGCCGGTAACACCAGAAGCACTTTACTGGGGGCCAAAGCTTATCCATGAGCGTTACCAGCTCCCTGTCGTCGTCACAGAAAATGGTATGGCTGTTGATGATGTCGTTGATAATGACAAGGTGATCGATAAGGAGCGTATTGATTTTCTCTATAAATACCTAAGTGAGTTTTCTCGCGCGATTGATGAGGGAGTGCCAACATACGGATATTTCATATGGTCCTTAATGGATAACTTCGAATGGGCTGAAGGCTATAGCAAACGATTTGGGATCGTGCATGTCGACTATGAAACTCAGCACCGTATCCTGAAATATTCTGCACACTGGTACAAGGCGCTGATAGCAAATCATGGTGCATCAAAGACTGCAGATATCACAGCAGAACCTGTTAATAAGCAGTCTACCGAAGTTGTTTAGTGAAGTCTGAAACATAGTCGAGTGAAATACATAACAACATGTGTTTGATAGCAGATATCGGTGGTACTAATGCGCGATTCGCCCTGGTTGATCAGGGTAGTATTATGCCCAGGCACGAGCGAACCTTGCCATGTTCACATTATCGTTCATTAGTCGATGCTGTACTGGCTTACCTTGATGATGTTTCTCAACCAATGCCGGAGACGGCTGCATTCGCCATAGCAACGCCTGTAGCAGATGACCATATCGTGATGACCAATCACATATGGGATTTGTCTGTAAAAGATACGCGTAAAATACTTGGTTTGAAGTCACTCAAAGTCCTGAATGATTTTACTGCGCTCGCACTTTCCCTTTCTTATCTTCGAGATGATGATTATCAAAAAGTAGGGCGGGGTGCACCTGTTGAGAACCAGACAAAAGCAGTGATTGGTCCTGGTACGGGTCTTGGCGTGTCCGGTGCCGTCTATACAGGTGAATACTGGCTGCCGCTGCAAGGTGAAGGAGGGCATGTGTCTTATGGCGCGCTGAACGATCGTGAAGCCGATGTTCTCGATATTATCCGTCCTCATCACAAATTCATATCTGCAGAGTCATTGGTCTCCGGTCCCGGGTTGGTTCTTTTGTATCAGTCCATAGCAAAATGCGATGGCACGGCACATGAATTGTTATCACCAAAACAGATCGTAACCAGGGCGCTAGGTGGTACAGATGCTGTCGCTAAAGAAGCTGTCGATATGTTTTGTCAAATCCTGGGCTCGCTTGCAGCTAATCTCGCACTGACCCTGGGTGCGCTTGGCGGTGTATTTATTGGCGGCGGGATCGTACCCAGACTGGGCGAATATTTTACCGATTCGTCTTTTCGTGCTCGATTTGAATACAACAGCAGGTTTGGTAAATACCTCGCGAAAATACCGACATATGTTATCACAGCAAAATACCCGGCACTGATCGGTGCTGCTATTGCTGTACAAGAGCAATACGCTTATCTTGGAGTTACTAGTGTTAAACGCTCCAGTGTTT
>JARFQE010000005.1 GCA_029287915.1 Arenicellales bacterium
ACAATACAGTCACCAGCATAGACCTCGGGAATGAAAAACGACAGGCTCGCAAAGATCCAGATCGCTGGAAAAACGCCAGCAAGCAATCCTTTCTGTTTTGTTAAAACTTTGGCAACTTGCATATTGTCACCTCTTTCTGCAGCCGGTTATTTATGAAGGTGAAGAAATAACATGCCCTTTTTCGAAATATTCTTTAGACCCGAAAAACACAACAGGTTACTAAAAAAACTATAACATTACTGCTTAGGCCTTGTGATAAGCAAGTGGTTTCACTATCACCTGTTTTTTTATAACTGTCATTAATACTATCATGCCAGGCATATGCTGCAAAAACATCGGTGCAAATGAAAAGAGATTACTAAGCGTTGATAATAATGTTAAGTAACCGCTAAATATATAGCTCAGCGCGATATATACCCCAGAACCAATAACAGCAGCGCGATCATGGCCATGACAGCATGCAGGCTGACGACAAACATCGGCGGCGGCGTGCGGTATTCACGCGTACTAATTCGCAGCATCAGAAGTACCAGACCACCAAACAGGGCAAGAGCAAACAGCAATGCTGCGACGTTGTATAACATATGAACGGGACCATCCATGATCTGCTTGCCCAGTACACTCAGGCCAAGCAAGGCGACAGCAGCGTGCGCCGTCGCCAGCACCAGTGAACCGCGCTGAAAGCGTACACCAAGAACCACGAGCCATAGCCCGAATAGTATTGCCAGAGAAAAAAGAACGATCGCGGCAAGTATCATATATTTTCCTGAATCATACCTAATAGTCTTGAGGCATCTATTATATAGTTAAAACAAGCAGAGTCCTCTAACACTACTCAATGTACTTAGCTTTCAAATTTACTTCGGATACGCTCAATTCGTTTTCGGTTGACTCCCAGGTCAGAACGTCCGACGCGAGAGGCGGAACGAACATGAATAACCGTCTTGTCAGCTTTATCACCTGAAAAATAGAACTCAACGTCATCAACAAAGCGAAATAAAGCGGAGGTAAACTCTATATGGATATAATCCTCTCGCTCGGTAATAATGTTTGTTCGCTTTTCGGATTCAATTATCTGCAACAGGCGAAGACGCGCTTCCTGCTGTGACCCAGCATAAGCTATGGGTTCGATATAATGGCTTTCGTCCTGCGCCTGGCTACTGACACAGTTTGGCGTATTTGGGCATGGCGCCAACTGACTGTTATTGATTCCCGGATTTGGCATAGTTGCTGAGCACCCCGTTAGAATTATCGAACTTATCAGAAGAATAAAGAATATCTTGTGCATCGTCGCCTCTTCTAACCCTGTCAAAAACTTTTTAAATCAGCTTACTGAGCGATGAATGCCGTGTGTCTGCACACATTATGCAACGCATATTTTTTATTAGTTTATATAGGAAGTAACGACTTTATTTCCTATATCAAGTGATTTCACGAAGCTTTTCTGTAAATTTCACATCTTCTTCACAAATGCGAAATTATATTTATGAGAAATTAATACTAAACATAAAAGATATGAGCATTAAACCATTACATGCCATAGCCAGGCGAATCTTCTACACCGCTTTAGCTGCAGCAGTACTTCTCTTCTCCAGTGGCTGCAGCCTTGTCGGCATCAACAATGTCGAAGAAGCCGCTTACACAGTGCTAAGCAAAGATGATAATTTCGAGCTTCGCAATTATGAGCCCATGGTCATCGTTGAGACCACGATTGATGACGACTTTGATAACGCTGGCAACAAGGCGTTCCGGCGTCTGTTTGCATATATTTCCGGAAACAATATTTCGAACAGCGAGATAGCCATGACAGTCCCGGTAATCGCGGATCAGGTAGAGACCAGTCCCGGCACAGAAATCGCGATGACTGCCCCTGTGCTCCAGGAGTCTAGCCAGGGTGGCTGGCGTTACGCCTTCGTACTACCCGCTGACTTGACGATTGATACAGCACCTGAACCTGTTGAAGATAACGTTAGACTAGCACAGATACCGGCAATGAAAGTCGCAGTTGTGCAGTTTTCAGGTTTCTCCAGTGAAGAGAGCATGCAGAATAAAACGTCTGAACTAAATGACTGGATTAGCGCTAATGATTTAACACCATTATCCGAGCCTCGCTGGGCCGGCTACAATCCGCCATGGACGATACCGTTTTTACGCCGTAACGAAGTTATGATTGATGTGCAATAGAAAGCATAAGTAGCGATAGCACCAGTTATTCTACCTCTACCCTGCCAGACATCATGGTATTAGCCAATATCAATCACATGTCCCACCCGGTTAATTTGCCACCTTTGCTTGTTCGATAACAAGTTAAATATCATCCTTCAAACTGTTTTTTTATGGTATTTTCTTTTAATATCAGGCTTTGCCAAAGTCGCAACTGAACCATGAGAGGAAGATAATATGAGATTCAACAAATTCAAGTTAATCACCGCTTCAACCCTTCTACTGCTTGGCAGCCAGTCTGGCACTGTATTGGCGGAAGATAACGCGGCCAGTCAGCAGGCAGGTCAGGCTACTTCTTCTGCACAGGCGCCTGCAAACGCTCAAGCACAAGCGAACACACAACAGACGCAGTCAAACACTGCTCAGGCACCACAACCCGCCTATCGTGGAAACCCATACCCGCGCTACAACCGCGGCTACAACCGACCTTTCGGTAGCAGTGGGCCAAGCTTCCGTGGCCCGTGGAACAGGGGAAGTGGATTTGGTTTCAGCAATAACGACGGCCCCGGCTGGGGCTCGGCTCCAAGCTTTGGATCATGGGGTGACAGGGACCGAGGCTATTATGATCGGGGGCCTGGCTTCCGTGGCCCATGGGACAGCGGCAGAGGCAGTGGTTTTGGTTTCGGCAGCAATGACGGTCCCGGCTGGGATTCTGGCCCACGATACGACCGAGGACCTCGCTACCAACCATGGGATGATAGAGGCCGTGGCTATTATGATCGGGGACCAGACTTCCGTGGACCATGGAATAATGGCAACGGTAGTGGAATGGGCTTCGGCTGGTAATCACCCGGCAAGCGCCTGTAATGACAAGAGCCCTGCGTTGCAGGGCTTTTTTGACTGGCTGGATTATAATGCTAATACACCTCGGCAAGACCCGGTAAAGCAGGCTACCTCAATATACACACTATGGATAAGAAAGGGCTAAACTGATTAATTAGTCGATAACAGAAAAACATGGCAAACTACTGAGATAAAGGCGATATACAGTAAATGCAGGAGCGTTAATGGCTAAATCAGTGATTGCTGCTTTTATCACACTCAGTGTTTTCACTGGCTGCGCGTCTGGTCCTGCCGAGCTGGAAATACCACAGCCCAGTATTGTTATCGACGACACCGTTGTCGATACATCAGTCCTGCTGGCACAACAGGTCTATACCAATGACAGGCAGTTATTCATTCAATTCCAGCACCAGTCGGACACCATAGACAGCTTCGCGATATTGCCTGAACCAGATGAAACACTTGCATCGGGCTCGTCTACCACGCTCTACCTGCAAAAGGCCATTGATCAATTTAACGATCTTCCGCTTGCACAATTAACCTATATAGACCCCGAGCAATGGACCGAGCAAACACATGAGCTTAAAGCCTTACCGGTCGCTGGTGTTGCACTATGGCGCGAGTTCCGTGACCGGCTGTTTGCCAGCATCACACCCCAGGAGCAGGGAACGGGGATCGTCGTGGAATTTCTCAAAAAGGAGGAACTGTTTTTTTATTTCGACGAGCATGGACTGTTACAGTCCGTCACGCTACAGGACAAGCCAGCAGAACTGAGTACCAGTGATACCTTCAGGTTTAGTGAGCTACTCAGCGACGCGACCCCACTGCTCAGTGAGTACATCGTAGCTGCGAGGGGAGCAGCGGCAGTGGGCGCCGATGCTCCGGCACTGCTATTTAATACCGGCGATACTGCGGACTATGGTTACCCGTTCATCTATGCAAACCATCATACCGGCCAGGTCATTTTCCTGCGTCGTGAACCAGAAGACACAGAGTGCTGCGACCCTGAGGGCGACATGCTGCCTCATGGTCTCGGTCATATCACCAGGAGCCATGTCGAAGTTTTTTTTAGGCAGCCCATTGGCTCTATCGCACGGTTATTCACCCTGGTTACTCATAAGGTAGTCGACACGGTAACCCCCAAGTCTGTCATCGTCCTGCAGGCCCAGCCAATCCCACCGGTATCTGGCAACGAACCGATGGATCCCGAAGCATGGGAACAGGAATTAAACGAACTTGCCTATTCACCACTGTCTCAGGGGTCGATCGAGTACCTGGTCGATGGTGAGAAATTCTTCCCCCGTCTGATCGATGCGATCCAGTCTGCCGAGGAATCCATCGATATCCGCCTGTATATTTTTGACAACGACGACTATGCACTGAAGATCGCCAACCTGCTCAAAGAACGCTCAAAGGAAATCAGGGTACGCATACTGGTTGATGGGCTCGGCACCATCAGTGCCGCCTCAGCCAAATCAGCGTCCATGCCTGAAGACTATGAAGCACGGCCGAAAATTATTCGCTACATGGAAACCGACTCAAATGTCGATGTTCGCATCGGACTCAACCCATGGCTGACCGGCGATCATACTAAAACAATCCTGATAGATAACCGCATCGCATACCTCGGCGGCATGAACATCGGGCGTGAGTATCGCTATGACTGGCATGACCTGATGGTCGAACTGCACGGTCCGATCGTCGATGAGATACAGACCAACTTTGAAAAGGCCTGGCGTCTGCAGTCCTTCCTTGGAGATATTCGAGCCACCTTCTATCGTCCAGATGAGCCTGTTAATAAACCACTGCCGAACCATATACCGATTCGACTGCTATACACCAAACCCGGTGACTCCCAGATCCTGCGCACACAACTCGCCGCCATCACCCGCGCGAGGCAGCGCATCTATATTCAGAATGCTTACTTC
>JARFQE010000093.1 GCA_029287915.1 Arenicellales bacterium
ATCGATGCGATGATGAACACGATAGATATCGATGAGCTGCATAAGATTCTTCGTCATATTGGTGATGTCGAACGGATTCTGCCACGTATCGCATTAAGGTCTGCACGACCCAGCGATATCGGCTATTTGCGCCAGGCGCTATTCCAGTTACCTGCCCTGCATGATGCATTGTCTGGGCTCGATAATCCACTGACTATTATGTTGTTGTCAGATGTTGGACACCATCCCGCATTAACAGAATACCTTAATGATGCTGTTGTCGATGATCCCCCTGCCCTGTTACGTGATGGTGGAGTCATCAAGCGAGGCTTCAATGCCGACCTGGATGAATTACAGGCGTTACAGGAAAATGCCGGTCAATACCTGCTTGAGCTTGAGGCGCGTGAACGGGAGCGTTGCGGCATCAGCGGCCTTAAAGTTAAATATAACCGTGTTCATGGTTATTACATCGAGATCAGCCGCCTGCATTCAGATAAGGTGCCAGACGACTATGCTCGACGCCAAACACTTAAAAATGTCGAGCGATTCATCACCCCGGAGCTGAAAAGGTTTGAAGAAAAGGCATTGAGTGCCAAAGAACGCGCGCTGGCACTGGAAAAAAAGATTTACGCAGATCTGCTCGAGAAAATCACTGAAGACTTGCAGAAACTGCAAAAAACAGCAGAGGCCATCGCCACCATAGATGTCATTACTTGCTGCACATTTAATGCGAAAAGGTTTAATCTTGTTGCGCCGTCCTATGTCAGCTCAGCAGGAATTAAGATTCAGGGTGGCCGTCATCTAGTGGTGGAGCAAAACAGCACGAAACCATTCGTTCCCAATAACTGTGAGCTGGATGAAAGCGCTAGAATGCTGGTAATCACCGGGCCAAATATGGGTGGCAAGTCTACTTACATGCGGCAAACGGCATTGATAGCCCTGCTCTCGTATACTGGTTCATGGGTGCCGGCCGACAAGGTGACAATTGGCCCGGTTGACAGGATATTCACCCGCATCGGGGCCTCTGATGACCTCGCCAGTGGCCGTTCTACCTTTATGGTAGAAATGACTGAAACGGCGACTATATTACGCAATGCCACTGCTGAAAGCCTGGTAATACTCGATGAAATCGGGCGTGGGACTTCAACCTTTGACGGCCTTTCTCTGGCCTGGGCATGTGCTGAAGAACTCGCCGGCCAGGTTAGGGCATTCACACTGTTTGCGACCCATTATTTTGAACTCACAAGCCTCAGTGATGAGCTTGATACGGTAAAGAACGTACACCTGACCGCGGTAGAGAGCAAGGACAGCATCACCTTTCTATACCAGGTGCATGATGGGCCTGCCAACCAGAGCTATGGTCTTCAGGTAGCCTCGCTGGCCGGTATCCCGCAGCCAGTCATTGCCATGGCAAAAAATAAGTTGCGTCAGCTGGAGACTGAACTGGTTAAACAGCACCAAAGTCATCAGTTATCTTTTTTCGATTCTGCAACGGACACAAAAACTGAAAAAAACGATGAAAGATCAAGCCCGCTGGAGAATGAACTCAGCGCACTTGATCCGGACAGGATGACTGCACGTGAGGCCCTGGATATTATTTATCGCTGGAAAGAGCTGGCTGCAGATTAAAAAAACATATCCTCTGTCAGGCCTGATCGTCGATGATCTTGATCAGCTGAGCGGCAGGAACAAAGCCAGGAAGTATTTTACCATTTTCAAGAATCAATGTCGGTGTGCCGGTAACCCCGATCAATTTACCAAGTTCAAATTGCTCCTTTACCGGGTCATCACAGGTCTTACGGGCCACTACACCGCCTTCTTTGGCAACGCTGATTGCCTTCTGCTGATCATCATTACACCATGCGGAAACTGATTTGTGGTAGGTTGGCGACCCTTCACCTGCACGTGGATACATCAGATAACGAACCTCGATACCCGCGTCGTTGAGCTTGGGTACCTCTTTGTGCAACATTGAGCAATATGGACAATCTACATCGGTAAAAACGGTAATAATATGCTTTGGTTTCCCTTCTGGTGAAAAGGTAATCATCTTTTTCTCATCGTAGCCATTGATCAGTTTTATTGTCACTTTTCTTTGACTCTGTTCGGTCAGGTTCTGTTGACCTTCCATGTCGATAACATTGCCATTGACTATGTAACGACCATCCTCGGAAATATACAGAACTCTTCCGCTACCAACGAATTCGTAGAGGCCGGGGACAGCTGACGGTTTAACTGAGCTGGCATCATAACCGGGAACAACCACATCAAGTCGCGCCTTGATTTTGGAAGGAATGGCATCAGCCATTGCATAATTGCCAAGGAATATCAGTACAAGAGATAGTAGAAAGGATTTGCGCATTGTATGTTTCATAAATTACAGCCGTTAAGTTTATATTAGATTTGTTGGTTAATTAGATAGGAAAGTCGTTGTGACAGTATGTATATATAATAGTCACAGCATGAGACAAATAAAAGTCTAATAGGTTCAGCGTATATCAGGAATTTTTGCAAGCACAGAATCTTCACCTTCAGATCGAGCAATGATGACCGCTCCACACGAATCAGAGAACACGTTGACTGTAGTACGACACATATCCAGAATTCTATCCACGGCAAGGATCAGTCCTATCCCTTCCGCCGGCAGGCCTGCTGCAGCGAGAATCACCACTATAGCAACCAGACTGGCTGCTGGCACACCCGCCACGCCTACTGAAGTCAATAAGGCCGTTGTTACTATTAGAAACTGTAGCCCCAGGCTGAGGTCAATGCCATAGGCCTGGGCAATAAAAATTACTGCTACGCATTCATACAGGGCAGTACCATCCATGTTTATCGTAGCCCCTAGTGGCAATACAAATGAAGACACCCTGTTAGATACTCCTGCTCTCTTTTCGACTGAATCAAGTGTGACTGGAAGTGTAGCCGCAGACGAGCTGGTCGAGAAAGCCATCAACAGGGCCGGTAACATTGCCTGAAAGTGTCTAACGGGATGAACTTTACCAACAGCAGCCATTAGCAGAGGCAGGGTAATGACCGAATGAAATAATAATGCCAGAAAAACAGTACCAGCAAAACTTGCCAGTGGCATGATGGCTGAAAAACCGGTTGAGGCGACGACTTTAGCAACCAGAGCGAATACACCGATCGGTGCAAACATCATTACCAGTTCGGTAATTTTTAACATGATCATCATCATTGCCTGCCAGAAATCTGTCATTGCAGTGGCATACCTGGAAGGAATGCGAACCATGTAGTAGGCAAAGATGAGGCTGAAAGTGATGATGCCCAGCATTTGTCCTTCTGCTGCTGCCTTGAATATATTCGTCGGCACCATGCGCTCGAACACAGTTAAAAAATCACTTGCACCCCTGCCCTGAGAATTGGCTACAATCTCTGAAACATCTGCTTCAAGCCCCATCAGGCCACCTGCAGGAACACCGTTTACTACCCCCGGAACGATGAGATTGACAAAAAACAGCCCTGTTAGAATCGCCAGCAGGCTAGTTGTAAAGTAATAGATAACGGTTTTTGCGCCCAGTCTGCCAAAACCATCTCCGATACCTATACCTGCCACACCAGTGATAATCGAGGCAGTAATCAGCGGAACAATCAGCATTTTCAGGGCATTAAGAAACAATCCCCCGACAAATTCATATATCGAGTAGAAAGTTATTCCGGCTATGTCTGCATCCGTGCCCGTTGCAAAACCGGCAATGACCGCCAGCAGCATGGCAATCAGAATCTGCCAATGTAGTTTTAATTTAATCATCTTTACAGGTATTTTTTAAAAGTTTGGGACTCTACACCTTCATTTGCCTTCTGTCACGAGTACTTGATATCAGCCAGAATAAACTCCATGTAAAAGGTATTAAATATTTTGGAGTATAGTATGTCTGCAACTCATCTAGTTTGCCCGCACTGTAGCGGGATAAATAGTGTGCCTTCTGAACGTATAGCTGAGAATCCTCGCTGTGGAAAGTGCCATAAATCTATCCTTGATGGCATACCGGCAAATTTGAGCAGTCAGAATTTTGAACGATTCATCAGCAAAAATGATCTTCCAGTTGTTGTTGATTTCTGGGCTGCCTGGTGTGGTCCCTGTAAAATAATGGCACCTGTTTTTTTGCAGGCAGCATCGGAAATGGCAAAGAAGATTATATTAGCTAAAGTCGATACAGAGCAGTACCATGATATTGCAGGACGATATAATATTCGAATTATCCCTACTTTGATTATATTTAGAAATGGACAGGAAATAGACCGCGTTTCAGGTGCTCTTGATCAGGCCGCTCTTACTCGCTGGTTAGCACCATATGCACAGTAATATATCCTGAATAAAAGCAGATAAAAGTTATTGAAGATAATGTTAATGCTGTTTAATAATCAGCAAGCTTATCAGTCGATGCAATTCCAGTATTTATACAGGCAAATTATTTCCGTAGATCCGGATTATTTAAAAAATCGTTATATGTCTGTCTTATTCCTTCCTCAAATGTTGTTGTAAACTTCCAGCCCAGTTTTTCAATCCTGGAAACATCCATTCTCTTTAACATGGTGCCGTCTGGTTTTGTGGTATCAAAAACAATATCACCTTTAAAACCGACAACCCTCTTCACTAATAAGGCTAACTCCTTAATACTAATATCTTCACCGGTACCAATATTAATCAATTCCCCTATATCAGCGGCATCATACTTTTCCATTAAATAAAAACATGCTTCAGCCATATCATCAGCAAACAGAAACTCTCTCCTTGGTTTACCTGTACCCCAGACGCTCACCGTAGCGTCGTTGTTGATTTTTGCTTCATGAAATCTTCTTATAAGCATCGGTATTACATGAGCATTTTCTGGATGATAATTATCACCTATGCCATATAAATTTGATGGCATCACACTAATATAATTGGTTCCATACTGGTCATTAAAGGCGCCACATAATTTTATTCCAGCAATTTTTGCTATCGCATAGGGTTCGTTTGTGGGCTCTAACGATGATGTAAGAAGGTCTGATTCTTTTATTGGTTGCGGCACGTTTTTTGGGTAAATACAGCTGCTGCCGAGGAACAATAATTTAGCAACATCATTTCTATATGCTGATTCTATAATGTTGTTTTGAATTTTAAGGTTTTCCAGTAAAAAATCCGCACGATAGATATTGTTGGCATATATACCGCCAACCTTTGCCGCTGCAAGGAACACCCATTCCGGCTTCTCGGTGTTAAAAAATTCTTCCACCGCTTGTGAATTCAACAGGTCCAGCTGTTTATGGGTACGAGTGATAATTTCTGGGTAGTTTCTGCTCCTGGCTGCACGCAATAAAGCAGAGCCAACCATTCCCCTGTGACCAGCTATATAGATTTTTGGCATTATAAGGATCTAATAAATATGTTAATAATCATCGACTATGACCCAATCAGTTCGGTGTCAGCGTTTGAGTATTGTGGTGAACAACAACACAGTATCTTTAAATCTACTTTTCCAATGTTTCTTATTTGATGAGGTGTGGCGGGTCGAATGCAGATGGTATCCCCAACTTTTACAGGGAATCGTTTTTCCCCCAGCGTCATTTCCCCTTTTCCCTGGACCACATGATAGAGTTCTTCGCTTTTGTGATGTTGATGAAGTCTGGTAATGCTCCCTACAGCTATAACAGCTTCAGCAAGACTTTGATTTTGATTGCCATGTCGAAACGGATGCATCAGTTCACGAATCGTGGAGCCATCAGTGGTAGTAAATGGTTTAATTTTACCGATGCTGGTTTTTTCTACGAATGTCATGTTTTCTTCTTTTCAAACTTCAGCGATAGAGAATTTACGCAGTATCTGAGACCTGTCGGCTGGGGTCCATCGGGAAAAACATGACCAAGATGCGAACCACAATGGCTACATTGTATTTCTGTACGAGTCATACCATGGGAGTTATCTTGCTCTTCTATAACACCCGTTTCCGTTGATGGTTTAAAAAAACTCGGCCAACCAGTGCCTGAGTCATATTTTGCAGATGAACTGAACAGTGGTTTGCCACAACAACGGCACAAGTATGTCCCGTCATCTTTCAAATCATAATATTCGCCTGTAAAAGGTCGCTCTGTGCCCTTCTGTCGACAAACAACAAATTCCTCTGCAGTCAGGTCCTGCTTCCACTCTTTTTCTGTTTTATCAATTTTTTCTGACATTAGAATATTCCTAAATAAGCAATTAACTGAAGAATAACCAACGAGAATATTCCTGCTATAACATCATCAAGCATGATACCTAAGCCACCACTAATCCGTTTGTCTGCGATGCTAATCGGCCAGGGTTTAACAATATCAAAAATGCGAAACAGTACGAAGCCAATAATTATCCAGGTCCAGCCTGTTGGAGCTGCGGTCATGGTGACCAGGTAACCGACGATCTCATCCCAGACAATACCGGGATGATCATGAACATTCAGTTTCTCAGCTGTTTTTCCACATATCCAGATGCCGATAACGAACATCATCATGGTAATGGACAGATAAACCCATAACGTAGTTCCATTAAGCAACAGGAAGACTGGTACCGCCGTTATTGTTCCGAATGTACCGGGAGCCCAGGGAATACATCCGCTACCGAAGCCAAAAGCCAGCCAGTGTACAGGATCACGTCTGATTCCTTTACAGGGTGAATCGATGCTACTGTTTTTTTCTGTCATGGAAATGATTATAGCCATGTAATGCAATATCGATAACATTCCCACTGCTATCAAGTATTTTCAGGTCTTCACCGGCAGTGATTTCACCTATCTTTGTTAACGCTGGAAACGTCAAGTCCCAGCTCTTCATAAGCATCGGAGTAAGTGCGCCAGGTACAGTAAACAATAACTCGTAGTCATCCCCTCCGTACAATATAGAATCAATGATTCTATCGGCAGGTAATTGCATATCAGTATAGTGGGATTCTAAAAGCAGATCTGTATCAAGGATAGCACCACAACCACTTGCTTGCAGAATGTGGCCAAGATCAGCAGCCAGACCATCTGAGATATCAATCATCGATGAGGCATAGGAGCGCAAAAATTGACCCTCAAGCAAACGAGGCTGGGGAAAATCAAGTTTGCTTCGTGATGATACTGAATCTGCTTCTGCCTGCTTGATGCTACCCTGTAGTTCTGCCAGTGCCAGTGCTGCTATACCGGGCATGCCAGTGACAATGATATCATCGCCAGGCTTCGCTCCTGAACGTCTGATTGCCTGGCCTTCTGCAATCGTGCCGATGACAGAGATGGTTATTGATAGCGCCCCTCGAGTAGTGTCTCCGCCTACCAGGCTCACAGCGAACTGATTCGCCAGTGCAAATAAACCATTGGAAAAGCCTTCTAGCCAGTCAGGATCTGCTTCTGGCAGACTAAGCGCAAGGGTAAACCACCTGGCCTGACCTCCCATTGCAGCAATATCACTCAGGTTCACTGCAAGTGCCTTGTAAGCTATTGCATAGGGATCTGTATCAACTGGGAAATGGACGCCGCTGATCAGCGTGTCGCAGGTGAAAAGTAATTCCTCTCCCTCCACAGCTTTAATGATGGCTGTATCATCACCAATGCCAAGGACAACACCATTGTTTATAGCTGCAGCAGAGAAGAACTGCTGAATAAGGGAAAATTCATCCAAAGCTGAACTTATTGCCCTGCTGCTGCCTCGATCGAGCGAACTTCGGTACCCATTTTGTCCAGGATGCCATTAACAAAGCGGTAGCTGTTCTCTGACCCAAAAGTTCTGGACAGCTCAATAGCTTCATTTAGAACCACACGATAAGGAATTTCAGCATGATGTAGTAATTCGTAAGCTGACAGTCTTAAAACAGCTCTTTCTATAGGATCAACCTGATTGATGTTACGGTCAATATAGGGTTTCAGGTTTGCATCTAACTCTTCTACCAGTCTGGGTATTTCACGAATCAGTTCATGAAAGTAATCGGCGTCTGATTTTTTCAGGCTATCATCGGACAGAAAATGTTTTTCAATTTCCATACGCGATTGCTGCGTCATATCCCACTGGTACAGAGCCTGGATAGCTGCACGTCGGGCAAGATGGCGACTACTGCCCGACATCAATCTTTAAGCTTGTTAAAGAGGCTGATCATCTCAATGGCGGTTACAGCTGCTTCAGCGCCTTTATTACCAGCCTTGGTGCCTGCCCGCTCTACAGCCTGCTCAATTGTATCTGTCGTCAGTACACCAAATATAATCGGTATATCAGCAGCCAGGCTGACCTGAGCCAGACCCTTGCTGCACTCACCTGCAACATAATCAAAATGTGGAGTAGAACCGCGAATCACGGCACCCAGTGCGATAATTGAATCATAGCGTCCTGTTTGCGCAATCCGTTGCGCACTAATGGGCATTTCATAGGCACCTGGAACCCTGATTATTTCAATATCGTCATGACTGATGCCATGCCGGACCAGTGCGTCTACAGCACCTGCAACGAGGTGCTCAACAATGAATGAATTAAAACGTCCGGCAAGAATGCAGAACTTAGCATCTCCTGCATTGAAATCTCCGTCTATCGATTTGATATGACTCATTTTTATTTCCGAAATGTTAGTGGTAATGACTATTGGGTAATGAATTCTACCACTTCCAGGTCGAATCCTGCCAACGAGTGCATGACAAGCGGTGAACCACTTATTACACGCATCTTTTTAACACCCAGGTCAGACAGGATTTGTGAACCGATACCAAAGGTTCGCAGTGTTTCAGGGTCTGCAGATGAATCATCTTTATCGCTGTCATCCTGATTTTTGTCTAAATTCTCCAGCAATGAACCTCTCAATCTATCTAACAGACCTTCATTACCATCAGAATTATCCAGAATAACCAGCACAGCATTCTCTTCATCTGCCATGCGCTTCATTGCTTTATTAATGGTCCAGCTTGATTGTTGTCGCAAGTCTCCCAATAAATCATAAAGACCATAGTGAACCTGGACACGAATCAACGGTATGATGTTTTCATTAATATTTCCGCGTACCAGAGCAAGATGTTCGCGATTGTTCAAAGTATCACGGTAAACATTAGCTTTAAAGCGTCCATACTTGCTATCAAAGTGTGTCTCGCCTTCACGACGCAACAACGAATCATGTTGTCTGCGATATCGAATCAGATCTTCAATAGTACCGATACGCAGCTTATGTTGCTTGGCAAATTCAAGCAAATCAGGCATACGCGCCATGGTGCCATCTTCCTTAAGGATTTCGCAGATCACACTGGCCGCCTGAAAACCGGCAAGTGCAGCCAGGTCTACACCAGCCTCGGTGTGTCCTGCACGGGATAACACCCCACCCTTCTGAGCCATCAGGGGAAAAACATGCCCCGGTGTAATGATGTCCTCTGCCTGTACATTCTTGTTGACGGCAACCTGAACTGTTTTCGCCCGATCCGCTGCTGAGATGCCCGTGGTAACACCCTCAGCTGCTTCAATGGAAACGGTGAAATTTGTCGCATAGGGAGTGCGATTGCTGTTAACCATCAATGGCAGATCAAGCTTCTTGCAGTGATCTTCAGTCAAAGTGAGACAGATTAGACCACGTCCGTAACGTGCCATGAAATTGATATCATCAGGCGTGACACATTCTGCAGCCATAAGCAGATCACCTTCATTCTCACGGTCTTCATCATCCATCAGGATGACCATCTTCCCCTGTCGTAAATCATCAAGAATATCTTCTATCTTATCAAGGCTCATATTCAGTTTCCGTTCGATGGTTAAGCAGAAGAGCCGCCATCGTACATGTCGTGTATTTTTGCCAGCAGTGAATCATCATTATTCGAATCACCTGCGCTGAATTTTCCACATTGAAGCATTCTTTCAAGGTAACGTGCAATGATATCAACCTCGAGATTTACCTGGCTACCCTTGTTGTAATTTTGAATGATTGTTTCCTGTTGCGTGTGCGGAACGATATTGACCTCAAATTCATTATGTTGAACTTTATTGACGGTAAGACTGATGCCATCAATGGTGATAGAACCCTTCTCAGCCACATAACAGGCCAGCTCTCCGGGTATTTGTATATGCAGGATAATGGATTCACCGGCTGAACGAATGTCTAGTATGGTACCGAGACCATCAACATGTCCGCTGACTATATGGCCGCCGAAGCGAGTATCCGGGCGCATTGCAAGTTCCAGGTTGACCAGGCTATCGCCTGTCAGCTGACCTAATGCAGTACGGGAAAGACTCTCTGCAGAAATATCAGCTTCAAAACCATGCTGGCTAACAGATACTGCCGTCAGGCATACACCATTGACGGCAATCGAATCTCCCGCCTTTGTATCGCTGAGATCAAGCTTACCGGTATTGATGCTGATACTTGCATCATCACCTTTCCGTTGCAGATTAATGACTTTACCTGTTGCCTGAATAATACCGGTGAACATGATTTACTCCGTTTTGTATTGATAATCCGGCTGCACAGTAAAGCGCCAGTCCTGCCCAACTGCTCGAATATCTTTTACCGACAGATGGATTCTTTGTGCCATAGTATCAAGTCCGGGCAGATCAAAAAGCCCTCTGGCCGCAGAGCCCATGACAACAGGTGCCAGGTAAAGAACGATTTCGTCGACTAGTTGATTGGCCAGCAGACTGCCGCACACCACGGAACCTGCCTCGACCAGTATCTCATTACACGAGTAGTCATCAGCCAGACAATGAAGCAGGGACAGAGCATCGACACGGCCTTTTGCCCCTGGAAAAGAACGTATATCAATGTTCCTGTTATTAAGCTCCAGAAATCGCGCATCATCCTCACTTGTTGCTGTTGCAATCAGCAGCGGGTAGCCGTCATGTAAGATTTTTGCGTTGTCTGGAATACTGAGATGACTATCCATCACCACTCGCAACGGCTGCCTGGTTGTTCCCTGCAGTCTCACTGTCAGCGATGGATTGTCAGCCAGAACAGTACCTGACCCGGTAACAACTGCACTGCTGGCTGCACGTAATTTCTGTACATCAGCACGTGACTGTGGGCCTGTGATCCACTGGCTCTCTCCGCTTTTCATGGCAGTCCGGCCATCCAGTGATGCGCCAAGTTTTACTGTCACCCAGGGTCGACCGCATTCCATGCGGCTAACAAAACCGCGGTTAAGCTCGATTGCCTGTTGCTGCAGCAGACCATTTTTCACCTTTATGCCAGACTGCCTGAGCTTTTCTATGCCCTGTCCAGCAACCAGTGGATTTGGATCCTGCATGGCAATGAAAACTTCAGTTATTCCATGTTCTATCAGGCTATCTGCACATGGTGGAGTACGACCGTAATGTGAGCAGGGTTCCAAAGTAACATAGGCCCTGGCACCGCGTGCCTCGTTACCTGCATGTTGAAGTGCCATGACTTCCGCATGCGCCTGGCCCGCTTTTTCATGCCAGCCTTCGCCTATAATTTGACCATGTTTGACGAGCACGCAGCCAACCCGGGGATTGGGATGACAGCTATTAATGCCGCGCCTGGCCAGCTGCAGGGCACGGGCCATGAAGTTATGATCATCGGCACTGAAATCTGCTGCAGACATGTTAATACCTGTATTGCTATTCCCTGCTGTTCAGGAATGTTTGCCGGCCTTAACAATGCTGATGCTGGATTCTTTCTTTTTGCGTTTGCGTTTCAGTAAGTCAAGTTCCTGCTGAAAAGCATCCAGGTCCTGAAACCTCCGATATACTGAGGCAAAACGAACGTAGGCAACATCATCGATTAGCGCAAGTTCTTCAATCACCCATTCGCCAATCTGCTTGGATTCGACTTCGCGATCACTACAGGCCAGTAATTTCTGCAGGATGCGAGTTACTGCAGCATCAACACCCTCTATATCAACCGATCTTTTTTCCAGCGCCCGCATGATCCCTGTACGTAATTTTGCCTCTGAAAATTCAACTAGAGAACCATCATTTTTCTTCACTGATGGATAACTGAGCTCAGATCTTTCGTAGGTAGTGAAACGCTCATGACAGTTCAGGCATTCCCGTCGCCTGCGTACTTCTCCACCATCGTTCGTTAGACGTGAGTCGATAACTTTGGTCTCTTCTGTACTACAGTATGGACAATGCATGTATTCTGGGTAACCTGATTAAGCTTTACGAACTATTCGCTTCGTAGACCGGGCGTTCGCGACAAAGTTTGTTAACCTTAATCTTTGTCTGCGAAATAATTGATTCATCATTAATGTTATCAAGGATATCACACATCCATCCTGCCAGATCACGAGAGTCCTGTTCGGTAAAACCCCGCGTTGTAATCGCAGGAGTTCCTATGCGTATTCCGCTGGTAACAAATGGAGACTTTGGGTCATTTGGTACTGCATTTTTGTTAACCGTAATATTTGCTTCACCCAGTGCGGCTTCTGCATCCTTACCTGTAATACCCTTTTCTATCAGGTCTACCAGCATCAGATGGTTATCGGTACCACCAGATACGATACGATATCCCCTTTCAATGATAGTCTCAGCCATAGCTTTAGAATTGATCACCACCTGCTGCTGATAATCCTCGAAGCCTGGCTCGAGTGCCTCCTTGAAGGCAACCGCCTTAGCAGCGATTACATGCATCAATGGGCCGCCCTGAGTTCCCGGGAAAACCAGAGAATTAAGCTTTTTCTCGATAGTTTCATTGCTTCTGGCCAGTATGATACCCCCTCTGGGCCCACGCAGGGTCTTGTGTGTGGTCGAAGTGGTAACATCTGCAATGGAAACAGGGCTGGGGTATACACCAGCAGCAATGAGGCCAGCTACATGTGCCATATCAACGAATAGATATGCACCGACACTATCAGCAATGTCTCTGAATCTCTGCCAGTCTACAATCCTTGAATAGGCGCTGAAACCCGCCACGATCATTTTAGGCTGATGTTCCATGGCCAGTTTGCTGACTTCGTCATAATCGATTTCATCTGTTTTATCACTGAGTCCATATTGGATAGCATTAAACAGTTTGCCTGAAAAATTGACCTTTGCACCATGAGTGAGATGGCCGCCATGGGCCAGGCTCATACCAAGAATGGTGTCTCCTGGTTGTAACAGGGCCATGTAGACAGCAGCATTTGCCTGTGAACCGGAATGCGGCTGTACGTTCGCATAATCTGCGCCAAACAATTCCTTTACACGGTCTATTGCCAGTTGCTCTGCCTTATCAACATACTCACAGCCACCATAGTAGCGCCGTCCTGGATATCCTTCTGCATATTTATTTGTCAAAACTGAACCCTGTGCTTCCATTACACGAGGGCTGGTATAGTTCTCAGATGCTATCAGCTCAATATGTTGTTCCTGTCGGATTTGTTCATTTTCTATGGCAGTGGCCAGCTCATCATCATAACCGGCTATTTTCATATCTTGACTAAACATGCTTACTCCAGCTTCTGGAATTGAAATAATTCAGGTACAAAACGATCAGTTAGTCGCATTCTGATCGGCACCTTCTTGCTTGACTTGTAGAAGATTTTCTCGCGAAACACCTAGCATCAATACAGTGGGGCTTGCGATATATATTGACGAATAAGTACCGATAATAACACCCAGGATCAATGCTACTGAAAAGTTGTGAATAATATCGCCACCGAAGATGAACAGAGAAATCAGAACTAGCAACGTAGTGAATGATGTCAGTATGGTACGTGGTAATGTCTGATTTAATGATCGATTCATGATTTCCAGCGGTGTTTCCTTGCGCAGTTTTCTGAAGTTCTCCCTGATGCGATCGAAAACTACAATAGTGTCATTCAATGAATAGCCAATGATAGCCAGAATGGCCGCCAGCACGGTTAAAGTGAATTCCAGCTGGAAAACTGAAAACACTCCTATGGTGATCAATACGTCATGAATCAGCGCGACGACTGAACCCACTGCAAAGCGCCACTCGAAACGAAAAGCTACATAGGCAAGGATGCCGAACAGGGCATAAAGCATCGCCAGCCCGCCCTGATTCGTTAATTCATCACCGACCTGTGGGCCGACAAATTCTACCCGTCTCATCTGTACCCTGCAGACCTGGCTCTGACCCTTTGCTGAACAGGTCTGTTGTTTAGTAGTAGGATCAGTATCCGTAACATACTCACCCTCCTTTTCATGCAGTGATAGCATAATTTTTTCACTGACCTGTGCCCCTTCCATATCACTTCTAACAGGCACACGGATCATCACATCTTTTGCCGTGCCAAAATACTGAACAATGGAATCAGCAAATCCTGCTGCCGTTATCGTGTCTCGAACATCATCAATAGCGACGGCGTCCTGATAGGCAACCTCAACCAGCGTGCCGCCGGTAAAATCGATACCGAAGGACAAACCCCGAATAGCCAATGAGGCCAGGCTAATGATTATCAACAAAATAGAAAGGCCCAGAGCCAGCCTGCGTCTGCCGAGAAAATCAATTTTTGTGCCTTTGATTTCAATCATCTTCTCGCTCCTAGATAGCCAGTTTCTTGATCTGGCGGCCGCCATAGATCTTGTTAACGATTCCACGACTTACCATGATAGATGTGAACATGGAAGTTAGAATCCCGATAGACAGGGTAATAGCAAATCCCTTGATTGGCCCGGTACCAAAATTGAACAGAACAATAGCGGCGATAAGAGTTGTAATATTGGCATCGATAATGGTTGAAAATGCCTTGTCATAACCTGCATGGATAGCAGCCTGTGGCGTTACACCATTTCGTATTTCTTCCCTTATCCGTTCAAAGATCAATACATTTGCATCAACGGCCATACCAACAGTCAGCAGAATCCCAGCCACACCTGGCAACGTCAAGGTGGCCTGGAATAATGATAAAACTGACACCATCAATACCAGATTCGTGACCAGCGCTACATCAGCTACTATTCCAAATACCCGGTAATAAATAACCATGAAGATGAGTACAGCTGCTAAACCATACATTACTGACAGAAAGCCGGTGCGTATATTTTCTTTACCGAGGCTTGGCCCTATGGTGCGTTCTTCAACAATCTCAATGGGTGCAGCCAGCGCGCCTGCTCGTAAAAGCAATGAAAGGTCACGGGCTTCCTTAATGCTGTCGAGGCCTTCAATTTGAAAACGTTTTCCTAACTGATCTCGAATTACAGGAGCGGTAATTACTTCCTCGATCCGACTTTTAACTCTAACCGGCCGACCGTTCTCGTCCGTCACCACATTCCCCTGCTCATCTTTCTTTATGACACTTTTCTGTTCAACATAAACAACTGCCATACGTTTACCAATATTGTCGCCGGTAACACGCTGATTAATGGAAGCGCCGCGAGCATCCAGTGTGATATGAACGACAGGACTGCCATTACGTGAATCGATACCCGCTGAGGCATCAATAATATTGTTGCCAGAGTAAACTATGCCTTTTTTAAGTAAAATTGGTGCATTTCGTCGGTCACGATAGAGACGTGAACCGACCGGGACCCTACCCTCGAGCGCTGCTTGTATATTGCCGCTGTTTTTCTCATCCACCAGCATGATCTCAAGTGTAGCCGTACGACCTATAATTTCTTTTGCCCGTGCTGTGTCCTGGATGCCCGGTAACTGCACAACAATTCTATTCTCCCCCTGTTGCTGCACAATAGGTTCCGCTACCCCCAGTTCATTGATTCTATTCCTTAACGCAGTCATGTTTTGCTTGACTGAGTAATCCTTGATATCTCGCTTAGCCGCTTCAGTCAAATTCAGCAGCAGTGCAGGTTTGCCATCACTTTCGATTTCTTTAGCTGAAACGCTGGTAAAATCATCTTCTATGGTAATAAGACCCTGGGCACGTCGATCCTGGTCAGGAAAAACCACCAGAATCCCTTTGCTTTTGGTACTGCTGACACTCAGATAGCGTATTTTTTTCTCCCGCATTCCTGTACGCAGGTCTGAGACCAGTCTTTTTTCTGTGTTCTGTGTTGCACCCTCGATATCAACTTCCATAAGGAAATGCACCCCTCCCCTGAGGTCGAGGCCCAGGTACATAGGCCTGGCATCGATTTCATCAAGCCAGGCAGGTGTGGCAGGCACAAGGTTCAGCGCGATTGTGTACTTATCACCCAGTTCATTTTCTACTGCCACCTTTGCTTTCAGTTGATCATCGGTATCCTTGAAACGAAGTTGTATACCATTTTCCTGCCTTTGCAGGCTGTGAAAAGATATACCTTTTTCATTTAATACACTTATAATCTGTCGTTCAGTACTATCGTCAATTATGGCTGCCCGGGAAGCAGACACCTGCAACGCAGGGTCTTCGCCAAACAGGTTCGGTAGCGCATACAGAAATCCTGCAATAAGAACTGCCAGGATGATCAGATATTTCCACAGTGGGTATTTGTTCATAGATTTTCCAGGTCAGGCTGATTTTATTGTTCCTTTAGGCATCAGTGCCTGCACGGCCGTACGTTGAACCTTGATTTCCACGCCCGTCGCTACCTCAACAGTAATAAAGGCTTCACCAACACCAGTAACCTTGCCCAGGGTTCCACCATTAGTAATGACTTCATCGCCCTTTGCGATGGCTTCAGTCATCTTTTTATGCTCTTTTGCCCGTTTCTGCTGCGGCCGAATTAGCAGGAAGTAAAATACTACAAAAATGGCAACAAGAGGCAGTAAGGACATTAAACTGCCCTGCTGAGGGGTGCCAGCTGCCTGTGCCCAGGCGTCAGAAATTAATAAATTCATAAATATGCTCCAGTCACAGCATCCCGGAATATTTCAAAATTTCCGTAAGATGATCAGATTAATATGGCAGGTATTCCCTGCCCCAGATTAAAAACAGCGGATTATGCCACATCAGGTGGGCGGGTGCCCCGTTTTATATAGAAATTCTCAACAAATTGGTCAAGTGAATTATCTGCGATAGCGGTGCGTAATCCGTGCATTAATTGCTGGTAATAATGCAAGTTATGTATAGTTGCAAGTCGTGACCCAAGAATTTCATTACAACGTTGTAAATGTCGAAGGTAACTTTTTGAATAATAACGACATGTATAACAGGAACAATCTTCGTCAACAGGACTCGTATCCATCGCGTGCTGCGCATTGCGAATCTTCACATCACCATATTGGGTAAACAGCCAGCCATTACGTGCATTGCGAGTCGGCAATACGCAATCAAACATATCAACACCACGTAAAACGGCCTCAACAATGTCTTCCGGCTTTCCTACCCCCATTAAGTAACGGGGTTTGTCTATCGGCATCATGGGGCACAGATCCTCCAGCACCTTGAGCATTTCTTCGGTTGGCTCTCCGACTGAAAGACCACCAATAGCATAGCCGTCGAAACCGAGCTTTTTTAATCCATTTATCGATTCCGTACGTAGCTCTGAATACATGCCGCCCTGCACGATGCCAAACAGAGCAGAATGATGATCTCCATGCTGTTTTTTGCAACGTTCAGCCCAGCGTAATGACAGACGCATGGAAGACGCTGCTTCATCTTCAGTGGCCGGATATGGGGTGCATTCATCAAATATCATAATGATGTCGGATCCCAGGGCATGCTGAACATTGATAGACCTTTCTGGACCGAGAAATACCTCTGCGCCATCAATGGGAGAACGAAAACGTACGCCTTGCTCGGTAATTTTTCTCATCTTGCCTAGCGACCAGACCTGAAAGCCACCTGAATCGGTGAGTATTGGTCTGTCCCAGTGAATAAAACGATGCAGTCCATTGTGCGCACCAATAATATCGAGCCCCGGTCGCAACATCAGGTGGAAGGTGTTGCCAAGAATAATCTGCGCACCGTCAGCCATCAGCTCTTCTGAAGTCATACTTTTTACGGAGCCATAGGTTCCAACGGGCATGAAAGCCGGGGTTTCGACAGTACCACGAGGTAACACGAGTTTTCCTGTGCGCGCTCTGCCAGCAGTATGATGAATATCAAGTTTCACGTATCGGGGCCTGAGGAAGAATGATCATCGCATCACCATAACTGAAAAAACGGTATTTATTCTTTATAGCATGGCGATAGATATGTCTGATTTCATCGACACCTGCGAACGCAGAAACCAGCATCAGCAATGTTGACTCAGACAGGTGAAAATTTGTGATCAAGCCATCAACCGTGTTGAACTTGAACCCCGGTGTAATAAATAAGCGGGTAACATCTGACATCGGTTTGAGTTCACCGTCAACGGAAGCTGCTTCCAGTGCACGTAAACTGGTTGTTCCCGCTGCAAACACTCTGCCGCCTGCTTTTTTAGTATGCTGTATTTTTTTTACGGTCTGTGCCGGTATATCAAAAATTTCAGCATGCATAATATGCTGATCAAGATCATCAACACGTACCGGCTGAAAAGTCCCTGCACCGACATGCAGGGTAATCTCAGCAGTATTCACGCCTTTACGTTTCAGATCCTGCAGGATGGCCTCATCAAAATGCAGGCTTGCTGTCGGCGCGGCTACTGCTCCGGGATTCTGTGCAAAGATAGTCTGATAGCGTTCCTTATCCATCGCATCAGCCTGGCGCTGTATGTATGGAGGTAAAGGCATTTGTCCATGCTTCTCGAATAGCTCGTACAGTTTACCCTGCTCACTACTAAACAGAAAAAAATCATCTTTTCTTCCTTCATAGATCAGGATACGGTCATTCCCAATAAGAATTTTCTGCCCGATTTGTGGCGTCTTGCTGCAACGTAGCATGGCAATGAAGTGATTCTCGCCAACTATTCGTTCCAGCAGTATCTCTACCTTGCCGCCAGTTTCCTTTTTGCCAAATAGTCTGGCCGGAATGACACGCGTGTTATTGAAAACAATGAGATCTCCCTGCTGTAAATAATTTGTAATCTCATTGAATCGTCTGTCTTCAACTTCAGACGAATGACGATGACAGACAAGTAGACGACTCTCACTACGAACGGGCAACGGGGCCTGGGCAATCAGTTCCTCCGGTAACTGAAAACTGAAGTCGGATTTTTGCATTTCAGAAATGTGCAGCTATTGTTGAGGACAAATTTTAACGCAGCATACAACACCGCGACAGCCAATAATTACCATCTACTGAAAGCACCAGACAAAACTTGCCAGTAACACAGAATCCGATATACTTCGGTTGCCGCGCCGGAGTGGTGGAATTGGTAGACACGCGAGATTCAAAATTTCGTGAGCTTTGCTCGTGTCGGTTCGAGTCCGACCTCCGGTACCACTTATTT
Organism: Arenicellales bacterium; assembly: GCA_029287915.1. Taxonomy (GTDB): domain Bacteria; phylum Pseudomonadota; class Gammaproteobacteria; order BMS3Bbin11; family BMS3Bbin11; genus BMS3Bbin11. Next base: position 19,108 of record JARFQE010000093.1, read on the forward strand.
ACTACCCAAACTTTCCTGTTCCAGTGACAGATATACCTGGTAAGCATTACGCCTGTTAGCCTCGAAAAAGGCAGGAAGATACTCATATTCCCCCCAGTCTACTTCATCATAGGCATCATCGAAGGGTACCCAGTCATCTACCGCTGCCTTCATTTTCTCTCGGACAAATTTGAGATAGTTATAAGTTAACTTGATCAATGCCTCTGGATCATTTGAAAGCCCTCCATGACCAGGGACAATTGCAACAGGCTTTGCTGTTTTTATGTTATTCAATGTTGCCAGCCAGTTTACCGTATCGGCATCACCCAGCCATGGAATCCGTCCATCAAAAATGACATCACCGGAAAACAACACTTTGTCCGGCTCTACAAATAGTGTTAGATCACCCTCTGAATGAGCAGAACCTAATGCAGAAATGGTGAATTCAATTTCTCCCAGTTTGAATTTTTCTGATTCTTTAATATACCGATCAGGCGCCACTAAACGAGTGTTTTCGTTTACCCATGGTGCCAAACTGACACGCCTTTCCTGAAGACGGCTGTTTGCACTGTCAGAATTGAGGTAATCGATAACCCCAGCTGGCGCGAGTATTTCTGCGCCTTCATCTTTAAAAACCTGTAGGCCATATATGTGATCGGCATGATAGTGGCTCACTATTACTTTGCGGATCGGTTCGTTGGTGAGTTTGCGAATCTCTTTTAATAATAATTCTGCCAGCGCCGGGGTTCCGAGGGAATCGTATAATACAACCCCATCCCCGGTAATAATAAATGAAGCATTGGAAACGAAACCTTCATTCTCAGTTGCAGTACCTGCTTTACCTTCGACATACCAGACATGATCCGAGACTTTGATCGCCTGCATATCAACATCAGGTTGTTTAGCAGAGTCTTCTGCAAACGCTGCCAGGCAGGATAAAAACAACATAACAAAGGTGGCTAGTTTCATCATAGTATTACTCACTTTAATTTCTTTTCTCCAGAAAGAATGTTTTTAGTAAAGATGAACATTGGTGCTGCAACACCCCCGTACTAACACTGACACGATGATTCAGGTGGGGTGAATTCATCAGATTATACACGCTGCCAGCGGATCCAGTACGTGGGTCGGCCGTCGCATAGACAAGACGCTTGATTCGTGCATGAATTATTGCACCTCCGCACATCGTGCATGGTTCAAGTGTGACATAGAGGGTCGTTTCAGGTAATCGGTAGTTCTGAAGGAGTAAAGCAGCGTCGCGCAGAGCTATTATTTCCGCGTGCGCAGTTGGATCATGTCCGGATATAGGCTGATTCCATCCCTTGCCTATGCAATGATTATCATCATCGACCAGAATGGCGCCAACCGGCACTTCACCATTGTCAGCGGCGTTTAATGCCAGCTCATATGCTTTTGTCATCCAGTACAGATCTTTTTCGTGGGATTCATCAATTGACATGCTATTCCCATTCAATGGTAGCGGGAGGTTTTCCCGAGATATCATAACTGACACGAGATATACCATCTATTTCGTTGATGATTCGACGTGATACCAGGTCCAGGAAGTCATATGGCAGATGTGCCCAGCGTGCTGTCATAAAATCGATAGTTTCTACCGCTCTGAGTGCAACAACGAATTGATAGCGCCTGTTATCACCAACAACACCTACAGATTTAACCGGTAAGAATACCGTGAATGCCTGCGACACCTTA
>JARFQE010000101.1 GCA_029287915.1 Arenicellales bacterium
GTTTTAGCGCCCAGCACGACTGCCATTGCTGTTTCGCCGCTGGCGGTGGTGAGGCCGTTGTCCGTACAATTCCAGCTTGTAGTGGCGCCAAATACAGGATCCAGTGCCGTGGAGACTGTGGTGAAATTTTTGCAGAAAGTATAATTCAGGTAGATACCAGTAACAGTGCCTGTAACCGGTGCTGCAACTGTTGGTACGCCGATAGAAAAGTCATCTGCGAACAGGAGTACTTGCTGAAAATCTTTTCCCCTCAATTCAAGGAGTTCGGCGGTGTGGAAACCATCGGTGTCAATCACACCAACAAATGTCCAGTTGTCGGCCAACACACCCTCACGCTGCCAGTTGTCAATGTTGTCGGTGGCGTTACTGTTGATATCGACTCCATCCAGTAAGAAGGTGACCTTTCCATCATTCGCTGTATCGATTCGCCCGCCAAAAGCGTACAGAATGTCGCCAGTTTCGGATCCGATTTTTAGGCCGTCGTTCTGATAGCACTCGACTGGAATATCTGGATCCTGAGCGGAATCACAATACAGTCCTGAGTCCGTCGTCTTTCCATGGGGAAGTGAGTAGATCGCATACATACCGTCCGGTGCGCTGCCACCCACATCACCGGTGGCGATGTTGTTCTCGGTATAGTTCGATGTCCACACGATCCCCTGGCTGGTTACAGTCGGTATGCTCCCAGGGTTGCTCACCGTATTGCGAGAATCAGACCACACAGCATCATCCTCGAAACTTTCATGGATGACTGAGTATCCGAGTGCCGCCAGGTCGGCAAGAAACAATGCCTCGTCAGTGTATACGACGGGTACGGCATTTGCGCTACCGCTAAGTAATAGTAAGCTGGTACCAATTAGTATGTTTTTCATGTTAAATCCAGTATGTAATGGCATTTCTTACATCAAGCAATGCCAATCAATTCATGCATTATGGGGCCAGTGTACTGATTAAATTAAGTCAAGTGAAACCACTCATCGGATAAACGTAAATGGTTTATATTACTCGGAACGGAAACCTGCTTGATAATGCTTACAAGTGGGCTAACCACAACATTATACTCAGTGCCGCAAGATCGATAACAATCTTCAACTCTGCATAGAAGACGATGCGCCAGGCGAGAATCTATAAAAAACAACGAATTATCTCAAAGCGGTGATCGTCTGGATGTGCAAAAAGCCGGGCGTGATTTTTTGGAATCACAATTGCTGCAGACATGGTTAATGACTACGGCAATAGCATCTGATTTGAGCGATCTGACAAATTCATTGGATTCAGGGTGGATATCACTTTAAATTGCCTAAGCAGTTGAAATGTGCAATATGGGGAAAGTTTACTTATTTATTTTAGTTAAGTAGAGCCATCTATACAAAAGGGTAAAGGGTACGGGATCACTGCTGTCCCACATAATAGCTGGGTAATTTAATTCAGGGCTGCTATTACAGCGGCTTTATGAACCGCAATAGCCAAAGAACATGAAATTCCAAAAAGAAATTCATGTCATACCCGCGGAAGCGGGTATCCAGCAAGTCTTTGAAAACTATATGCGCGATGAGCCACTGGATTCCCGCTTTCGCGGGAATGACGCGTAAATGGGACAGCAGTGGATCTGACCCGTGTTTTACGCAAGCAGTTAGAAAGGATAGCGATAATACCGAAAATATAATCGAAGACTCATGGTTTTTACCATGGACATGACAAGAACTGCAGATCCCGTTTACAGTCTTCATCTTGCTCCCGGTGTAGCATGCGGGTTAAACCAGCAGCTTCTCCAGCTCGGCCTTTAGCCTTTCCTTGGCCGGTTCTGCCTGGCGAAAAACCTGATCTGCTTTATAAAATTCCAGCACCTTTATGTCAGTTATCTCGGGCTCGATATAAATGGTCGGTGCACGCTGCCGGAGTTTCTCGCGCACAATCGATTTCTCAAATATTTGTACAGTATTGAAAATCATGTTGCCGAACGAAGGTAAGGTATCTTCACCGTGTGGTTCACGCTGGCCAATAACATCAACCGCAACCACCACGTCACATTCCTCGGGTAACAGATCAAAAGGCACAGGATTGACAACACCGCCGTCTATGAGCACCCGATCGTCTATCTGCACCGGCGGAAAGACACCGGGAAGCGCCATGCTCGCGTGCACCGCTGGCAGTAGTGGGCCCGAATCGAACACGACCGGCTCACGCCGCCAGAAGTCCGCGGCTACAACACGCAACGGGATTGCGAGTTCTTCGAAGGTGGTGACTTTGAGTCTCGACTGCAGTCGGGCAAGAAAATCCTTGACGTCCAGTAATGCTTTACCGTCAAAGTTAAATTCCAGCATGTGCCACCAGCGTGAAAGATCCCTGGTAAAAATATCGTCAATAAGGCTGCCGTCCTCCGACAACGAAGCCGCGGTCAGGTCGTCACGCAATACCCTTGCGCTGTTGCCGGAGGCGTAGAGTGCGCCAACAATCGCGCCGATACTGGTGCCGGAAATGCAGTAAGGTTGCCAGCCCAGCTCTTCGAGCGCCTCCAGCATCAGCACATGGGCGACACCTTTGGCGCCGCCACCCCCCAATGCAATGCCCAGTTTTTTCATACCATGAAATCCATACTATTATTACAAAACATACCGGATCACAACTGGCTTTCCGGTACAAAGATCGACAGGAAATCCGTGCTGAAGCGCTTCCAGAAACCCGCCTCGGGCTCTGTATCAAACCGGACTTCCTTACCATTCTCCAGTGTGAGCCACTCCATCTCACCCTCATCGGTCAGTAACACACGGTAAGCCTTGATCATCGCAAGCTGGTCGAATCGCTGTGCAATTATAGTCGCATATTCAGGGCTTTCAAAATACACGCCGAGTTCTGTATTTAATGCCACAGAACGCGCATCCAGATTAAATGAGCCTATGAATACATAATCTTGATCAAAGCCAAAATACTTGCCGTGCAAACTGGCACGGGATGAGCCTGTCCACTTCTTTTTGTCTTTCTTTTTTTCAGGCCCGGCGTGCTTGATAGGTTTAAATTCATACAATTCAACACCACCGCTGATCAGCGCCTCGCGGTAACGTTTATAACCGGCATGTACCAGTGAGACATCGTTGGCGGCCAGTGAATTAGTCAGGATTCGAACACGCACACCGCTTTTGACCAGGCCGACCAGGTAGTCAGTAAAATTTGTGCCCGGCACGAAGTACGGTGAAACGATGTTTAATTCCGTTCGTGTGTTATCCATCGCCTTTTTCAAGTGTGGCGCAAGGTGTGTTTCTTCTTTTATCTCATCTGCCTCTACCTTGCCCGGTTGATCATAGGCCAGCACCCACCTCCCCCAGGTAAAATCGAACCCGGCGATACTGGCCATCTGGAGCATATCAAGCTTGCGAATGGCCTCTGCATACTCAGAAGTCCTGGCTTCTTCCAGGTAAGCATCCGACTGTTTCCTGAAATCCCTGATCCTTTCTTCAGTAACAGGCTCATCCGGATTAAATGCCGCTAATGGATACACTCACTGACTGTTCCAGTAAAGATCAAATCCACGAGAGACTTCATTGGCAACCGGCCCAATTGCCAGAGCCCTTCCAGGCCCACCATATATTTCCCTTCTCGGCGCTGCCGACTCCTGATAATAACTTTCCTTGTTATAGCGATAAGCCGCTTATTACGGGGTGTTCAGACGTGATTGGTTAATCTGTACCAGTTGAGTCGGGTGGGCCTAGCTTGACCGTTTGAACCATATTGCCATTTCTCATTTACCACTGGAATCTGAGACCCACTGTTTATGGGGGCTCCACCCTCGTAACGACAGTCGTGTAGATTTTATTTTGTAGTGAAACTAATCTATCTTGAGCGACTGCTTCCGAGCAAAGCGGACGTGTATGAAACGTTAATATTGGTTTCTGGTTTAAGGTGGAGTGCCGAACCAATGAGGGTATCAACAACTCAATGTGAAATATGCTTGTAAACCATTGTAGCCATATTGCAGCTTGTTAATAAACACAAC